>JAOZVV010000067.1 GCA_025869365.1 Pseudonocardia sp.
GTTCACCCGTCCGTGACACGCCACAGGGCGCACCACCGCTTCTGAGCCAGAGCCACATGATCGGGTGAGGGGAGGGTGCGCCCGATCCAGTGATCTCGGACGTCCGTCGATCACGCTGAGCGAGCCCCTCCCTCCGTCGTGGGGTTCCCCTCCGCGGCCGAGCGGACGAGGAGGGCCCCGGCGTGCGGATCTCCGCGCACGATCCGCCGAAACCACGTGCGGGCGGGCGTGCTCGGTCCTAGTCTTCACCCCGTGATCCAGAAGCAGCTGTACGGCTGAGAGGCCCCGCTCGGACCTGCCGTCGACGGCAGGTCCGTCCGCATGCCCTCGTCCCCGCTTCCTCAGGAGATCCCGTGTCCCACATCCTCATGGTCGGCGCCGGTGCGCACGGCCACGTCAACCCGCACCTCCCGGTGATCGCCGAGCTCGTCGAGCGCGGCCACCGGGTCAGCTATGCGATCCCGCGGTCCTTCGCCGAGGTCGTCGCCTCGACCGGTGCGACGCCGCTCGTGCACACCTCCCACCTGCCGGACGAGACCCGTGACGAGCAGTGGCCGAGCGAGCCGATCGAGGGAATGTCGATCTTCGCGGAGGATGCGGCGCACGTGTTCCCGCAGCTCGAGGCCGCCCTCGAGGGTGACCGCCCGGACCTCGTGCTCTACGACATCACGGGCTACGCCGGCCGGGCCCTGGCCCATCGCTGGGGCCTCCCGCTCGTGCAGCTCTCCCCGTCGATGGTGGCGTGGGAGGGCTACGAGGAGGACATGGGCGAGGCCCTCGCGTTCCGGCGCGATCCGCGGTACGCCGAGTACGAGCACCGTTTCACGGCGTGGCTCCAGAGCCTCGGGATCGACCTCGACCCGGACAGCTTCAGCGGGCGTCCCCCGCGCTGCGTGGTGCTGATCCCGCGGGCCCTGCAGCCGCACGCGGACAAGGTCGACGATTCGGTCCACACCTTCGTCGGCCCCTCGCTGGACCGGCGCCCGCACCAGGGGGACTGGCCCGCGCCGGAGAAGCCGCTGGTGCTGGTCTCACTCGGCTCCGCCTACACGGACCGGGCGGAGTTCTTCCGCACGTGCGTCGAGGCGTTCGGCCCGCTGCCCTGGCAGGTCGTGATCGCCATCGGCCGGCACACCGATCCGGCCGACGTCGGTGAGCTGCCGCCGAACGTCGAGCTGCACCGTTGGGTGCCGCAGCTCGCGGTGCTGCGCCGGGCGTCGGCGTTCGTCACGCACGCCGGGATGGGCGGCTGCTCGGAGGGGCTGTACGAGGGGGTCCCGATGATCGCGGTGCCCCAGGCCGTCGACCAGTTCGGCAACGCGGCGATGCTGCAGGAGATCGGGGTGGGGGTGCACCTCCCCGCGGAGGAGGCGACCGCGGACAGGCTCCGGGAGGCGTTGCTGCAGCTCACGGGCTCAGCGCAGGTGGCGGCGCGGCTGAAGGCGATCAGCGAGGAGCTCCGTTCCGCGGGTGGGGCTGCCGCGGCGGCGGACGTCGTCGAGGCGCAGCTCCGGTGACCTTCAGGAAAGCCACATTCATGTAAGGATTCTTCATGAACGTGGCTTTCCTGAACCTTGGGAGGCTCAGTACTGGACCAGCCAGAACCGCCCGTCCTGGTCGTCGACGCACTCCGTCGAGGTCCCGTAGCCCGCGTCGGTCGGGTCCGTCGCGGTCCCACCCAGGCTCCGCACGGTCGCGACCGCCGCGGACACGTCCGCCACCACGAACATCGGCACCACCGTCGCGGGCTCCCGGCCCCCGGCGAGCCCGAGCGACGGGCGGGGGTCGGTGCCGCCGACCCGCACGTGCCACATCCCCGGCTCCCGGCCCGGGAGGAACCGCCAGCCCAGGACCGTGCCGTAGAAGGCGCGGGCGCGGGTGTCGTCCGGGACCTCGATCGTCGCGTAGGTGAGTTCGCCCGGAGACGTCGTGTCCCGGCCGGGCCCGCTGCCGCCCGTGCCGGCGTAGACGGTGAACGGGAGGCCCTGGTCATCGACGCAGCTCGCGGCCCGGCCGAAGGGCTCCTCGGTCGGGTCCTGCGCGGTGCCGCCGGCCGCCCGGACCAGGGAGACGGTCTCGTCCACGTCCACGACGCCGTAGGCGCAGTACAGCGTCGAGTGCTCCTGCCCGCCGTGGATCCCCGCATGCGCGCTCAGGTTCGTGATCCGGCGGGCGGCGCCGTCACGGACCTCGGTGGTCTCCCAGCCCAGGACGGTCCGGTAGAACCGGTCGGCGACGGCGACGTCCCGGGTCCAGATCGAGGTGTACCCCGGCTCCCCCGGACGCACGACGACGTCGGTGGACGACGGCGAACGGGACACCATCCAGCGGTGCCCGGCCGGGTCGGTGATCGCCCCGCCGCGGCCGTAGGGCGAGTCGCCGACGGGGCGGTCCAGCCGCGCCCCCCGCGCCACCGCGCGGTCCACGACCGCGTCCGGATCCGCGACCTCCAGCCGCAGGGACACGGACACGGCGTCCGGGGCCGGGGCCCGCAGCCCGAGCTCCGGGAACTCGTCGGCGAGCATCAGGACGGTGCCGCCGATCGCGATCTCGGCGTGCCCGATCCGCCCGTCCGGCATGACGATCGGCTCGCCGCGGCGGACCCCGCCGAACACGTCGGCGTAGAAGTCGAGGGCGGCCGCGGCGTCCGGGACGGCCAGGTAGCTGGTGATGTCGTGCAGGGGCAGGGCTTCGGCCTGGGCGGTGGTCATCGTGGTCTCCCGGGTACTGGTCAGGGGTGCAGCCGAGTCGATCACCGCGGCGGAGAGGACCAGCCGCTCCAGCCGTTCGCGCAGGCGCGCGGCGAACGCCGGATCGGGGTCGACGGGGCGCACAGGGTCACGGAGGGCGTCCAGCGGATCGGTCATGCCGGGCTCCCTCCGTCGGAGTTCTCACGGTCGTAGCTGCGGCGAAAGGCCGCGCGGGCGCGGACGAGCAGCGCCTCGGTGGCGTGCACGGTCCGGTCGAGCAGGTGCGCGACCTCGGCGACCGGGAGGCCGTCGAGGTAGCGCAGGGTGAGCGCGGCCCGGTGCTGCGGGCTCTGCCGCGCGAGGACGTCCCGCGCCACCAGGGCGTCGAGCTCGGCGTCCCACGGGTCGTCGAGGTCGTCGGCGCCGCCCTCGAGCAGCCGCAACCGCCGGTCCTCGACGTCCAGGGCCCGCCAGTGGTCGACGAGCTTGTGCCGCGCGATGCCGACGAGCCAGCCGGTGGTCACGTCCGGACACGGCGCGCGACGGCACGCCTGGACCGCGGCGAGGAACGTCTCCGCCGCGAGATCCTCGGCCAGCGCCCGCCGGCCGCACCGCGCGAGCAGGTACCCGTAGACCTCGGGCAGCGCGGTGTCGTACAGCGTGAGCAGCGCGAGGCCCGGGTCGGGCTCGACCTTCTGGTGTCCGCTCACGTCCCTCCATCGGGCGGGCCGACCGGACTCCGACGGTGCATCACCCGATCGGCCCTACGGAATACCGCGACTCGGTGACGGAGATACCGCGACTCGCGGGGGTCGGGGGACTCGCGGGGGTCAGGAGGGGAGGAAGTCGAGGAGGACGGCGAGCCAGCGGTCCTCGGCGTCGACGACCGGGCCGTGGCCCGAGCCCTCGAACATCTCCGTGCGCACCTCGCCGCCCGCCGCGGCGTAGCGCTCCAGGACGTCCCGGATCTGGGTGACCATCGGCTGGGCCGGGAAGACCTCCGGGCCGGGCCAGCCCGGCACGATCCCGCCCGCGCCGAGCACGCCGAAGTCCAGCGGTGAGCTGTCCGAGACGACCAGGTCCGCGGTGCCGTGCGTCCACAGGATCGGCGGCTTCGGGTCCAGGTCCACGATGTCGTCCCAGCGGCAGTACTTGGGGGACAGGGCGTTGAGGATGCCGCGGGTGCCGGGGGCGGCCCCGGGCCAGTGGGGCGAGGCCACGGAGTCCCCCGGGTAGCCGTCGTCCCCGACGAGGGTCTTGAGGATCTCCGCGACGAGGACGTCCTCCCGGTCCGCGGGCAGCCGGTAGGACGGGGACCAGTACAGTGCGCGCATCACGTTCCGGATCGACGACGGGCTCTCGTCCGACGCGTCGCCGCTCGCCAACCGGGCCACGACGTCCGGGTTCGCGCCGCCCGCACCGGAGCCCGCGTAGTCCTCGAACACCGGGGAGCCGTCCCGGCGCACGCCGCCGTAGCCGAAGGGGGACACCGGGTCCAGGAACGTCAGCGAGGCCACCGGGTGCGCCTTCGCGAACGACGCGATCGCCGCCCCGGCCGTCGACCAGCCGACGAGATGCGGCGGTGCGTCGATCCCGAGCGCGTCGAGCAGCGCCGCGGTGTCGTCCGCCCAGTCCGCGAGGCCGCGGGTGGCGTCGAGGGACTTCGGCTCGGTGTCCCCGAAGCCGCGCATGTCCGGTGCGATCACGCGGAACCGATCGGGGATCCGGGGCATGAGGTGCTCGTAGAAGCGGCCCGTGGAGAGGTTGCCGTGCAGGAGCACCAGCGGCACGCCGTCCGCGGGGCCGGACTCGAGGTAGTGCATCCGCAGGCGGGCGGTGTCGGCGGTGGCGGACCGCACCCCGGGCAGCAGCGTCATGGCGTGATCGTCGGGGCAGCTGTCGTGCCGGTCAAGGGGCTGGGGCAAGGTGGTGGACGGTGTCCAGGGTGTCGAGATCAGGAGGTCCGGTGGGAGAACGGTTGCGGGTCGTGCTGGCGACGCCACTCGAGGAAGAGCTGTGCGTCCTGATCGAGGACGCCGAACCCCGGATCGAGCTGGTCCGGGACCATTCCCTGCTGCCCTCGCAGCGTCACCCGGGGGACCACTCGGGCGATCCGGACTGGACCCGTACCCCGGAGCAGCAGGCCCGGTTCGACGAGCTGCTGGCCACCGCGGATGTCCTCTACGGGATCCCGGACGTCGACGTCCGGGCGCTCAGGCGGGTCGTCGAGGCCAACCCGGGGCTGCGCTGGGTGCAGACGATGGCCGCCGGCGGCGGTGCATCGGTGCGGGCCGCCGGCCTGTCCGAGGAGCAGCTCGCGCGGATCACCTTCACGACCTCCGCCGGGGTGCACGGTGGCCCCCTGGCGGAGTTCGCGCTGTTCGGCCTGCTCGCGGGGGCCAAGTCGCTGCCGCGGCTGCGGCGCCACCAGGCCGCGCACGACTGGGCGGACCGCTGGTTCATGGGCCAGCTCGAGCACCAGACCGTGCTCGTCGTCGGGCTCGGCGGGATCGGGATCGAGGTGGCGAGGCGGCTGCAGGTCTTCGGGACGACCGTGATCGGGACGTCCCGGCACGGCGGCGCGCCGCCCGAGTTCGTCGACGAGGTGGTGCACCCGGACGAGCTGGAGGCGGCGGTCGGCCGGGTCGACGGCATCGTCGTCACCCTTCCGGGCACGGCGGCGACGGAGAAGCTGATCAGCGCGGCCGTCCTCGACGCGGTGCGGCCGGGCGCGACCCTCGTGAGCGTCGGCCGGGGGACCGTGATCGACGAGGACGCGCTGGTCGGGGCCCTGCGGGACGGCCGGATCGGGTTCGCCGCACTGGACGTCGTCGCGGTGGAGCCGCTCCCGGCGGACAGCCCGCTGTGGGACCTGCCGAACGTGATCCTCAGCCCGCACACCGCGGCCCTGGACGAGGCGGAGGACCGCCGGATCGCGGAGCTGTTCGCGGACAACGCCCGGCGGCTGCTGGACGGGGAGCCGCTGCGCAACGTGGTGGACACCGTCGAGTTCTACTGACGATCGCACTCGGCTCCAGGCATGCGGTCCGGCGCCACGCGCGTCATCCGGCGCGACGCACGGGGTCGACATCGCGCGCGACACCGAGCCGCGCGCGTGGGGCGAGCAGAGCGGTTGCACAAATCGAGAGCAATGCTCTTGACTCGATCACCGCTCTCGGTGCACTCTCCTCCTGAGCGAGAGCGCCGCTCTCGCACGGTCGTGGAGGAGTGGTCATGGCGGTGCTGGAGAACCAGGTCGAGCCGGCTCCGACGGGGTCCCGGAACGCCCTGGGCGTCGTGGCGTTCGTCGCGGCGGGGGCGCTGTTCGTGCTGTACCCGGCGCTGCGGCCCTACGGTGACGCGACGCCCGGTGGCGCGGCGGCCGCGTTCGCGTCGCCGCTGTGGCTGGTGGCGCACCTGGCCGCGGTGGCAGGCTTCGTGCTCGTCGGGTTCGGGCTGCTGGCGTTCCGGGACCGCCGGCGGACGCGGTTGACGACGGCCGGGCTCGCCACCTGGGCGCTCGGTACGGGCCTGGTGCTGCCCTACTACGGCGCGGAGGTCTTCGCCCTGAACGCGATCGGGCAGCGGATCGCGGCGACGGGGGACGCCGGCCTGCTCGACCTGGCCGAGGCGGTCCGGATGGGGCCCGCCCAGATGACGGTGTTCGGCGCAGGCCTGGTCCTGCTGGCGGCGTCCGGGGTGCTCACCGCGCTCGCCCACGGCCGGCTCGCGATCCCCTTCGCCGTGGCGATGGTGCTGTTCCTGCCGCAGTTCTTCGCCGGGCCGGAGCTGCGGATCGCGCACGGGGTGCTGCTCGGGATCGGCTCCGTGCTGCTCGCGGGGCAGCTCCGTCGGGCCCCTGCCGCCCGAGTGGCTCGAGCGGCGTCCATCGACGCTCGAGCCACTCGAGCGTCAGCCCCCGGGACCGCGATCAGGCCAGGTGCACGTACTCGTACTCGAACGGCTTCCCGTTGATCCCGTTGGTGGGCGGCGCGATCCAGCCGGCGATCTTGCCCGGCTCGTAGACCGGCCGCATCAGGCTCTGGACGTGCACCTTGTCCGCCTCGCTCGGCAGCCAGGAGTCCTCCTTCGCCTTCCACGTGTCCTCGCCGATCAGGTCCCCGGCGGGGGTCACGTGGTGGTCCGAGAACAGCCCGACGTGCCGGTTGAAGCCGACGTGCGGCAGGTAGAGCCGCGCGTCGAAGCCCAGCTTCTCGAGGATCCGGTTCCAGCGCTTGAGGCCGGACTGGCAGTCCTTGACGTACTCGTTGCGCAGGTCCGAGTTCAGCGCGAGCAGCGCGGGCACCTCGTCCTGGGTGACCTTGCCGTCCCGCACCAGGTCGATCGTCCCGGAGTCCTCGGTGAGCCGGTGGTCGTCGCGGCGGCGCTCCTCCTGCCAGCGGCCCTTGAGCCCGGCGGTGAAGTAGTTCGCCGCGTTGGTGGACTGCTCGGAGCCGAACAGGTCCAGGGACACCGAGTAGTGGAAGTTGACGTACTTCTGGATCACCTCCAGCGGGATGCCGCCGTGCGGGGCGATCTCGTCCGTGTCGTGCTCGCGCATCAGCTCGCACGTCCGCGTCACCACGCGGTCGATGCCGGTGGTGCCGACGAACATGTGGTGCGCCTCCTCCTTCAACATGAACTCGCACGTGCGCGAGAGCGGGTCGAAGGCGGACTCCTTCAGCGTGCCGAGCTGGTACTTGCCGTCCCGGTCGGTGAAGTAGGTGAACATGAAGAAGGACAGCCAGTCCGGCGTCTCCTCGTTGAAGGCGCCGAGGATGCGCGGGCTGTCCAGGTCACCGGAGTTGCGGTGCAGCAGCGCCTCCGCCTCCTCGCGGCCGTTGCGGCCGAAGAAGGCGTGCAGCAGATAGACCATCGCCCACAGGTGCCGGCCCTCCTCGACGTTGACCTGGAAGAGGTTGCGCAGGTCGTAGAGGGACGGGGCGGTCTCACCCAGGCGGCGCTGCTGCTCGACGGACGCGGGCTCGGTGTCCCCCTGGATCACGATCAGCCGCTGCAGGTCCGCGCGGTACTCGCCGGGGACCTGCTGCCAGGCCGGCTCGCCCTTCTGCTCGCCGAAGGCGATCCGGCGGTCGTCCCCGCGCTCGGCGAGGAACACCCCCCAGCGGTACTCCTCCATCGCGACGTGGCCGAACTGCGCCCAGCCCTCCTTGCCGACGTCGACGGCGGTGCGCAGGTACACGTCCTCGGTCGGGACGGCCGGGCCCATCGTCTTCCACCAGTTGATGAAGTTGGGCTGCCAGGACTCCAGGGCGCGCTGCAGCTTGCGGTCACCGGCGAGATCGACGTTGTTCGGGATCTTCTCGCTGTAGTCGATGCTCATCGCTCTCCCTCGCTGCGCGAGCTCGGCGCTTCGCACACTCGCTGTGTCAATGGTTCGTTCGCACACTCGCGCACGGGCCTCACACCCGCCTGCGGTCGAAGTCGGCCTTGCGGCCCGTGCCGTACCTGCGGAGCGCCCCGTCCGGCCCGGAGGCGTTGGGTCGCACGAAGATCCAGTTCTGCCACGCGGTGAGCCGGGAGAAGATCCGGCTCTCCATCGTCTCGGGCCCGACGAACCGGTGGTTGGCCTCCATGCCGGTCAGCGCGTCCGGGGAGAGCGACGCACGCTCCTCGAGCATGATCCGGATCTCGTCCTCCCAGTCGATGTCGTCCGGGGCGTCGGTGACCAGGCCCATCTCCAGCGCCTCGCGGGCCTCGACCCGCCGGTCCGTCTCCTGGCGCAGCTTCGCGACGTGGTCGTCGTCGCCGAAGAATCGGCTGCCCAGCCGGGACAGGCCGTTGGACATCGGGAACGTGCCGAAGTTCGACGCGCTCAGCATGATCTGGGCCTCGTCGCCCTGTCCCGGGCCACTGGGGTCATCGGCCGCGTCGTCCGCCAGGGTCCCGTCCAGCATGTACTGCCGGTCGCAGGCCAGCGCCAGCTCCAGCAGCGCCCCCGCGAAGCACGAGCCCGGCTCGATCAGCGCGATCAGCGAGCGGGACGTGACGTCGAGCCGCTTGAGCACCCGCTTGAAGTAGTGCCGGACCTCGTTGACCAGCCAGTCGTCCCTGCTGTGCCGCTCGATCACCCGTTCCATCGCGAGCGCGTCCTCGACGTCTCCCCGCGTGCGGATCAGCCACGTCCCGAGCTCCAGCTCGTTGGCGCGCAGCCGCAGGATCAGGTCGTCGAGCTCGCGGGTCATGGCCAGCGGCCAGAACGCCGCGCCCAGCTCGTGCACCCGCTCCAGGGACTCCGGGACGCCGCCCTCGGGGCCGAGCACGGTGATCTCCACCAGCCCCCGGTCCCGGTCGAACGTGGCCTTGACGTGCTGGTAGGTGATCCCGTCGGCCGTCTCCTCGCGCTGCAAGGGGGGCAGCTCGATGCCGGTCCCGTCCGCCGGGCGGGAGGACGCCGCCGCGGCGGACGCGGCCCGGGACGCGACCGTCTCGTCCCACGCCCGCTTCGGCACGACCTCGTCGACGAGCCTCCACTCGACCGCGCGCTTGCCGCGCATGCCCTCCGACGTCGTCGCGAAGACGTCCGCGCGGTCCTTCCGGACGCGCCGCTTGTCGATCACCCGGGTCAGTCCGCCGGTACCGGGCAGCACGCCGAGCAGCGGCACCTCCGGCAGCGAGACCGCGGAGGAGTTGTCGTCGATCAGCAGGATCTGCTCGCACGCCAGGGCGAGCTCGTAGCCGCCGCCGGCCGCCGTCCCGTTGACCGCCGCGATGTAGGTCTGGCCGGAGTTCGCGGTCGCGTCCTCCATGCCGTTGCGCGTCTCGTTGGTGAACTTGCAGAAGTTCACCTTCCACGGGTGCGAGCTCTGCGCCAGCATCCGGATGTTGGCGCCCGCGCAGAAGTTCTTGTCCTTGCCGCTGGTCACGACGACCGTGCGCACCTCGGGATGGGAGAACCGCAGCCGCTGCGTGGCGTCGTAGAGCTCGATGTCCACGCCCAGGTCGTAGCTGTTCATCTTGAGCTCGTAGCCCGGCACGATGCCGCCGGCCTCGTCGATGTCCAGCCGCAGGTAGGCGACCCCGGTCTCGGCGGCGCCGGACGTGTCGAGCGTCCAGTGCCGGTAGGTGGCGGGATCGGCGTCGAAGGAGACGGCGGGCGTCTCCTCGTGCTCGGTGCCGGCTGCGTCGATGGTGCCGGTCTCCTCGGTCATGTCGGGGCCCTCCTGCGTCTGCTGCAGAAAATTCTACAACACGGTGCAGATGGGGGATAGCTCTGTAGAACGTCAAGGGACGCCGTGGCTCCGGACCCGTGTGCGCAGCTCGCCGACCTCGGTGGTCTCGAACCCGTGCGCGACGAGCCGGCCGGACACCGCCTCGGGGCCCGGGTGCGCGCGCACTCGTCGCCGAGCCTGTCGCCGACGTCCGGGACCCCAGCCCGAACAGGGCCGGTGCCGGCTCGCCGAGGACGCCCGCCTCGGCGTCGTCCGGACGGCGGGGGTCTCCCGGACCCACACGTGCCCATGTCTGCCTCCTCGGGTCACCCGAGCGTGACCCGAGGCTCCCGGCAGCGCAGCGCCGCGCCCCGTGACGGTCGACGGTCAGATGCGTGCCGCGGCGTCGGGGGACAGGGGTGGGGCGGGGCGGACCGACGCCGGCGCGGGCTCGAGTGCGAGCGCGCGGAGGCGGTAGCGCTGGATCTTCCCCGTGGCGGTCTTCGGCAGCTCCGCGATCGGGACGACGGCCCGGGGCCGCTTGAACGCGGCGAGCCCCGCCCGGCAGAACGCGATGACCTCGTCCGGGTCCACGACCACCCCGTCCCGCGGGACGACGTACGCGACCGGCTTGTCCAGCCCGTCGGCGTCCGGAACCCCGACGACGACGGCCTCCGCCAGGCCGGGGTGCTCGAGCAGCCGGGACTCCACCTCGGCGGGGGAGACCCAGATCCCGCCGACCTTGAGCACGTCGTCCGCGCGGCCGAGGCAGGTGAGGCTGCCGTCGGCGTTGCGGACGTACTGGTCGCCGGTCCGCATCCAGGCGCCGTGGAAGACCGCGCGGTTCACCTCGGTGCGGCACCAGTACCCGGTGCAGATCGAGTCCCCGGAGATCCACAGCATCCCGGACTCGTCGACGCCGTCGATCACCGTGCCGTCCGTGCGGCGCAGTTCGATCTCGTACCCCGGTACGGGGAAGCCCGAGCTGCCCGGGACGACCGCTCCCGGCCGGTTGGAGATGAAGATGTGCAGCGCCTCGGTGGACCCGATGCCGTCGAGGACCTCGAAACCGAACCGCTCGAGGACGCCGTGGAACATCCGGGCCGGCAGGGTCTCACCCGCCGACGCGCCGCGGCGGACTCCGGCGAAGGCCTCGTCCGGGACGGCGGAGGCCAGCAACGGCCCCCAGAAGCTGGGCACCGCGAAGAACAGGGTGACGCCGTGGTCGCGCACCCGCTCGGCGATCAGGTCAGGCGTGGGCCGTGAGGGTTCCAGCACCGCGGAGGCGCCGACGGAGAGCGGGAAGAACATCGAGTTGCCGATGCCGTAGGCGAAGAACAGCTTCGCGACGGAGAGGCATACGTCGTCCGGCTCGATCCCGAGGACCTGGGTCCCGTAGGTCTCCGCGACGTACCGGATGTCCGCGTGGCGGTGCATCGCGCCCTTGGGCTTCCCGGTGGTGCCGGACGTGTAGAGCCACAGCGCCGGTGACTCGTCCCAGGTGGGGTACGGGCCGTCGACGGGCTCGGTGCCGGCGGCGCGCAACTCGTCCCAGGTCAGCCCGGTGACGCCCGGGGGCGCGCTGGGAACGGCGCCGGCGAGGACGAGATGGTGCAGGTCCGGGGCGTCGGCGGCCGCGGTGTGCACGGCGTCGGCGAACTGGTGGCTGCCGAGCAGGGCCCGCGCCCGGCAGTCCACGACGAGCGTCCGCAGCTCCGACCCGGTGAGCATCGTGGAGCACGGCACGGCGACCGCACCCAGGTACATCGTGGCGAGGATCGCGGTGAACAGTTCGACGTCGTCGGCCATGCAGAGCACGACGCGTTCCTCGGGCCGGACCCCGATGCCGCGCAGCCCGGCGGCGACCACGCGGACCTCGTCCAGGAGCCCGGCGTAGGTGAGCGTCCCGCCCGGGTGGCGGACCGCGACGCGCGCGCCGTCCCCGGCGTCCACCCGCCGTCCCGTCAGGTACTCCGCAGCGTTGAAGAGTTCACTCATGAACGTGGCTCCTGTGCCGGT
>JAOZVV010000068.1 GCA_025869365.1 Pseudonocardia sp.
TCCCCCCCCCCCCCCGCGCCGCCCCCCCCTTGCCCCGGGGGGGGGCCGCCGAGTGCGTGGGGGGCACTACCCCGGGGGCTCTACCATGGAGCGAAGCGGGTGCCGTCCCACGGCGCCGACGCCGATCCGCGCGGCTCTCGGGCCATCGGGGATCGGCACCTGACCGCGATGGTGAATGAGGTCGACCAGTGGCGTTGTTGAACCGACTGCTCCGTGCCGGGGAGACGAAGCTGGTGAAGCGGCTGGGCAGGATCGCCGCCCACATCGACGAGCTGGAACCGGACGTCGAGTCGCTCACGGACGACGAGCTCCGTGCGAAGACGGACGAGTTCAAGAGGCGCCACGCGGAGGGCGAGTCGCTCGACGAGCTGCTCCCCGAGGCGTTCGCCGTCGTGCGCGAGGGCGCGCGCCGCACGCTCGGCCAGCGGCCGTTCACCGTGCAGTTGATGGGTGGCGCCGCGCTGCACCTGGGCAACGTCGCGGAGATGAAGACCGGTGAGGGCAAGACCCTGACCTCGGTGCTCCCGTGCTATCTCAACGCGATCTCCGGCAAGGGCGTCCACGTCGTCACGACGAACGACTACCTGGCCAGGCGCGACTCGGAGAACATGGGCCGCATCCATCGCTTCCTCGGGCTGACGGTCGGGGTGATCCTCTCGGAGATGGCGCCCGCGCAGCGTCGCGAGCAGTACGCCGCGGACATCACCTACGGCACGAACAACGAGTTCGGCTTCGACTACCTGCGCGACAACATGGCCTGGAACGCGGCCGACATGGTCCAGCGCGGGCACAACTTCGCGATCGTCGACGAGGCGGACTCGATCCTCATCGACGAGGCCCGCACCCCGCTGATCATCTCCGGTCCGGCCGAGCAGAGCGCCCGCTGGTACCAGGAGTTCGCCCGGATGGCGCCGATGCTGAAGATCGACGTCCACTACGAGGTGGACGAGCGCAAGCGCACCGTCGGCGTCACCGAGGACGGCGTCACCTTCGTCGAGGACCAGCTCGGCATCGACAACCTCTACGAGGCCGCGAACACCCCGCTCGTCGGGTACCTCAACAACGCCCTCAAGGCGAAGGAACTGTTCAAGAAGGACAAGGACTACATCGTCCGGGACGGCAACGTCCTGATCGTCGACGAGTTCACCGGCCGGGTGCTCGCCGGGCGCCGCTACAACGAGGGCATGCACCAGGCCATCGAGGCGAAGGAGGGGGTGGAGGTCCAGGCGGAGAACCAGACGCTGGCCACCATCACCCTGCAGAACTTCTTCCGGCTCTACGACAAGCTCGCCGGGATGACCGGTACCGCCCAGACCGAGGCGGCCGAGCTGCACCAGATCTACAAGATGAACGTGGTGCCGATCCCCACGAACCGCGAGATGATCCGGGCGGACCAGCCGGACCTGATCTACAAGTCCGAGCCCGCGAAGTTCGAGGCGGTCGCGGACGACATCGCCGAGAAGCACCGGAAGGGCCAGCCCGTTCTCGTCGGTACGACGAGTGTGGAGAAGTCCGAGTACCTGGCGAAGCTGCTGCTCTCCCGCGGTGTCCCGCACGAGGTGCTGAACGCGAAGCACCACGAGCGCGAGGCCGCGATCATCGCGCAGGCCGGGCACGCGGGCTCGGTCACCGTCGCCACGAACATGGCCGGCCGCGGTACGGACATCATGCTGGGCGGCAACCCGGACTTCCTCGCCGATCTCGAGCTCCGCGCCCGCGGGCTGGACCCGGTGGAGCACCGCGAGGAGTACGAGGCGGCCTGGGACGGCGCCGTCGCGAAGATGAAGCAGCAGGTCGAGGCGGAGGCGCAGGAGGTCCGCGAGGCCGGCGGGCTCTACGTCCTCGGAACCGAGCGGCACGAGTCCCGCCGCATCGACAACCAGCTCCGTGGCCGCGCAGGCCGGCAGGGGGACCCGGGCGAGTCCCGCTTCTACCTCTCGCTGGGGGATGATCTGATGCGCCGGTTCAACGGCGCGGTGGTCGAGTCGATCATGAACCGGTTCAACCTGCCGGAGGACGTGCCGATCGAGGCGAAGATGGTCACCCGGGCCATCCGGAGCGCGCAGACGCAGGTCGAGCAGCAGAACTTCGAGATCCGCAAGAACGTGCTCAAGTACGACGAGGTGCTGAACCAGCAGCGCATGGTCATCTACACCGAGCGCCGCCGGGTGCTCGACGGTGAGGACGTCCAGGACCAGGTCCGCGCCATGCTGGCGGACGTCGTCGGGGCCTACGTCACGGGCGCGACGTCGGACGGCTACGCCGAGGACTGGGACCTGGACAAGCTCTGGACCGCGGTCAGGCAGCTCTTCCCGATCCAGATCCGCTGGCAGGACCTCGCGGACGGGGACCCGGAGGAGGGCGAGGGGCTGGACGACCTGACCCGGGAGACCCTCACCGCGGCCATCCTGAAGGACGCCGAGCGGGCCTACGCGGCCCGCGAGGCCGAGATGGACGCCATGATCGGCGCCCAGGGCGGCATGCGTGAGCTCGAGCGGCAGGTCCTGCTGCAGGTCATGGACCGCAAGTGGCGCGAGCACCTCTACGAGATGGACTACCTCAAGGAGGGCATCGGGCTGCGCGCGATGGCCCAGCGGGACCCGCTGATCGAGTACCAGCGCGAGGGCTTCGACATGTTCTCCGCGATGCTCGAGGGCATCAAGGAGGAGACGGTCGGGCACCTGTTCAACGTCCAGGTGCAGGTCGCCGAGCCCGCCGCGCCGGAGCAGCAGTCCGCGGAGCGGGTCGCGCAGGCCCAGGCGGCGCTGTCCGCGCTGGCGGCCCAGCAGAACGCCCAGCAGCAGAACGCCCAGCAGCAGGCCCCCGGGCGCACCGCCGCGGCCGCCGGTGCCCCGGTGCCGGCCGACGCCACCGCCCCGATCGAGCGGGTTCCGGCGGCGGCGCAGGCCGGCCCGGACGACACCCCCACCTCGGTCCTGCCCACCGCGTTCCGGGCCCAGGCGCAGCAGAACCTGCAGTACAGCGGCCCGGACGAGGACGGTGGCGAGGCCGTGCGCCGCGCCGGCCCCTCGGGGGGAGCCGGCCCGACCGGTGGCCGCCCGCAGACCGGCGCACAGCGGCGGGGCGGCTCGGGCCAGGCCGGCACCGTCAACCGTGCGGACCGCCGCCGCCAGGAGCGGGCCTCGCGCAAGCAGAACGGCTGACCGCCCTGCGGCCGGTGGCCCGGATGGGTCACAGGACGCGCAGGGCCGTGCAGGTCCACGTGCCGGGGGACGGCCCGTCGAGGTCGAGGCGGGCCGCGATCGCGCGGACCCGCCCGCCCAGCCGGCACACCGCCGTCACCTCGGCGGCGTCCCGCGCGGGCATGCAGACGTGCACGCTGGTGAGCTTCGCCGGCGCCCGGCGGGGGCTCGGGGCCAGCACGGCCGCGGTCACGTAGCGGAGCACCCGGGGGCCCACCAGGCCGTTCAGCTGGCGGAGCGGGCGCCGCCCGTCCACGACCTCCACCACCACCCGCATCGTCGTGCCCGCACGCCTACGGGCGGCGAGTTCCCGCTCGGTCGCGCGCCGTTCCGCCGCCACCGCGTGGGTCGACAGGGGTGGCGGAGCGGCGGCGGGCGCGGGCCACCCGGGTCCGCCGGATCCGTGGCGGGTGTCGAGCTCTTCGGGATCGGGCTCGTAGCGAACGCGTCGCAGGCGAGGCCGGGTGGTGCAGCTCCGCCCCGGATCGGCCCGGCCCGGAGAGGCCTCGGTGGGGGTGGGCTCGGTGGGTTCGGCCTGTACGGGAGCGGCCCGGGAGGGTTCGGCGAAGGTCGTCACGGGTCGAGGATCCGGCCCGGCCGGGTCGCCCGGTCCCGTTCCAGTCTCTACGTCGCCAGATGATATGCCGACGAATGATCGGTACGGCGGACGATATGGGCACTGATGATAGGGGGCCGAGGGAACCGGTACGGTCGTCCGGTGGCCGCCC
The DNA here is from genome assembly GCA_025869365.1 of Pseudonocardia sp. Classification (GTDB taxonomy): domain Bacteria; phylum Actinomycetota; class Actinomycetes; order Mycobacteriales; family Pseudonocardiaceae; genus Pseudonocardia. Next base: position 3,932 of record JAOZVV010000068.1, read on the forward strand.
CGCCCTTCGAGACCCGCCCGGAGAACCTGCCCCTGCCCGCGCTCCTGGTGCGCGTCGGCGCCGTGCTCGGCCGGTTCCGGCACCGCGTCGCCGCAGGTCACGGGCTCAGCGCCACCTCGCTCGCGGTCCTCGGTGTGCTGGCCGGCGCGGACGGCCCGTCGCACCGGGAGCTGGCCGCGGAGCTCGGGGTGAGCCCGGCGACGCTGACCCCGGTCGTCGACGGGCTGGAGCGGGAGGGGGCGCTGCGCCGTGGGCGGGACGCGGTGGACCGGCGGGTCGTCCGGCTGTGGATCACCGACACCGGGCGGGGCCGCCTCGCGGAGACGTCCGCGCTGGTCGAGGCGGTCCACCGGGCACGGCTGCCCGCCGTCACCGCGGAGGAGGACGCCGTGGTCCGGCGCTATCTGCTGGCGGTGCTCACCGCCGTCGGTGACGAGGATCCGCCACCGGCGGGGGGACCGTCGGCGGCGGGGTAGCGTCGCGGTGGTGGCTGACCTGCGCGGACTGATCCTGGACTACGGCGGTGTGCTCACCGACGGCGAGGCCATGGCCGCGGTTCCGCGCCGGGCCCGTGCCGCGGGGCTCCGGCTCGCGCTCCTCTCCGACGCCCATGCGGTCCCGGACGAGCTGCGGGAGGAGTTCGACGTCGTCGTCCTCGGGGCGGCGACGGGGGCCCGCAAGCCCGATCCCGAGGCGTTCCGCCGCACCGCAGAGCTGCTCGGCCTGCCGCCGGGGGACTGCGTGGTCGTCGACGACGTCCCGGTCAACGTCCGCGGCGCCGTCGCCTGCGGGGCGGTGGGTGTCCTGCACTCGACCCCCGAGATCACGCTCTGCGAGCTGGGCGTCCTCTTCGACCCCCTCCCGTGACCACCGCAACGCGGCGTCATGGAGCCACAACGCTGTCCACGACGCCGCCACGTGGCGTTATGGAGCCATGATGCTGTCCACCGCGTCGATATGTGGCGTTGTGGAGCCATGACGCGGTGGAACGGGAGAACGCCGGACGCGAGAACGGCGCCGGCCCCGGGAGCCCCCGGGGCGACGCGTTCGGGGTCAGGCGGGAGGCGGCGGGGGCTGCTCGCCCTCGGGGGCCGCCGGCGGCGCGGCGGTGGTGTCGCCCTCGCCGGTGCGCTCCTGCAGGAAGTCGACGCCCTTGTCCACCTGGTCGCCGTGGCCGTACTTCTCGGTCACCTTCTCGCCGACCTTGTCGAGACCCTGGTCGACCTTGTCGTCGTGCTGACCCAGCATTTCCTTGGCCTTGTCCATGAATCCCATGCCGGACACCATGGACCTCCGGCGGCGGGAATGCACGTCGGGCGTCACCCGATCGGGCGGATGCGGGCGTGTTCCGTCCGAAGATCGTCAACACGGGTGACGCCGAGGAGCTGCAGGGTCCGGGTGATCTCACCGGTGAGGATCTCGACGGCCTTGAGCACGCCCTGACGACCGCCCGCCATCAGTCCGTAGAGGTACGCCCGGCCCACCAGCGCGGCGTTCGCCCCCATCGCGACGGCCGCGACGACGTCCGCCCCGTGCGTGATGCCGGTGTCCACGAAGACCTCGGCCCGGCCGCCGAGGGCCTGGACCGTGGGCTGGAGCAGCTCGAGCGGCACGGGCGCGCGATCGAGCTGGCGGCCGCCGTGGTTGGACAGCAGCACCGCGTCCGCGCCCTCGTCGACGACGCGGCGGGCGTCGTCGACGTTCTGGATGCCCTTGATCATGAGCTTGCCTGGCCACGTGCTCCGTAGCCAGGCGACGTCGTCGAGGGTCAGCGCCGGGTCGAACACCCGGTTGATCAGGTCCGCCACGGTCCCGTCCGTGGACTCGAGGCTGGCGAACGTCAGCGGCGAGGTGGTGAGCAGGTCGAACCACCAGTGCGGGTGCAGGGCGCCGTCGACGAAGGTCCGCAGGGTGAGCGCGGGCGGGATGGTGAGCCCGTTGTGCACGTCCCGGCGCCGGTTCCCGCCGACGGGCGTGTCCACGGTGAGCATCAACGTGTCGTAGCCGGCGGCCGCGGCGCGCTGCACGAGGTCCTTGGCGAAGCTGCGGTCACGCCACAGGTAGAGCTGGAACCATCTGCGGGCGCCCGGAGCGGCGGCCGCGACGTCCTCGATCGTCGTCGTGCCCATGGTCGAGAGCGTGTAGGGGATGCCGACCTGTTCCGCGACGGACGCGACCGCGGGCTCGCCCTCGGTGCCCATCATCCGCGTGAACCCGGTGGGGGCGAACGCGAACGGCAGCGCGGACCGCTGCCCCAGGATCTCCCGCGACGTGTCGACCGAGGAGACGTCGCGCAGCACGCTCGGGGAGAACTCGACGCGCGACCACGCGTCCCGCGCCCGGCTCAGGCTCAGCTCGCCGTCCGCGGCACCGTCGGTGTAGTCGAAGACCGCGCGGGGCGTCCGCCTCCGCGCGATGTCCCGCAGGTCCGCGATCGACGCCGCGCGGGCCAGCCGGCGCCGGGTGGCGTCCCGGACGAAGGGGGCGGGCCGCAGCAGGGGCTTCAGCTCGCTGTACCGAGGGATCCGACGCTGCACCATGACCCGACCGTAACCGACGGTGGCCGCGCCCGGGAGCTCAGCGGCGGCGGAGCAGCTCGTACGCCGCCACCGCCGCGGCGCTCGCCACGTTGAGGGACTCCACGCCCCCGAACATCGGGATGGAGAGGATCCCGTCGAGCTCGGAGCGGACGTGCTCGGACAGTCCGTCCGTCTCGTTGCCGAGCACCAGGGCGACCCGGCGCGGGAGCTCCGCCTCCATGAGCGACGCGCCCCCGGCGTCCAGGCCGTAGATCGCGAACCCGGCCTCGCGCAGCGCGGCGCAGCCCTCCTCGGCGGTGCCGGAGCGCAGCACCGGGGCCGAGAACGCGACGCCCGCGGACGCCTTGATCACGAGCGGGTCGATCGCCGGGACGCCGCGGCGGGGGAGCAGCACGCCGTCGAGCCCGGCGGCGGTGGCCGAACGGAGCACCATCCCGACGTTCGACGGGTTCGTCACCCGGTCCAGCACCAGCACCGACGCGGCCCGGCGGGACCCGAGATCGCGCAGGAACGACGCGATCGTCGTCATCCGGGGCGCGACGACGTCCGCGAGGACGCCCTGGTCGTGCCGGCCGTTGCCCGCCAGCACCTTCACCCGGTGCGCGCTCGCCCGCTGGACCTCCACCCCGCGCCGCCGGGCGGCCGCGGTGATCTCCTTGACGGGCTCGCCCCGTGCGGTGTCCGCGAGGATCACCTTGTCCACGGTGAGCGTGTCGTCCGCCAGGGCCTCGAGCACGGGTTTGCGGCCGTAGACGGTGATGAACCGGTCCTTCGGGGAGGGCGCGGTGGTTCCGGCTGCGGGCGAGGGGTGGGCGGGGTCCGGCACGGGGGCAAGGGTCCCACGCGACGATAGGATCATCGTCATGCCGCCCCGGCTCTCCGCGCTCGACGCCTCCTTCCTCTACCTGGAGCAGGCGACGACGCCCATGCACGTCGGCGGGGTGGCGATCTTCCGCCGGCCGAAGGACGGCCTGGACTACGACCGGCTCGTCGCGCTCGTCGAGCAGCGCATCTCGCTGGTGCCCCGCTACCGGCAGAAGGTCCGGCACGTCCCCGGCAACCTCGCGCGCCCGGTCTGGATGGACGACACCGAGTTCGACGTCGCCTACCACGTCCGCCGCTCCGCCCTGCCCCGTCCGGGCACCGACACCCAGCTCACCGAGCTCGTCGCCCGGCTGATGTCCCGACCGCTGGACCGCACGCGTCCGCTGTGGGAGATGTACCTGGTCGAAGGCCTGGCCAGGGGGCGCATCGCCGTCATCACCAAGACCCACCAGGCGATGGTCGACGGGATCTCCGCGATCGACATCAGCCAGGTCATCCTCGACGTCTCGCCGGAGCCCCGGCCGGTCGTCGACGAGGTGTGGATGCCGCGCCCGGAGCCCAGTGACCGGCGCCTGATCGCCGACGCCATCGGGGACGCCGTGACCCGGCCGGGCGAGATCGCGGACAACGTCCGGGCCGCCACCGGGGACGCGCTGGCCACGGTGCACCAGGTGGCCGGCATGGCGGGCAAGGTCCTCACGATGGCCCGCACCGCCACCCGGCCCACCCCCCGGACCCCGCTCAACGTGGACATCTCCACCCAGCGCCGGTTCGCGATGGCCCGCACCGAGCTGGAGGCCTACCGGCGGATCCGGAGCGCGCACGGCTGCAGCGTCAACGACGTGGTGCTGAGCGTGGTCGCCGGCGCGCTGCGGAACTGGCTGCTGTCCCGGGGCGAACCCGTCACGTCGTCGGCCTCGGTCCGCGCCATGGTCCCGATGTCCGTGCGCGGGGAGGCGGACGTGCCCAGCTCGGCCGCGTCGGGCTCGCTCGGCAACCGGGTGTCGTCCTACCTGGTGGACCTGCCCGTCGGGGAGCCGAGCCCGGTCGTGCGCCTGCACCAGGTCACGCACGCGATGCGCGAGCACACCTCCACCGGGCAGAACGTCGGGGCGGACACGCTGGTCCGGATCGGCGGGTTCGCGCCGCCGACGCTGCACGCGCTGGGGGCGCGGGCGGCCAGCGGGATCTCCAAGCGCTTCTTCAACCTGGTGGTGACGAACGTCCCGGGGCCCCAGTTCCCCCTCTACGCCGCCGGAGCGCGCATGCTGGAGATGTTCCCCGTCGTGCCGCTCGCCAAGGGTCAGGCCCTCGCGATCGGGCTGACGAGCTACGACGGAGGGGTGTACTACGGGTTCAACGGGGATCGCGACGCGATGCCCGACGTCGAGGTCCTCGCAGGGCTCGTCGACGAGTCGTTGGACGAACTACTGGCCTCGAGCCGGTGAAGAAGGTGAGCTGACGTGCGGATCTATCTTCCCGGGACCTGGCCGATGCTGCGCAAGCTGGTCAAGTCCGGAAAGTTCGACCCCATGGGCGGCACGGGTTTCGCCCTGACCCCGCGGTTGCGGGAGGCCTACACGGCAGGGGATGAGGAGGAACTCGAGTACGCCGCGATGAACGAGGCGGCCCGGGCGTCGCTGCGGCTGCTCGCCGTCGAGTTCGGCCTGGGCGAGGAGGCCACCCGCGCCCGGCGCGTGGTGATCGCGGCGGACATGGAGGACGTCACGCTGCGCCCCGACCTCGACGACGCTGCGGTCCGGATCTCCGGCTCCATCCCGATGGACCGCATCGCGTCCGTGCACGTGGACTCCGAGGAGGCCGAGCACGCCGTCCGCGAGGCGGCCGGCGTGGTGGACAAGGCGGACCTGGGGGACCTGGACGCCGAGTTTCTCGTCGGCGAGGCGGAGGACCAGGAGCTCGCCTGGTACGCCACGGCCGAGATCTCGTTCCTGGTGGACCTCGGGGACCTGTAGCGCCCCCGTGAACCCCGTGACCTGCGGGCGCGGCGTGCACGGGGAGCTGAGGGCTGCGGGCCTCGCTGCCCTCCTCGCCCTCGCCCGGCGGTCGGGCCTGCCCACCGCCGCGCCGCGGGTGCTGTCGGACCGCGCGAACCTTGTGGTGCACCTCGCCCCGGCGCCGGTCGTCGCGCGGGTGCCGTTGCTCGCCGGGCGCGTCCGCCGGGACCCCACGGCCTGGCTGCGGCGCGAGCTCGCGGTCGCGGCCCACGTCGCGGCGCGGGGCGGGCCGGTCGTGGCGCCGAGTGCGGTGGTCGACCCGGGGCCGCATGCGGAGGCGGGCTTCGCGGCGACGTTCTGGGAGCACGCCGCGACCCGGGACGAGCAGCCGGATCCGGCGACCGCGGGGGTCGCCCTCGCCCACCTGCACGCGGCGGCGGAGGGGCTCCCCGACGAGCTGCCCTGGCTCGCCCCGGCCGTCGAGCAGGTCCACGACGCGCTCGCGGCCTGCCCGGCGGAGATCGCCGACGGGCTGCGGAAGCGGCACGAGAGCCTGGTGAGCGCCGTGGACCGGTCCGGCGGGGCCGTCCTGCACGGCGACGCGCACGCCGGGAACCTGCTGCTCACCGGCGCCGGACCCCGCTGGACGGACCTCGAGGAGACGTGCACCGGTCCGCGGGAGTGGGACCTGGCGGTGCTGGCGGACCCGCGGGCGATCTCCGCCTACGCCGCCGAGCTCGGTCGTCCCGCCCCCTCGCGGGACGACCTCGAGCCGTACCGTGCCCTCCGCGAGCTGGAGGGCACGGCCTGGCTCACCGCCGTCGCCCCGCTGTACCCGGAGCGCTACGCCGCGCTCGCGCAGCAGCGCCTGTCCCGGCTCACACGTCCTTGAAGACCGGCGCCCGCTTCTCGAAGGACGCGGCGACGGCCTCCACCTGGTTGGGGCTGCCGATGAGCGCGCCGATCTCCGCCTGCTCCGCGGCGAAGCCCGTCTCCAGGTCCACCCGGCCCGCCATGTCCAGCAGGCGCTTCGCGGCCCGGACGGCGTGCGGGTTGCGGTTCGCGATCGAGCGGGCGAGCTCGAGGGCGGCCTTGCGCGGCTCCGGGTCCAGCTTCGTGGCCAGCCCGATCGCGACGGCCTCCTCGCCGCTCACCTTGCGCGCGGTGAGCGTCAGCTCCTTGGCGACGTCCCGGCCGACCAGCTCCGGGAGCAGCTGCGAGCCCGTCATGTCCGGGATCAGGCCCCACGCGACCTCGAACACCGAGAGCTTCGCGTCCGGGGAGACGATCCGGATGTCCGCGCCGAGCGCGACCTGCAGCCCGCCGCCGAGCGCGTTGCCCGTGACGGCCGCGATCACCGGGACCTCCAGCTCGGTCCACACGTAGGCCGCCCGCTGGCCCGTCGCCTTCGCCGGACCCCCCTCGGAGGGCGGCAGGGTCGCGCTGGCGGAGAGCCGCTCGCCGTCCCGCATGGCCTTGAACGAGCCGAAGTCCAGGCCGGCGCAGAAGTCCGGCCCCTCGCCGGACAGCACGACGACGCGGACGGACGGGTCCTGCTTCAGCTTCTCCCCGGCCTCGACGAGCCCGGCGAACATGGCCGGGTCCAGGGCGTTGCGCTTGTCCGCCCGGTTGAGCCGGACGTCCGCGACGCCATCGGTGATCTCGATCGTCACGCGCTGCTCGCTCATGGTGTCCTCCTGGGGTCGGTGCAGGTCAACGGCCGGTGAAGTGCGCCGGGCGCTTCTCGAGGAACGACGCGATCCCCTCGGCGTGGTCCTCCGAGGCGAAGCACTCGGCCATGGTCTTCCTGGTGGCGTCGACGTGCTCGCGCAGGTCCCAGCCGGCGCCGTCGAGCAGCAGCCGCTTCGTCCTGACCAGCGCGAACGGAGACGCCGTGGCGATCTTCGCGGCGAACGCGGCCGCGGCGGCGGGCAGGTCCTCCGGCTCGTGGACACTCAGCGCGAAGCCGAGCGCCGCCGCCTCCTCCGCACCGAGGTCCTCCCCGGTGTAGAGCAGCTTCGACGCCGCGGCCATCCCGATCTGCCGCGGCAGCAGCCATGTCCCGGCCCCGGTGTCCGAGACCAGCCCGCGGTGCACGAAGTTCCACCGGAACCGTGCGCGGCTGGACACGAGCCGGACGTCCGCCTGGGTGGCGAACTCGGCGCCCATCCCCACGGCCATCCCGTCGACGGCGCAGACGACGGGCTTGGGGCAGCCCATGAGCAGCGGGATCCGCCCGCCGCCGTCCCCGTTCTCCCGGCCCCGGCTCCCCGGGTCCCGCGACGCCAGGTCCGCGAGGTCGATGCCCGCGCAGAAACTCCCCGGCACGCCCGTGACCAGCAGGACGACCACGTCCGGATCCTCGCCGGCCCGGGCGACGGACGCCGCGAACTCGTCGAGCATCGCGTAGGTCATCGCCCCGCGCTTCTCGGGTCGGTCGATCGTCAGTGTCGCGACATGGTCGGCAACCTCATAGCGGATCTCACGCATTCTTCGACCTGAACCCTTCCCCCGGCGCTGGTGGTGATGTCATCCTAGCTGAACGATCGTTTAGGAGGACTTGTGGATTTCGAACTTCCGGTGGAGCTCACGCAGAAGCTGGCTGA
>JAOZVV010000069.1 GCA_025869365.1 Pseudonocardia sp.
CCGCCGCCGTGACCGGGGCGGGGGGCGCGGGGCGGGCCGGGGACCGCGGGGGGCCGCGCCAGCCCAGGCCCGCAGCCCCCGCCTCCACCAGCAGCCGCTCGACGTCCCCGGGACCGTCCGGCTGCGCGCACCGCTCGTCGAGCAGCATCATCCGGCTCAGCACCGCGGGATCGCCGATCTTCACCCGGCGGGCGCTGACCAGCTGGCTGAGCATCGCCGGACTGATCCCCAGGGTCCCGGCGAGACGGGCCTGGCTGATCCCCAGCACCCGCGTCAGGTGATGGACGCGCTCGACCAGGGGCACGCCGTAGAGCGCCCGCTGCCGCTCCCGGTTGGCGACGAGCTCGGGCCGGTCGGTGGTCACACCCCGGATCGTCGCAGCCCGGCGCCGATCCCGTGGCCGAACGGAGAAACCCGCGGCGACCTCTGCTCTGCGCACACCGACGCCCCACCGGCACGCGTCGGAGACCGTGCCGGGAGGCCGGGGAGGGACGGGCTCAGAGGCCCAGCAGGATCCGGGTCTTCTTCACGTCGTCCGTCATCTGCGCGATCAGCGGGTCTATCCCGTCGAACCGCTCCTGGCCGCGCAGCCGCTGCGCGAACTCGATCGAGACCTCGTGGCCGTAGAAGTCCTCGTCCGCGTCGAGCACGTAGGCCTCGACGGTGCGGACCCGGCCCGAGAAGGTCGGGTTGGTGCCCACCGAGATCGCCGTGGGCAGGCGGCGGCCGCCGATCAGGAACCAGCCCGCGTACACGCCGTCCGCGGGGAGGGCGGTGTAGGGCGTGGTCGCGACGTTGGCGGTGGGGAAGCCGAGCTCGCGGCCACGGCGGTCCCCGTGCACCACGACGCCGTCGATCCGGTGCAGGCGGCCGAGGGCGGCGGCCGCGGCGGCGACGTCACCCGCGTCGATGCAGGACCGGACGTAGGTGGAGGAGAAGGTGATCCCGCCGTGGTCCGAGTCGATGATCAGGTCCAGGCCGTCGACCTCGAACCCGAAGCGTTCGCCCAGCGTGCGCAGGGTGTCGAGGTCTCCGGCGGCCTTGTGGCCGAACGTGAAGTTGCTGCCCACCACCACGACGGCCGCGTGCAGCCGGTCGACGAGGACCTCGTGCGCGAACTCGGCGGGTTCCATCCGGGCGAGCACCGGGGTGAACGGGATGACGCAGAACGCGTCCGCCCCCGCCTCGGCCACGAGCTCCGCACGCCGGCTCAGCGAGGTGAGCGCCGCAGGATGCGATCCGGGGCGCACGAGCTCGGCGGGATGCGGGTCGAACGTCACGACGACGCTCGGCAGGCCCCGCTCCCGCGCCCGGCTGACCGCCCGCGAGATCAACTGCTGGTGACCGCGGTGCACGCCGTCGAACACCCCGACGGTTACGACGCTCCGGCCCCACCCCGAAGGGACGGCCTCGAGCCCACGCCATCGCTGCACGACGATCAGCCTACTTCGGTGCCGCGGGCCCGGCCTCAGGACCCGGCCGGAGCGAGGACGACCAGGGGCCGCGCGGCGCCGTCACGGTCCGTCATCAGCGCCAACGCCCGGCCCGCCGGGTCGAACACGCCGTAGGTCCCGCGGAGCCCGGCGCTGGGCAACGACTTCCCGTGGGAGACGTCCGTGGCGCCCGAGAGGTCGACGTCCCGGCGCGGGAACGCGGTCGCCACCGCCTCGTCCAGCCCCAGGGAGAGCGCCGGCTCCGCCTCCAGCTGCTCCAGGGTGCGGGCGTGGGTGAGGTCGAACGGCCCGACCCTGGTGCGGCGCAGCGCGGTGAGATGCCCGCCGACGCCGAGCCCCGCGCCGAGGTCCCGGGCCAGCGCCCGGACGTAGGTGCCGGAGGAGCAGTCCACGGTCACGTCGAGATCGGTGAACGCGCCGTCCCGCCGCACGGCGAGCAGCGCGAACGCCGAGACGACGACCGGTCGCGCCGGGATCACGACGTCCTCCCCCGCGCGGACCCGCTTGTAGGCCCGCTCGCCGTCGATCTTGATCGCACTGACCGAGCTGGGGACCTGCTCGATCGCCCCGGTCAGCGGGGCCATCCCGGCGCGGACGGCCTTCTCCGTGACGCCCGAGGCGTCCGCGGCGGAGAGGGGCTCCCCCTCGGCGTCGTCGGTCGTCGTGGCGGCACCGAGCCGGATCGTCGCGGTGTAGGCCTTGGTGTCCAGCGCGAGATGGCCGAGCAGCTTCGTGCCGCGCTCGACCCCGCAGACCAGCACGCCGGTGGCCATCGGGTCGAGCGTCCCGGCGTGGCCGACCTTGCGGGTGCGCAGGATCCGGCGCAGCCGCGCGACGACGTCGTGGGAGGTCAGACCGCCGGGCTTGTCGACGACGACGAGGCCGGGGGGAACGGCAGGTACGGACACGACGAGCGAACCTACCGGTCGAGCCGGTAGCCGACCCCACGCACCGTCACGATCGCCCCCGGCCGGCCGAGTTTGGACCGCACCAGCCCGATGTGTGCCTCGAGGGTCCGCCGCGCGCTCGCGTCCACGCTCCCCCACACCTCGTCGAGCAGCTCGTCGCGCGCCACCACCGCACCCTCCCGCCTCGCCAGTGCGGCGAGCAGGTCGAATTCCTTGCGCGCCAACGTGACCGGCTCCCCTGCCACGGTCACCGAGCGTCGGGACAGATCCACCTCGACGTCCCCCGCGAGCACCGTCGGCGCGACCCCGAGCCCACGGGTGCGGCGCAGCACGGCGTCGATCCGGGCGATCAGCTCCTCGACCAGGAACGGTTTGACGATGTAGTCGTCCGCGCCGCTGCGCAGCCCGGTGATCCGCGCCTGGACCGCACCCCGGCCCGTCACCGCGAGGATCGGCACCCGGGAGACCTCCCGGATCGCCCGGCAGACCGCCAGCCCGTCGCGGTCCGGCAGGCCCATGTCCAGCAGCACGACGTCGGGCACGGACTCGGCGACCGCGGCCAGCGCCGCCGCCCCGTCGGTCACGTGCCGCACCCGGAAGCCGTTCGCGGTCAACGCCTTGGCCACCGCGGAGCCCAGCACGGCGTCGTCCTCGACCAGCAGTGCCCACACCGTCCGGTTGCTCCCGTCCTGCGAAACCTCAACGCCCGCCCAATTATGAACGCGCACACCCTGACATGGCGCCGGTCACGTTCCTACCGTGCCGACAGCACCGGACGTCGAGGAGGACGAGACGTGTCAACCACGCAAGCGCAGTCGATACCGAAGAAGCGGTTCTACACCCAACTCTGGTTCTGGGTGATCGTCGGCATCGCCGGCGGCATCGCGTTCGGGATGATCGCCCCCGACGCGGCCAAGGGCGTCAAATGGCTCGCCGACGGCTTCATCCAGATGATCAAGGTGATCGTCGCCCCGGTGATCTTCTGCACCGTGGTCGTCGGGATCGCCTCGATCGGCAACCTGGCCCGGGCCGGCGGGCTGGCGCTCAAGGCGCTGTTCTACTTCCTCGTCGCGACGGTCGTGGCGCTGACGCTGGGGCTGCTCGCCGCGAACATCTTCGCCCCGGGCTCGGGCTTCCAGGGCACGCCCTCGGAGTCGGCCCTCGCGTCCGCCGCCAAGCAGGTCGAGAGCGGCTCCAGCGCCGATCAGGGCGGGATCACCGGCTTCCTGCTCAACGACCTGCTGCCGACCAGCTTCCTCGGCCCGTTCGTCGAGAACGAGGTGCTGCGCGTCCTGGTCCTGGCGATCCTCACCGCCTGCTCGGTCTCGTTGCTCGCCGCCCCGCTGCGCCAGCGCGTCGTCGGCTCGATCGAGACCATCGCCAAGGTCATCTTCGGCATCATCAAACTGATCATGTGGGCGGCCCCGGTCGCCGCGTTCGGCGGCATGGCCTACACCGTGGCGCAGTTCGGCACCTCGTCGCTGACCAACCTCGTCACGCTGATGGCCGTGTTCTGGGGCACCTGCCTCTTCTTCGTCCTGGCGGTGCTGGGGCTGGTCAGCAGGATCGCCGGGTTCAACATCGTGAAGGTCATCCGGCTGGTCAAGGACGAGCTGCTGATCATCGTGGGCACGTCGTCGTCGGAGTCGGTGCTGCCGCGGCTGCTCACCAAGCTGGAGGCGGCGGGCGCGTCGAAGCAGACCGTCGGCCTGGTCATCCCGACCGGCTACTCGTTCAACCTCGACGGCACCTGCATCTACCTCACCCTCGGTGCGCTGTTCATCATCCAGGCGGGCAACGAGAACCTGTCGATCGGACTCCAGATCGGCCTGGCCCTGCTGATGGTCCTGACGTCCAAGGGTGCGGCGGGCATCACCGGCGCCGGCCTGGTCACCCTGGCAGCCTCGCTCCAGGCCTTCGGCGGCGAGTTCTTCTCCGCCGAGGCGATCGCCGTCGGCATCGCGCTGATCATCGGCATCGACCGGGTGATGAGCGAGGGCCGCGCGCTGACGAACTGCATCGGCAACGTCGTCGCCACGCTGGTCATCGCGCGCTGGAACGGCGAGCTGGACCGCGAGCGGCTCGCCGCGGTGCTCGACGACCCGTCGCTGGTCGACGAGGCGATGGAGCTCGAGCACGGCGCCGGTCGAGACGTCGACGGGCAGGAGCCCAAGGAGCTGGTGGGCGCCGGTTCCGGCGCCGAGTCCTCCCGGTAGAGGATCCCCCGGTGCCCACCCGGCCCCGTCGCGGACTGCAGCCCTGGTCGGACCCTGCGCGCAGGTCCTCCGGCCTCGTCCGAAGCCTGCTCCTGCTGCAGGTGGTGACGGTGCTGGTGACCGTCGGCGGGGCCGCGGCGCTGGCGGTGATCGGCGCGCAGCGCCTGGAGACCGACGCCGCCGAGCGCCTCACCACCGCGACCGCCCGGACCGTGGCCGCCGATCCCGCGGTGGTGGCCGCGGTCTCCGCGGCCGGGGACCCGCTCGTTCTCGGCCGGACGATGCAGCCCCTCGCCGAACGGGTGCAGGCGGCCACCGGCACCGCGTTCGTCGTGGTGATGAGCCCGGACGGGATCCGCTACAGCCACGCCGAGCCGGACCGGATCGGGCAGCACTACCTGGGCACGATCGCCGAGGCCCGGGCGGGGCAGGTCTACTCCGAGCACTACCTCGGCACGCTGGGCCCGTCGGTGCGGACCGTCGTCCCGGTGCTGTCCGACGGCCGGGTGGTCGGGTTGGTGAGCGTCGGTGTCCTGGAGACGCGGATCAGTGAGCTGGTGGGCCGGGAGCTGCCGTGGATCGTGGCGGTCGCGCTGATCGCGTTCGCCGTCGGCTCGGTCCTGGCCTGGCTCCTCGCCCGTCGGGTGCGCCGGCAGACCCTCGGCCTGGAGCCGGACGAGATCGCCGCCGCCTACACCCACCACGACGCCGTCCTCCACGCCGTGCGGGAGGGCCTGATGGTGCTCGACTCCGTCGGCCGGATCGTGGTGGCCAACGCCGAGGCCCGCCGGCTGCTCGGGTTCGGCCCCGGACAACCCGTCGAGGGCCGGCGGCTGGTGGACCTGGGCGTCGACCCGGCGTTGCGGGCCGTCACGCGGTTGGCGACCGGCGGCGTCGCGGACGTGCGGGACACCGAGACGCTGGCCGGCGAGCGGATCCTCCTCGTGTCCCGTACGACGGCGGGCCCGAGGGCGGGCGAGGGCACCCGGGTGGTCACGCTGCGGGACCGGACGGAACTGGCGGGCGTGCTCCGCGAGCGGGATGCCGCCCGTGACCGGGCGCGCGCGCTGGCCGGCCAGGCGCACGAGTTCGCCAACCGGATGCAGACCGTCCTGACCCTGGTGCAGCTCGGCGAGACCGAGGACGCGCTGCGGGCGGGCACCACGGCCGTCGACCGGACCCGGGGGCCGCACCTGCGCGTGCAGGACCCGGTGCTGGCCGCGTTGCTGCTGGACAAGGCCTGGTCCGCGGCGGAGCGCCAGATCGGGTTCACGGTCACCGACGAGACCACGGCGTCCCCGCCGGTGGAGCCGGACGACCTGGTCTCCCTGGTCGGCAACCTCGTCGACAACGCGCTGGACGCCACCGAGGAGAACACCGGGGAGGGCGCCGGCCGGGTGGACGTCCGGCTGGCCGACGGGCCGTCGGGAGGCTGGGTCGTGGAGGTCGCCGACACCGGGCCGGGCATCCCCCGCGATGCCGCGGACGACGTCTTCGTGCACGGCTTCTCCACCAAGCCCGCCGCACCGGACCGGCCACGCGGTGTCGGGCTGGCGCTCGTCGCACGGATCGTGCGGCGGCTCGGCGGGACCATCGAGGTCGAGTCCCGGGACCCGGGGACGCTGTTCCGGCTGCGGCTCCCCGCGGCCGTCGCGGCCGCGCTCAGTCCCGCACCGCCCCCGTCACGGCCCAGCGTCCCGAGCGCGTCCGCAGGCCCACCGCCACCAACCTGACCAGCATGAACAGGCTCAGCCCCGCCCAGATCCCGGCGAGCCCCCAGCCGAACACGAGCGAGAGCCAGATGAGGGGCAGGAAGCCGACGGCCGCGGCCAGCAGCGTCGTCGTCCGGAGGAAGCCGGCGTCCCCGGCGCCGAGCAGCACGCCGTCGATCGCGAAGACGACCCCGGCGACCGGCTGCAGCGCGGCGAAGAACCACCAGGCGACCGGGACCGCCGCGAGCGTCGCCGGGTCCGCGGTGAACACCCCCGGCAGCACCGGGTAGAGCGCGGCGAACAGCACCGCGAACCCGACCCCCAGGATCAGCCCGTAGCGCGTGACCTGCTTCGCGACGGCCCTGGCCCGCGCCGCCCCGCCCGCCCCCAGCGCCGCCCCGACCAGGGACTGCGCGGCGATCGCGACGGCGTCGAGGACGAGGGCCTGGAAGTTCCACAGCTGCAGGACGATCTGGTGCGCGGCCACCGACGGCGCGCCGAAGCGGGCCGCGACGGCCGTCGCGGAGAGGAAACAGGCCTGGAAGGCGGCGGTGCGCAGGATGAGGTCCCGGCCCAGCGCGAGCTGCGCCCTGATCAGCGACGGGACGGGCCGCAGCGGGACCGGGTCCTCCGCCGGGGCCGCCCGCCGCTCCTTCGCCAGGGCGCCCAGGAACATCCCCGCGACGACCGTCTGCGCGGCCACGTTCGCCATCGCGGAGCCCTCGAGGCCCCAGCCGGCCCAGTCACCCGCGCCGTGCACCAGGAACGGGCACATCAGCGCGGACAGGCCGTTCCCGGCCAGGACGTAGCGCATCGGCCGCACGGTGTCCTGGACCCCGCGCATCCAGCCGTTCCCGGCCAGGGTGACCAGCACCAGCGGCGCCCCGAACAGCGCGATCCGCAACCAGGACACGGCGGCGGAGGCGACCTCGCCACCGTCCCCGAGGACCCGCGCGACCGGGCCCGCGACCAGTTGCCCCATCCCGAGGACGACCAGCCCGACGGCGAGGGCCAGCCAGGTCGCCTGCACACCCTCCCCCACCGCGGCGGAGCGCCGGCCCGCGCCGTGCAGCCGCGCGGAGCGGGCGGTGGTGCCGTAGGACAGGAAGTTCAGCTGGCTCGTGACCTGCATGAACATCACCCCGGCGACGGCGAGCCCGGCCAGCGGGACGGCGCCAAGCCGGCCGACGACCGCCGTGTCCACCAGGACGTACAGGGGCTCCGCGGCCAGGACGGGGAGTGCCGGCAGCGCGAGCCGCAGGACGCTCCGGGCGGGCAGCGGCCCGGCGTCCCCGGCGGCGGGGTCCGGGACGTCGCGGGGCGGGAGGCTCACCCGGGGATCATCCCCCGGCGTCGGTCCCGGGCGAGGCGGCTCCCCCGGCCACCCGCGGGCGACGGCAGATGTAGGCGAAGGCCGGCGGCAGGTTGCGCCAGACCGTGCGCGTCACCACGACCTCGTCGAAGACCTCGTGCAGCAGCCTGCGGAAGCGCCGCGCGGGCGGCAGGACGATCGTGTGGGCGTAGGCGAAGGTGACGAACGGCGCGTTCGGGGCGAGGACCCCGGCCGCCTCCGCGAGGATGTCCTGCTGCGTGGTCCGGTCGAACAGGGACCAGGGCAGGCCACTGATCACCACGTCCACGGCCGGCACCGACCGCGCGGCGAGCAGGGTGGACAGCTCCAGCGCGTTGCCCTGCACCACCTCCAGCGCAGGACGGGTGCGGCGCAGGTAGCTCGCCATCCCCTCGTCCAGCTCGACGGCGAGGTGCCGGGCCCGCGGCGGCTGCCGCTGCTCGATCGCGGCGCTGATGGCACCGGTCCCCGGCCCGAGCTCGACCACGACGGAGGCGCCCCGGGTCGGTACGACGGACGCGAGGAGGGCCGCGAGCTGCGGCGAGCTCGGGGCCACCGCGCCGATCTGGCCCGGGCTGCGCAACGCGGCGCGCAGGAACGTGTGACGGGAGGAGCGCAGGGGGGACGTCGGCGGGACGGTCAGGGCAGGCTCCGGGGTCACAGGGGTCCTCCTAGGGACTCGTACCGGGTGGTCAGCGGACCTCTGCGTCGAGAGCGGCCCGCAGCGCGGCACGCAGGTCGCCGAGCTCGCCGTCCCGCACGGCGCCCGAGGCGTTGCGGTGTCCCCCGCCGCCCAGCGCGACGGCCACCGCGGAGAGGTCGACGGTTCCCTTGCCCCTCAGCGACAGCGCCCATCGATGGGGGCCGACCTGCTTGAACACGGCGGCGACGTCCGCCTCCGCGGCGGTGCGCAGGTGCCCGACCACGCTCTCGATCTCCTCCTGGCCGAACGCCGACACCACCGCGGCCGGGACGCAGGCGTGCACGAGGCCGCGCCCACCTGCGGCGTCCGGCTCCAGGCTGGCGCCCGCGAGGACCCCGGCGAGGGCGTGCAGCCAGGAGAACGGATGGGTGTCCACGATCCGCCGGATCAGCGGCTCGACCTCCACCCCGGCCTCCACCAGCTCGGCGGCGAGGCGGTGCGCCTCGGGTCCGGCGGTGCGGAAGCCGACGGTGTCCGTGGCGAGGCCCGCGTAGAGGCAACGGCCGACGACGTCGTCCAGCGGCTCCCCGAGCACGTCCAGGATCCGGCGGACGAGCATCACGGTGGCCTCCGCGCCCGGGTCCAGCACGCGGATCGTCCCGAACCCGGGGTTCGACGCGTGATGGTCCACCAGGATGGTCGTGCCCGCGGTGTCGAGCAGACCGGCGGCCGAGCCGAGCCGGCCGATGTCCGCGGTGTCGCAGGCGACCAGGACCTCGGGGGCGACCGGGAGCTCGGCCGCGGGCACCAGCAGGCCGTACTCGTCGAGCGAGCGCAGGGACTGCGGGACCCGGTCGTCGCCGCCCGACGTCGTGCCGAAGGAGACACGGACCCGCACGCCGCGCCGATGGAGCGCGGTCCCGAGGGCCAGCGCACTCCCGAGCGCGTCCGCGTCCGGCTGCACGTGGGCGAGCAGGACGACCTCACGGGCCTCCCGCAGCACGGCACCGGCGTCCTCCACCGCGGCCTCGAGGGTCGCGGTCCGGAGCGGCTCACCCATCGGGGGCACCCCCCGGGTGTCCGTCGCCGTCACTCAGGCCTCGTCGCCGAACTCGTCCGCGCGGTCCCGGGGGACCCGGTAGGGATCGGCGTCCCCGGCGGGGCGGGCGCCGGCGGCGAGCCGGGCCACCTCGGCGTCGGACTCGCGGGTGCGGGCGAGGAGCTCCTCCATCCGGCGGGCCTCGTCCGGCACCTGGTCCGCGACGAACGCGAGGCTCGGCGTGTGCCGGATCCCGGTCTGCTGCCCGACCCTGGAACGCAGCACCCCGGAGGCGCTGGCCAGGGCGGCGGCGGCGCCCTGCAGGTCGGGGTCCTCGTCCACGGAGCGACCCATCACCGTGTAGTAGACGGTCGCCTCCCGGAGGTCTCCCGTCACCCTGCTGTCGGTGATCGTCACCATCGTCAGGCGCGGGTCCTTGATCTCGTGCTCGATCGCGTGGGCGACGATCTGTGAGATCCGCTTGGCCAGCCGGCGCGCGCGGGCCTGGTCCACCATGGCGCGTACTCCCTGTCGTCCTTGGTCAGTCGTCCTCGGGGCCCAGCATCCGCTGCCGGGCCGAGAGGAGTTCGAGTTCCGGGCGGGCGGCCACGAGCCGCTCGCACGAGTCGAGCACCGCGGTGACGTGACCGGGATCCGCGGCGACGCAGGACACCCCGATCAGGACGCGGCGATGGAGATCGAGATGGCCGACCTCTGCGGCCGCCACCTCGTACCTGCGGCGGATCTCCGCCACCACGGGCCGGACCGCCGAACGCTTCTGCTTCAACGATCTCACGTCCCCGAGGAGGACATCGAGCTCGAGAGCCCCTACGTACATGCCGATCACCGTAGAGGACGTGAGCACGCAGCCCCACCGCAGCGGGGCTGCGCGCTCACGTACGCCCGGATCAGGCGCGGGGCTTCTCCCGCATCTCGAACGTCTCGATGACGTCCCCGACCTTGATGTCGCTGTACGTGCCCAGGGTCAGACCGCACTCGAAGCCCTCGCGGACCTCGACCACGTCGTCCTTGAACCGGCGCAGCGAGCTGATCGGCAGGTTCTCCGCGATGACCACGGAGTCCCGCAGCAGACGCCCACGGGCGTTGCGGCGGATCTCTCCACCCATCACGAGGCAACCGGCGATGGTGCCGAACTTGGAGGACTTGAAGACGTCGCGGACCTCGGCGCGGCCGAGCTCCACCTCCTCGTACTCCGGCTTCAGCATGCCCTTCAGGGCCGCCTCGATCTCGTCGATCGCCTGGTAGATCACCGAGTAGTAGCGGATCTCCACGCCCTCGCGGTTGGCCAGCTCCGTGGCCTTGCCCTCGGCACGGACGTTGAAGCCCATGACGATGACGTTGTCCGCGATGGCGAGGTTGATGTCGCCCTCGGTGATGCCACCGACGCCGCGGTGGATGACGCGCAGTTCGACGTCCTCGCCCACGTCCAGCTTCATCAGGGCGTCCTCGAGGGCCTCGACGGTACCCGAGTTGTCACCCTTGATGATCAGGTTGAGCTGGTTCGTCTCCCTGAGGGCCTCGTCCAGGTCCTCGAGGCTGACGCGCTTGCGACGGCTCGCCAGCTCGGCGTTGCGCTCACGAGCGCGCCGCCGGTCCGCGATCTGCCGCGCGACCCGGTCCTCGTCCACGACGAGGAACGTGTCACCCGCGCCGGGCACCGACGTGAAGCCGATGACCTGCACCGGACGCGACGGGGTGGCCTCGATGACGTCGCCGCCGTGCTCGTCGAACATCCGCCGGACACGCCCGGAGGCGTCTCCCGCGACGATCGAGTCGCCGACACGCAGCGTTCCGCGCTGGACCAGGACCGTGGCCACCGGGCCGCGACCGCGGTCCAGGTGGGCCTCGATCGCGACGCCCTGGGCCTCCATGTCCGGGTTGGCCCGGAGGTCCAGTGCGGCGTCCGCGGTGAGCAGGATCGACTCGAGGAGCAGGTCGATGTTCGTGCCCTCACGCGCGGAGATGTCGACGAACATCGTGTCGCCGCCGTACTCCTCGGCGACCAGCCCATACTCGGTGAGCTGCTGGCGCACCTTGGCGGGGTTGGCCCCCTCCTTGTCGATCTTGTTGACCGCGACCACGACCGGCACGTGTGCCGCCTGGGCGTGGTTGATCGCCTCGACCGTCTGCGGCATGACGCCGTCGTCGGCCGCGACCACGATCACCGCGATGTCCGTGGACTTCGCACCACGGGCACGCATGGCGGTGAACGCCTCGTGGCCCGGGGTGTCGATGAAGGTGATCAGGCGCTCGTAGCCCTCGAGCTCGCTCATGACCTGGTAGGCACCGATGTGCTGGGTGATGCCACCGGCCTCGGACTCGCGGACGTTCGCCTTGCGGATCGTGTCCAGGAGCCGGGTCTTACCGTGGTCGACGTGACCCATGACGGTCACGACCGGCGGCCGGACCTCGAGGTCGTCGTCGTCCCCGGCGTTCTCGCCGTAGGTGAGGGAGAAGCTGTCGAGCAGCTCCCGGTCCTCCTCCT
>JAOZVV010000070.1 GCA_025869365.1 Pseudonocardia sp.
CCGATACCGCCGTCCCCGATACCGCCGTCCCCGATACCGCCGTCCCCGATACCGCTGGCCCCGATACCGCCCTCCCCGAGGCCGCTCGCCCGACGGCGCGGCACCGTGCGGTCCTGGCCGCCGGCGCCGCGGGTCTCCTGCTGCTCGGTGGGGCCGGCGGCTTCGTCGTCGGACACAGCGCGGCCGCGGCGGCCGGGCCCGCCGGGTTCGCCGTGGGCGCGGACCACCACCGGTCCGGCACGCCGGACCCCGGCGGCCGGGTGGGCCGACCGCAGACCGGAGCACGAGCCGGAGCGGCACCCGGGACCGGGCCGTCGACGTGAGCGTCGCGGCCCCTGCGGCGAGCCGGCACGGCACCCGCATCCTCACCCGCGCAGCCCGCACGGACTCGGCGGTGCGTCACGGCGCCGGGGTCGCGGTGGGGGCGAGCCTGCTGGTCGTCACCTACCTCTGGGTCGCCGGCGGCGGCCTCGGTGACCTCACCGGCTGGGCCGGGGGCCTGACCTCGGTGGGCCGCTGGACCGGGCTGGTCTCCGCGGACCTGTTGCTGGTGCAGGTGCTGTCGATGGCCCGGATCCCGGTTCTCGAACGCGCCGTCGGGCAGGACCGGCTGGCCCGCACGCACCGCTGGGTGGGCTCACCTCCTTCACCCTGATGCTGACCCATGTCGCCCTCATCACCTGGGGCTACGCCGCGGGCCGCCTCGGCGCGGTCCCGGGCACGTTCTGGGATCTGACCGTGGACTACCCCGGCATGCTGCTGGCCCTGGCCGGGACGCTGTGCCTGGTCGTCGTCGTGGTCACGAGCGTCCGCGCCGCGCGGAGCCGGCTGCGCTACGAGTCCTGGCACCTGCTGCACCTCTACGCCTACCTCGGAGTGGGGCTCGCCCTGCCGCACCAGCTCTGGACCGGGCAGGAGTTCCTGGCCTCCACCGCCGCCACCGTCTACTGGCGGACCCTGTGGGCCGCCGCGGCCGGGGCGGTGCTGCTGTGGCGCGTCGGCACCCCGGTGCTGCGCACGCTGCGCCACGACCTGCGGGTCACCTCCGTCGTCCCGGAGGACGACGACGTCGTCTCGGTCTACGTGACCGGACGCCGGATGGACCGCTTCCCCGCCACGGCCGGACAGTTCCTGACCTGGCGGTTCCTCACCGGCCCGGGATGGACCCGCGCCCACCCCTACTCCCTGTCCGCCGCCCCCGACGGCCGCAGCCTGCGGATCACCGTCAAGGCTCTCGGCGACGGGAGCGCCCTCGTCGCCGGGCTGCGTCCGGGGGTGCGCGTGCTGGTCGAGGGCCCGCACGGCCGGCTCACCGAGCGGCCACGGACCCGCGAGAAGCTCGCCTTCCTCGGCGCCGGGGTCGGCGTCACCCCGCTGCGGGCCCTCGCCGAGGCCCTGCCCTACGCCCCCGGGGACGCCGTCCTGCTCCAGCGCAGCACCCGCAGGCCGCTCTTCGGCCGGGAACTCGCCGTCCTCCACGCGGAGCGCGGGCTGCAGGTTCACTGGCTGCCCGGTCATCGGCGCGGCCCGGACTCCTGGTTCGGCGACACCCCCGACACCCCGGACCTCGACGATCTCACCCTGCTGCGCCGCCGGGTCCCGGACATCGCCGAGCGCGACGTCTACCTCTGCGGGCCCGTGGCCTGGACGGACTCGGTCCGCCGCACGCTGACCGCCGCCGGGGTCCCCGACTCCCGCGTCCACCTCGAGAACTTCAGCTGGTGACCCGATGAAACGCATCCTGACCTGGGCCTTGAGCACCGTGGCGATCGTCGTCCTGCTCTTCGGCTACAAGACCTCCACCAGCGGACCCGCCCAGGCCACCACCGTCGCCGCCGCACCCGTCGACCCGTCCGGCACCGCCGCGCCGACGGCGACCAGCACCACGACCGGCGAGACCTTCACCGGATCGGTCGCCCAGACCCGCTGGGGCGCGGTGCAGGTCCGCATCACCGTCACCGACGGGAGGATCACCGACGTCACCGTCCCCCGGTACCCCGACGGCAACGGCAAGGACCAGCAGATCAACTCCTACGCCCTGCCGATCCTCACCCAGGACACCCTGACGAACCAGAACGCGGACATCGACATGATCAGCGGCGCCACCGTCACCTCCGACGGCTACGTCGAGTCCCTGCAGAGCGCCCTGGACCAGGCGGGCCTGGCATGACCGCGCTCGTCGCACCGACCGTGCGCCACGTGCAGCACGTGATGGGCATGCCGATCAGCCTCGCGCTGCGCGGGCGGCACGCCGGCGGCCCGCGCGGGGATGCCGCGTGGGCCGCGGCGCTCGCCGTCCTCCGGGGCGCCGACGAGGTGTTCAGCACCTACCGACCGGGCTCCGCGATCTCGCGGCTGGACCGCGGCGAGCTCACCCTCGCCGGCTGCCCGCCCGAGGTCGCCGAGGTGCTCGCGCTCGGCGCGGCGGCCCGGCTCGACTCCGACGGAGCCTTCGACGTGCGCCGCGACGGCCGCCTCGACCCCTCCGGCGTCGTCAAGGGCTGGGCCACCGAACGCGCCGCCGCCCACCTCGCCCTCCTGCCCGAGACGGACTTCTGCCTCTCCGCCGGCGGCGACCTGACCTGCCGCACCCTCGACCCGGCCGACCCGCCCTGGCGCATCGGCGTCGAGGACCCCCACGACCCCACGCGGCTCGTGGCCGTCGTGCCCGTCCACACCGGCGCCGTCGCCACCTCCGGCACCGCCCGCCGCGGCGCCCACATCACCGACGCCCGCACCGGGCGCGCCCCGACCGGCATCGCCTCCGTCACCGTCATCGACGCCTCCCTGACCCACGCCGACATCGACGCCACCGCCGCGTTCGCACGCGGTCCCGACGCCGCCCGCTGGCTCGACGCCCGCGGGCGCACCGCCCTGCTCGTCCGCACCGACGGGTCCACCCTGCTCCTCTCCGGAGGCGCCGGATGAGCGGCGGGACCGCCCGATGCGCGGCCGCTCAGGCGTCGGGCGCGGGCGGCCGGGCCACCGCGACCGGGCAGTGCGAGTGACGCAGCACCGCCTGCGCGACCGAACCCATCACCAGGCCGCGCATCCCGCCGCGCCCTCGCGACCCGACCACGACCAGCTGAGCCCCCACCGACTCGTCGACCAGGGTCCGCGCCGGCCGGTCCCGGACGACGAGCCTGCGCACCTCGACATCGGGGAACTTCGCGCCCCAGCCGGCGAGGCGTTCCCCGAGCAGCGCGCGCTCATCGGTCTCGATCGTGGTCCAGTCGATCACCGGGGCGAGGGTCGGATCCAGCATGTCGTCGAGCCAGGTGTGGACCGCGACCAGCGGCACACCTCGTCGCGACGCCGCGTCGAAGGCGAAGGCGAGCGCCGCCTCGCTGGTGGGCGAGCCGTCCACGCCGACGACGACCGGACGGGCGTCCGGTAACTCGGTCGGCACCGACGTCCCCCGGACCACGACGACGGGGCACGTTCCCCGGGACGCGAGCGCGACCGCGACCGAGCCCAGGAGCAGCCCGGTGAAACCGCCCAGACCCCGACTGCCGACGACGACCAGCGACGCCCGGCGGGACTCGTCGAGCAGTACCTGGTCGGGGAAGCCCGTGAGCAGCTCGGACTCGACGGCCACCCCGGGTGCCGTCCGCTCGGCCAGCCCGACCGCGGCGTTCAGCACCGCGTGCGCCGCCTCGGTCATCCGGAGCTGGTAGGTCGTGCCCATTCCGGGGTTTCCCAGGTGATGGGCCGAGGGCAGCACCAGCGAGGAGACCAGGCGCAGCGGGGCGTGCACACGGGCTGCTTCCGCTGCGGCCCACCGCACGGCATCGCGTGCCGGCTCGGAGTCGTCGACACCGACCACGATCGGCCCGGCATGCATCGCGTTCATCCAGTTGCTCCTTCGTCCGGCCTGCGAGGTCCGGCGTCGTGGCGCGGCGCGCCCGCCGGACCCCGGCGCACGACCCCGGGGACCCGGTCGGAGGTCCCGGCGGCCCGGTCCGGGGCTCCTCGGTCCTCGCCCAGGTGCTGGCTCATATGGCTCGCTCGTGTGCTCGCTCGCGTGCTCATTGCGGGAGATCGGACGTGCAGGGCAGCCAACCGCGGCCGCTCTCGTCGGGGACGAGACGTCGCCGGCAACCGAGACGCGCGTGCATCCGTTCCCAGTCCCGGGCCAGCTTCTGCTGCCCGACGGTGACCCCCGCGCCGCACAGGCTGCACTCGGCCACCCACTGCACCTCGACCAGTCCCGACTGGTACCGGCGATCGACGCGCTTCATCGCCCACCTCCCTTTCCCGCGGCACTTCCTGCGGCACTGCCCGCGGTACGGGCGGGCCGCGACGCGGGTGCCGGGCGCAGGAGCCCGGCCCGGCTCACCAGCGGCCGGAGGTCTCCCTGCGGACGGCCGGTTCCTCGGCCGGCCCGGGACCGCCACCGCCAGGGCGGGCACCCTCCGGTTCCGGCTCGAACTCGTCTCCGTAGAGGGTGTCCAGGACCCGCGACACCTCGGCCGGGAGCGGCCCTCCGTCGATCTCCCGCGGATCGGCCGTCCCCGTCGCACTCCTGTGCCGGCCACCGACCCGGTCGCCGGGGACGGTGCTCACCGGGCAGCGTGGACCGCGCCGATCCGGATCCCGGAGTCGTCGTACACGTCCCCGTTCTCCCGCACCCGACCGATCCGGACCCCGGAGTCGTCATGGACGACGCCGTCCGGCGTCGCACTGCCGAGCCGGACACCCGCATGGTTCCGCACCTCACGAACCGCCGTGGCCACTGCACTCATGTCATCTCCTCGATCGATGGGTGACAGGATCCATGTTCGTCAGATCACGGCGCCGTGGTGAGGGCCGAAAGGCCCTGTCCCGCAGTCGGTCCGGTCACACCTGCTGTTCCGTGCGGGATCAGGCCACGAGCTCGAGCAGCGCGCACGACCCGGCCGCGGGTCTCGACCGCAGCGCAGCGGGCACCAGGCCGACGGGGGCGGGAGCGGCGAGCACCCTCGGGGAGAACCCCAGCGCCATCGCCGTCAGCCGCACGCCCTGCAGCGCCTGGCCGAGGCGCAGTTCCGCCGCGGGACCGGGACCGTCCGCGCCGACCAGGACCACCTGCCCGCTGCCGCGCACCGAGACGCCCACCGGCAAGGACCACATCGCGTCCCGACGCAACCCCGTGGGCCTCTCGGCCAGCACTCGGAGCCAGCCCCCCTCGGCCTCCGCGGCGCGGCGCACGAGCGTGAGTGCGGCCGCGTCGCGCTCCGCCGCGTGGCCCGCTCCCGCCTCGCCTGTCGCACCGGTGACCAGCACCGCGTGCAGCAGCCGCTCCTCCGCACGGGGTGGAGCCGACACGCCCGCCCGGACGACGGCCAGCAGGCCCTGCTCGGACGGGAACGAGACCAACGGCCGCCTGCCCTGTACCGCCATCGCGAGCCGGGCGTTGCGGAGCGCGGCGCCCGCGGCGACCCGGACCGACCGCGCCGTCGGTTCGTCGGCGGTCGACCATCGCCGGACCACGGACCGGAATTCGATCCCGTCGCCGAGCACGCGGGCGAACCAGCGAACGGGTCCCGCGGGGTTGGGCGCGGCGCGGGCGGCCTCGATTACCGGGGAAAGGACGAGGGACGGGCCCGGCCGGCTCGGCCGCGAGACGGCGGAGGGAGTCGTCATGGAGCCAGTCTCCGGACCGTGAGGTCGCCGGACGAGAGGCCGACGACCTCATCGGTAGCGCCGTCCGTGACCGTCCGGCGCGGCCCAACGGCGGTCTCGGAGGGGTCCTCGGCCCCTGGGCCCGTCGCCCGATCGGCGCGACGCTGGAGCAGCAACCCGCCGACAGGAGCGACAGGAGATCGTGATGACGACCGGAGACCCGTTCCGCCTCGCCGCTCCTCCCGAGGCGGCGGACGACGACCCGCCGGTCTCGGCGATCATGTCCACCAAGCTGGTCGCGATCGTCCCGACCGCGGCACTGTCGACCGCCCTGCGGTTGATGATCGCCAGCCGGGTGCGGCACCTGCCCGTGCTCGAGGACGGGCGGTGCACCGCCCTGGCGTCCGAGGTCGATCTGCTGCAGGGGATTGCGGCCGAGCACGGGCCGTTGGGCGTGGCGCGCCTGGCCGTCGGGGACGTGGCGCGGCGGACGCCGAGCGTCCCCGCGGAGGCCCGCCTCTCCGAGGCCGCACACCGCATGCGCGTGGCGGATCGGGACGCCGTCGTGGTGATCCGGGACGACCGGCTGCTCGGCATCGTGACCGCCACGGACCTCATCCGGGCCTGGGCGGCTCGCGCCACTCCCCCCGCTCCCCCGGAGTGACCGGATGGCGGAGCACCTGGGCGATGCACGACGCGTCAGACATCGTCGACGCCGCGCGGGCGGGCCCCGGCCCACGGCGGCGACGCCGACGGCACGGCCCGGAGCAACCGGACGAGCAACAGCAGACCGAGAGCGCCGAGGACGGCGACACCGGCGACCGGCCCCGCGATCTCCACCGGCGTGAACACCACACCGGCCCGCGCCTGCAGCACGGCGCCCAGGGCGATGGTGGGCACGAGCGCGACGATCAGCACCAGCAGCGGCGCGGCCAGCAGCAGGCCCGCAGCCCGGCGGCGCAGCACCAGGATCCCGCCGACGACCGCCGCGGGGACGACCACGGCGAGATCGAGGGCGTCGGTGACCATCGTCGTCGACGGCCCGAGCATCGCCGGTGGACGGCCTGCCACCGCGGCCGAGACCAACGGGGACGACCAGGTCACGGTCGTCACCCCGCCGGCGGCGAGCAGGAACCCCCCGAGGCTCCGGCGGGGGAACCCGGTGGCGCGGACGGCGGCCTCGAGGCCCGGCCGGTCCACCGCGGCGAGCGCGAGACCGAACGCGGGCAGCGCGAGGCCGAGCAGCACGACGTGCAGCAGGAACCGCGGGCCGTAGGCCGTCCCGAACACGTCGGACACCGCGACGTGGAGCAGGTACCCGAGCGCCCCTGCCGCGAGCAACGCACCGCGGCTCGATCCCCAGGACGCCGCCCGGAGGGAGTCCAGCAGGACCGGCACCACCAGCAGCACCACGACCGCGACGGCCAGGTGGCCGGCGGCGGTGAAGACGGTGTCGTAGGCGTCGACGCCGGTGCCCTGCAGCAGCGCGGGTTCCCCGCGCGGCGTCGTCACGGCTCGCGGTGGGCCGGACCCGTGTCCGATCAGGGTGAGGACCGCGCTGCCGGTCGCCGCGAGCGCGGTCGCGACCCCCAGGACGGAGGCCGCCCGCCCGGGCCCGGTGCTGGCGAGCACGTCGCCTCCCTCGGTGGCGCGGGGCGTCGGCCACCCGCTCGTCGACTTCTGTTCGGGTGGTCGTGCACCGCGACGCCGGACGAGCCGTCCACCGGTCCTCCTGCGGTCGGGCGGCCACCCGACCGGCCCGGGACCCAGCGTGCGCCGCGGCGCACGCGGATCGCGACGGCCCGGAGCCCCCGGCCGGCAGGGTCGCTGGTCCCGAACCCGGCGGGACGGGGCCACCGGCGGCCCGCCGGCCGCCGGTGGCCGGTGGCCGGTGGCCGGTGGCCGGTGACCGGACCGGATCAGGTCGTACGGGCTGAGCTCGACGAGCACCCGGTCGACGATCGCCCGATCGTGACGGAAGGGGGAGCCCCCATGTGCGTACGACGATCCGGGCCACAGCGGTAACCGATCCGGGGTCACGGGCGAGACCTGCATCGAGGCACGCCCCGCGAGGAGGTTCGGAGATGGCAGACGACCCGCCGGGCGGGCTCGTCCTCGACGAGGACGAGGCCCTGGAACTGCTCGCCTATCTGATCTGCGCCGCGCGTACCCAGGTGGACGAGGCCGCGGAGTACGGGCCGCTGCGACTCCTCACCGCGGCGCAGCGGCTCGCCTCCGCCATCGCGCCGCGCGCGTCCGACGCCACCCGCCGCTTCGCCGAGGGGCCCCTCGCGGCCTGGCCGGCCCTCGCCGTCCCACGCGAGGGCCGCGAGGACTACGTCGCCCGCCTCGACGAGCTCTGCCGCACGCTCGCCGCGCACCTCACGACCCACTTCGCCCGGGCGGACTCATGACGACGACCGGGAACGCGGTCCTCGACGCCATCCGCAGCCGCCGGGTCGTCCGCGCGATGACGGACGAGCCCGTCCCCCGCGCCGACATCGAGACGGTGCTCGACGCGGCCCGCTGGGCGCCGACCGCCGGAAACCGCCATCTCCAGCGCTACGTCGCGACCGACGACCCGACGACCCTGCACCTGCTGCGGATGACCGCTCCCGGAATGGTCCAACGGCCCACGGCCGCGATCACGATCTGCACCGACCGGGCACTCGCGGCCGACTTCGGGTTCCCGCCGGATTCCGCCGGCCTGCATGTCGACGTCGGCACCGCCGCCGCCACCCTGCTCCTCGCCGCCCACGCGATCGGCCTCGGCGCCGGGCCCGTCACCTCGTTCAGCCGGGCCGCCGCCGCCGTCGTGCTGCGCCTTCCCGACGGATGGAGGCCCGAGCTCATCGTCTGCCTCGGGTACCCGGCACCCCGACCGCCGGCCCCGATGCGCGGCCGCGCCCGCCTGACCTGGCGTGATCTCACGGTCTGGGTGCCCTGACCGGGGCCCGCCCGCGCACTGCGGATGGTGCATCCGGAGGTCGCCCACCCGAGGACCGGGGACGCGGCGACCGTGTGGCTAGGCTGGACGCCCCGGAAGCTCGCTGGGCGAACCGAGGGAGACGGCCATGGTCCAGGACGGCTCCCGTTCGGCCGGAGCACGGCTCCGGGAGGCCCGGGTGGCGCGCGGCCTGAGCCTGCGCGACCTCGCCCGGTCGCTGGACGTCAGCGCCGCGACGTTGAGCCAGATCGAGAACGACCGGACCCGCCTGTCGATCGAACGGCTCGAGGCGATCGCGGACGTCATGGGCATCTCCGCCCGCGACATCCTGGAGCGCCGCAACAGCCGCGCACGGCTGACGGTGCTCCGCCCCGTCGAACCGGCAGGCCCGGGTAGCTGGCGTTCCTACCCCCGGCTGGAGCTCGGCCCGATCCTCGACGCCGTCCTCGCGGAGTTCCTCGACGTCGGCTACCACGGCGCCACGGTCAGGAGGATCGCCGAACGCAGCGGGCTCTCCCTGAGCGGCGTCTACCACCACCTCTCCAGCAAGCAGGAGATGCTCGAGAAGCTCATCGAGGTGACGATGGCCGATCTCGACTGGCGGGCCAGGGCGGCACGCGACGAGGGCGAGACACCGGTGGACCGCTTCTGCCTCCAGGTCGAGAACCTCGCGCTCTTCCACACCTACCGCCGGGAGCCGTCGTTCGTGGCGTCGACCGAGAAGCGGAGCCTCGAGCCGAGGAACCGGGAGCGCCTCGCCTCCCTGCGGACCCGCCTGCAACGGACGATCGACGCCGACGTGGGCGCGGCGGTCCGGGCCGGGGAGTTCCGCACGGACCGACCGTTCGACGCCGCGCGGGGTGTCGTGACCATGTGCATGGCGCTCGCCGAGTGGTTCCGCACGGACGGTCCGCTGACCCCGGAACAGATCGCCCGCCAGTACGTCGGCTTCGCCCTGGACATGCTGGACCGCCGGGTCGGACCCGGGTGAGGACGGAAGGCCGGGTGTTCAGAAAACCTAAACACTGACACCTGACGACAGGGGCAACGGCTTGACTCCCTGCGGAGACCCTGCCGATAGTACTGCGCGACCGAGCATCCGTTCGGCTCGTCACGTCGGGTCCTGTCGAGGCCCGCCCCCTTCACCGATGAACGAGGTACGAGATGGGCCTGCGCACGCCGGAGCAGTACCGCGCCGGACTGACCGACGGCCGGCAGGTGTTCTACCGCGGCGAACAGGTCGCGGAGGTCGCCACCCACCCGGAGCTCGCACCGGCGGTCGACCACTCCTCGCTCTGCTTCTCGATCGCGGCCGATCGCCCGGACCTCGCGGTGCGCAAGGACGCCGAACTGGGCGACTACTCGGCCTTCTACCACCTGCCGCGCACGGCCGAGGACCTGCGGACCCGGGGCGCCCTCATCGAGGAGGTCTCCCGCCGGGGCGCGGGGACGATCGTGCTCAAGGAGGTCGGCTCCGACGCCCTGTTCGCACTGTTGCGCGCCACCGAGGGGGCGGGCCTCGATGCGGCGGAGGCCTTCTACCGCCGGTGCCTCGACGAGGACCTGGCGCTCGCCGTCGCGCAGACCGACGTCAAGGGCCACCGGGCCCTGGGCCCGTCCGCCCAGGCGGACCCCGACCTGTACCTGCACGTGGTCGCGTCCGACGCGGACTCGATCACCGTGCGCGGGGCGAAGACCCACACCTCGTTCTCCGCCAACGCCGACGAGCTCGTCGTCCTGCCCACCAGGGCCATGGGCCCGGACGACGCGGCCTACGCCGTGTCGTTCGCCGTTCCGGTCGACACCCCCGGCATCTCGCTCTACGTCTCGCCACACCTGTCGGGCGAGAAGCACCCGTTCGACCACCCGCTCTCGGCGAACCACAAGCTGCTCGAGTCCCTCACGGTGTTCGACGACGTCCGGGTCCCCCGCGATCGTGTGTTCCTGCAGGGCCGTCCCGACCTGGCCGGTCCGCTGGCGATCGCCTTCGTCGACTACCACCGGTTCACCGCGATCAACTACAAGCTGCCGCTGCTCGACATCATCATCGGCGCCGCCCACCTCGTCGCCGAGGCGAACGGCATCTCCCGGGCCGGGCACGTCAAGGACAAGATCGCCCGGCTCGTCGCCTGGGCCGAGACGGTCCGCGGGCTCGCCGAGCTCGCCGCCCTGCGGGCGAGGGAAGGCGCGCAGGGGGTCTGGCTGCCCGACCCGCTGACGGTCAACATGGCCAAGTACACCTTCGCCCACGGGTACCACGAGGCGGTCGCGACGCTGATGGACCTGTCCGGCGGGCTGCTCGCCACCGGGCCCGGCGGCGAGGACTGGGACAACCCGGAGATCCGCCCGGTGCTGGAGAAGTACTACGCCGCCGCCGTCCCCGGCGAGCAGCGGCTGCGGATCCTGGCGTTCATCAGCGACCTGACCGCCGGGAGCTACGGCGGCTACCAGTCGGTGCTGGCCACGCACGCCGAGGGCTCGCTGGAGGCGGAGAAGATGCAGATCGCCCGCTCCTACGACGCCACCCGGGCGACCGAGTACGTCAGGGGTCTGGCGGGCGTGTGAGCACACCCGACGCTGCGCCACCATGGGCGGATGCCGAAGTACCGGGTCAACGACGCCGCGGTCGACCATGCCCACCACCTCATCGACGCCCGCCGGTACGTCCTGCGCAGCCGCTGGGGCGACGTGCAGCCCTCGGCCGCCGACGGCACCCGCTACCTCAGGTCCCACACCTGGGCCGAGTACGGCGCCTGGCACCTCGGGCTCACCGACGGCGCAGCCGAGGAGACCAAGCGCCGCTACGCGTTCGTCTTCGGCGACTTCACCCGGTTGCACCGGATGGGGATCATCTCCTGCCACTACCGCGCCGCGGAGTGGGGCCACAAGGACATCGAGCTCGCCGCCCACGACCTGCTGCAGTACCTCGACGACTCACGCAGCTGAAGCCGCGGTGGTGGAGCGGATCCCCTAGCTGTGATGTCCAGGGAGGTTGTACCGCCCGGGATCGGTGAGTCTGGCTGA
>JAOZVV010000071.1 GCA_025869365.1 Pseudonocardia sp.
CAACGACTCGGTCACCAAGAGCAAGTTCGACAACAAGTACGGCATCCGGCACTCGCTGATCGACGGCATCAACCGCGCGACGGACGTGCTGATCGGCGGCAAGGTCGCGGTCGTCGCGGGCTTCGGGGACGTGGGCAAGGGCTCGGCCGAGGCGTTGGCGGGCCAGGGTGCTCGTGTGATCGTGGCCGAGGTGGACCCGATCTGCGCGCTGCAGGCGCTGCTCGAGGGCTTCCAGGTGGCGCGGATCTCCGACGTCATCGACAAGGCGGACCTGGTCATCACCACGACCGGCAACAAGGACATCATCACCGTCGACCTGCTGCAGCGGATGAAGCACCAGTCGATCCTGGGCAACGTCGGGCACTTCGACAACGAGATCGACATGGCCGGCCTGGCCCGCATCCCCGGCATCACCAAGGTGAACATCAAGCCGCAGGTGGACGAGTGGGTGTTCCCGGACGGGCACACCGTCATCGTGCTGTCCGAGGGCCGGCTGATGAACCTGGGCAACGCCACCGGGCACCCGTCGTTCGTGATGAGCAACAGCTTCTCGAACCAGGTGATCGCGCAGGTCGAGCTGTTCACCAAGCACGAGGAGTACAACAAGGACGTCTACCGGCTGCCGAAGCACCTGGACGAGAAGGTCGCGAAGATCCACGTCGAGGCGCTGGGCGGCGAGCTGACCAAGCTCACCAAGGAGCAGGCCGAGTACATCGGCGTGGACGTCGAGGGGCCGTTCAAGCCCGAGCACTACCGGTACTGATCCACCGGATCTCCGGGGCGGGTGGTGTCGCGAGGAGCGGCCCCGCCCGCCCCTTTCCGTATTAGGCTCACTTTCGTGACCGCCGCACCCCAGCCCCTCGGTTCCAGCGGCCCCCTCGGTTCCAGCGGCGACGGGTGGGCGTTCTGTTCACAGGGACACAAGCACTGGGGGATCTACGGCGCCGCGGGTCTGCTCGTGCGGCACCGCACCACGGACGGCACGGACCTGGTGCTGCTGCAGCACCGCGCCCTGTGGAGCCACCACGGCGGCACCTGGGGCATCCCCGGCGGAGCCCGGCACCTCGGGGAGTCGGCGGGGGAGGCGGCCCGCCGCGAGGCCGCCGAGGAGTCCGAGCTGGAGACCGCGCCGATGAGCGAGATCGACTGCTACGTCGACGACCACGGTGGCTGGAGCTACACCACGATCGTCGTGTACGTCGACGAGGCGCTGCCCGTCGCCATCCGCGGCGGCGAGAGCGTCGAGTTCGAGTGGTTCCCGGCCGCCTCGCTCGGCACGGCGGACGGCCCGGTCCTGCACCCGGGTTTCGCGGACACCTGGCCGCACGTCTCCACCCTGTGAGCGGCGGAGCCGGTCAGCGCACCAGAGCGGCGGCGAGGGCCCCGGTGTCCGTCTCGCCCTCCAGGACGGTCCAGGGGCTCAGCCAGGACGTCGCCGCCAGCTCCCGGTAGACGGCGTCGGTGCGCCGCTGCAACGGGTCGTCGGACTCGTAGGCGTCGCGTTGCCGCCCGGGATCCGCCGCGGCGCGCCGCTGCGCCCGCTCGGCCGCGACCGCGTGCGGCGTGGCGAGCAGCAGCTGGTGGTCCGGCACGGGGATGGCGAACCGCCCGGTCTCCAGCTCCCGCACCCAGCCGACGACCTCCCCCGCGGCGTCCTGGTCGAGCCGGGCGGCGCTGTAGGCGGCGTTGGAGGCGACGTACCGGTCCACCAGGACGACGTCGTGGTCCGCGAGCAGCTCCCGCAGGACCGGCGCCGCGGCCCGCCGGTCCAGCGCGAACAGCAGCGCCATCCCGTGCACGGACTCCGCCAGGTCACCCAGCCGGCCGTAGAGGGCGTCGCGGGCCAGCTCGGCGTGCACGTCGTCGTCGTAGCGGGGGAAGGCGAGGGTGGCGGTGCGTGCCCCGCGTTCCTGCAGGGCGGAGACGAGCGGGCCGGTCAGCGTCGCCTTGCCGGAACCGTCCAGCCCCTCGATCACGATCAGCCGTCCCACGGACGGGACGGTAGCGGACGCGCGGGAGAGGCTGCGTCGTCACCCGATAGCGTGGCGATCGCGGTGATCATGGTCGATCTCCGTCACCGGGACAGGGGATCGGATGACACTGAACGAAGGTGTGCACGAGCGGCTGCGGACCGGTGCGCTCGAGGCGGAGCTGGCGCGGGTCGCCGATCTCGTGCCCCGGTGGGCCGAGGTGGAGGAGGCGGACCAGGCCCACGTCCTGGCCCGGCATGTCGCCGCGGTCGTGGAACGGGCGCTGCTCGACACCCCCGAGGCCGGCCGGATCCAGCTGGTCAACAGCCTGCTCGAACGGGTCGACCAGCATGACCAGCGGCTCGCGACGGCGATCGAGCACCTCGTCGTGCTGAGCAGGCCCGAGGCGCCCGGGGTCCGCCGGCTCATCCCCCCGGTGACGCCGCTGTCGTCCGCGGCGCTGCTGACGAACACCCGTGGTGAACCGTCACTGTCCGGCGCGCTGAACTCCGAGCTCGTCTCCGCCGACCGGGTGGACCTGTTGTGCGCGTTCATCCGGTGGCACGGCGTCCGGGTCCTCGGCGATGCGCTGGCCGGGCTGCGGGAGCGAGGTATCCCGTTCCGGGTCATCACGACGACGTACATGGGGGCGACGGAGCAACGCGCGATCGACGAGCTCGTCCGGCGCTACGGGGCCGAGGTCAGGATCAGCTACGCCAGTCGCTCCACCCGGCTGCACGCCAAGGCCTGGCTGTTCCGGCGACGCTCGGGGTTCGACACCGCGTTCGTCGGCAGCAGCAACCTCTCCCGCTCCGCCCTCGTCGACGGGCTGGAGTGGAACGTGCGGCTGTCGTCGGTCGTGACGGGGGACCTGATCCGCAAGTTCGAGACCACCTTCGACAGCTACTGGGCCGATCCCGCGTTCGCGCCGTACGACCCGGAGAACCCGGCCGACGCCGAACGGCTGGCCGAGGCGCTGGGTCGCAGCCGCCACGACGTCACCCCGCTCACCGGCCTGGAGGTCCGGCCCTATCCGCACCAGGCGCAGATACTGGAGGCGCTGGCGGCCGAGCGGGACGTGCACCACCGGCATCGCAACCTCGTCGTCGCCGCGACCGGCACGGGGAAGACCGTCGTCGCGGCGCTCGACTACGCGCGCCTGCGCACCATCCTGCCGCGGGACCGCCTCCTGTTCGTGGCCCATCGCAAGGAGATCCTCGAGCAGTCCCGGCGGACCTACCGAGCGGTGGTGGCGGACGGGGCGTTCGGCGAGGTGTACGTCGACGGGGACCGCCCTGAGCGGTGGGACCACGTCTTCGCGAGCGTGCAGTCCCTGCACGCCTACGGCACGGACCGGCTCCCCGCCGACCACTTCGACGTCGTGGTCGTCGACGAGTTCCACCACGCCGAAGCGGCCACCTACCGCCGCCTGCTCGAGCATCTGCAGCCGCGCGAGCTCCTGGGCCTGACGGCCACCCCGGAACGGACGGACGGCACGGACGTCCGCCGCCACTTCGGCGGTCGCAGCGCGTTCGAACTGCGCCTGTGGGACGCCCTGGAGGCCGATCTGCTGGTGCCGTTCCACTACTTCGGCGTGGCCGACGACGTCGATCTCAGCGCCGTGGAATGGAAGCGGGGCTCCTACGACATCTCGGCGCTGGACACGCTCTACACGGGGAACGACGCCCGCGCCGCCATGACCATCCGGCAGGTCCGCGACAAGGTCACCGACGTGCTGCGGATGCGCGCGTTGGGCTTCTGCGTCTCCGTCGCGCACGCCGAGTACATGGCCGAGGTCTTCACCCGGGCCGGTATCCCGAGCCTCGCGGTCTCCGGCGCCACCTCCCGCCAGGAGCGGGACGAGGCGTTGCGCCTGCTGCGGGCCGCGGACGTGAACTGCCTGTTCGCCGTCGACCTGTTCAACGAGGGCCTGGACGTCCCGGAGATCGACACCGTTCTGCTGTTGCGGCCCACGCAGAGCGCCACCGTCTTCCTCCAGCAGCTCGGCCGCGGGCTGCGGCGCGCACCCGGCAAGGCCGTCCTCACGGTGCTGGACTTCATCGGTCAGCAGCGACGCGAGTTCCGGTTCGACCTGCGCTACCGAGCACTCACCGGCAGCTCCCGACGCCGGCTGACCGACGACGTCGAGCGGGGTTTCCCGTACCTGCCCGCCGGCTCCGCGCTCATCCTGGACCCCGTGGCGCAGCAGCGCGTGCTGGCCAACGTCCGGGGGCAGCTCCGGCTGAAGCGGCGCGACCTCGTGGCCGACGTCCGGTCCTACGGGGACGTCCCACTCGCCTCGTACCTGCGTGACGCGGACCGTGAGCTCGCGGACATCTACCGTTCGGGCGGATCGTGGACGGCGCTGCGCCGCGAGGCCGGGCTCTCGACGATCCGGCCCGACCCGGACGAGTCGGCGCTGCTCACACGCCTGGCGCTGTTCACCCACGTCGACGACCCGGAACGGGCGTCCGTCTACGCGCAGCTCGCCGATCCCGCAGGCCCCCGCTACGCCGATCTGACGGACCGCGAGCAGCGGCTCGCCCGGATGCTGTTCTTCGTGTTCTGGCCGGATCGCGGTGGATTCGCCGGCTACGACGAGGGGCTGGCCCACCTGCGCCGCCATCGGGAGGTCTGTGCCGAGCTCCGCGAGCTCGTCGCGCTGACCCTTGACCGGGCGCGGCACCTGCCGAAGCCGCTCGGCGAGGGGATGCAGCACGTCCCGCTGCGCAGCCACGCCCACTACCGGCGGGAGGAGGTGCTCGCCGCGCTGGACTGGGCCTCTCTCCAACGTAAGGCGCAGGGCCATGCCTCGGGGGTCGTGTGGGCGCCGGAGACCCGGACGGACGCCTTCTTCGTCAACCTGCGCAAGACCGAACGGGACTTCTCCCCGACGACGATGTACCGCGACTACGCCCAGCGCCCGGATCTCTTCCACTGGGAGTCGCAGAACGCGACGGCCATCGGGTCCGAGGTCGGTCAGCGCTACGTGCACCATCGCACGCGCGGGACGCACGTCGCGATGTTCGTGCGGGAGACCAGGAGCGACGACATCGGCGCGGCCCCGTTCCTCTGTCTCGGCCTCGCCGACCACGTGTCGCACGAGGGGGAGAAGCCGATCTCCATCGTCTGGCGGCTGCGCCGGGACATGCCCGGGGAGACCTACCTCGCAGCGAGCGTGGTGGCGTCCTAGGTCCGCCTGCCGGACAGGTTCGCGACCTCTCCGCCTCGTGGCCGTTCGCCCGCGGGGGCGGGCGTGCGCGCGGGCGGATGCGCGGCATCAGGCGGCGGAACACCGGCCCGGAGCCGGACTGTCGGTGCAGGATGGGATGCTGCGCACATGAAGTCGCGCGTTCTGGTGGTCGACGACGACCCGGCCCTGGCCGAGATGCTGACCATCGTCCTGCGGGGCGAGGGGTTCGACACCGCTGTCGTCGCGGACGGCACCCGCGCGCTGCCCGCGGTGCGGGAGATGCGCCCGGACGTCGTCCTGCTCGATCTCATGCTCCCCGGCATGAACGGGATCGACGTGTGCCGGGCGATCCGTGCCGAGTCCGGCGTCCCGATCGTCATGCTCACGGCCAAGAGCGACACCGTGGACATCGTGCTCGGCCTGGAGTCCGGCGCGGACGACTACGTGGTCAAGCCGTTCAAGCCGAAGGAGCTCGTGGCGCGGATCCGGGCCCGGGTCCGGCGCACCGAGACGGAGCCCGCCGAGCAGCTCTCCATCGACGACGTCACCATCGACGTGCCCGCCCACCAGGTCACCCGGGACGGCCGGCACATCGCGCTCACCCCGCTGGAGTTCGACCTGTTGGTCGCGCTGGCCCGCAAGCCGCGCCAGGTCTTCACCCGCGAGGTCCTGCTCGAGCAGGTGTGGGGCTACCGGCACGCCGCGGACACCCGCCTGGTCAACGTGCACGTGCAGCGGCTGCGCTCGAAGGTGGAGAAGGACCCGGAGCACCCCGAGGTGGTGCTGACCGTGCGTGGCGTGGGGTACAAGGCCGGCCCCCCATGATCGCGTGAAGAAGGTGCTCGCCGTGCTGGCCCGCCTCCCGTTCGCGCCCGCCGTGCTGCGGGCGCTGGGGTGGGCCGCCGTACTGTTCTCGGACGTGCGGGCGGCCTTCATGGCGGCCTGGCGGCGCTCGCTGCAGCTGCGCGTCGTCGTCAGCACGCTCGCCCTGTCCACCGCCGTCGTGCTGGTCCTCGGCCTCGTCCTGCAGACCCAGATCGCGGACCGGTTGCTCCAGGCCAAGTTCGACGCCGCCGTGGCCCAGGCCGAGTCCGCCCGCGTCGTGCTGGAACGGGACCTCTCCGGCGTGGACCCGGACCGCGAGGGGGCCCAGGGCACGCTGAACAACGCGCTGGACCGCCTCAGCAACGTCGCGGCGGCGGACAGCGGCGGCACCCCCACCGCGGGGGAGTTCCGCGCCGTCCTCACCACCGGTACCGGCTCCGGCCCCGAGATCTCCACGGGATCACTCGCCGACGTCTCCGCCGAGCAGCGCCAGCTGGTCGCCTCCGGGGCGTTGACCTCGAAGTACACGACCGTGGACGGCATCCCCAACCAGATCGTCGGGCAGCCCGTGCGCACCGCGGGCCGGGAGCTGCAGTTCTACCTGCTCTTCCCGCTCGACGCGGAGCAACGCACCCTCGGCCTGGTGCAGAGCACGCTGATCGTGGGCGGGCTCGTGGAGATCCTGCTGCTCGTCGGCATCGCGAGCCTGGTCACCCGGCAGGTCGTCCGCCCGGTCCGGCAGGCCGCGGAGGTGGCCGAACGCTTCGCCGAGGGGCACCTCGACGAGCGGATGCCGGTGCACGGGGACGACGAGGTGGCCCGGCTCGGTGAGTCCTACAACGAGATGGCCACCAGCATCCAGACGCAGATCAGCCAGCTCGAGGAGTTCGGCGCCCTGCAGCGCCGGTTCACCTCGGACGTCAGCCACGAGCTCAGGACCCCGCTCACCACGGTCCGGATGGCCGCGGACGTCCTCTACGCCTCCCGCGAGGACCTCCTCCCGGCGCTGCGCCGCAGCTCGGAGCTCCTCGTCACCGAGCTGGACCGGTTCGAGGCGCTGCTCGGGGACCTGCTGGAGATCAGCCGCCTGGACGCCGGCGTCGCCGAGCTGGGCGCCGAGCGGATGGACATGCAGCAGGTGGTCTCGCGGGCGATCGAGGCCGTGCGCGGGCTGGCGGAGGAGAGCGGGACGCCGCTGGTCCTGGACCTGCCGGCCGAGACCTACGCCGAGGTCGATCCTCGGCGCGTCGAGCGGATCGTGCGCAACCTGGTCGCGAACGCGATCGACCACGGCGAGGGCCGCCCGGTCGAGGTCACCCTGCGCGGTGACGAGAACGCGGTCGCCGTCGTGGTGCGGGACCACGGGGTCGGCCTGCGCCCGGGGGAGGCGAACCTGGTGTTCAACCGGTTCTGGCGCGCCGAGCTGTCCCGGGCGCGGCGCAGCGGCGGCAGCGGGCTCGGACTCTCGATCAGCCTGGAGGACGCCCGGCTGCACGGCGGCTGGCTGCAGGCCTGGGGTGAGACGGGCGAGGGCTCGGCGTTCCGGCTCACGCTGCCCCGCATCGTCGGGGAGATCGTGGAGGCCAGCCCCCTGTCGCTGCAACCGGACGGTGACGCGGACGTCCCGGCGCATCCCGCGTCCGTACCCACCCCGCCGCTGGGCACGCCCCGGATCGAGTGGCCCCCACCCCCGGACGCCGCCGCGGACGAGTCGGCCGGCGGCGGGGACGCCGGGGACCCGCGCACGATCCCGGCGGAGCCCGCGGTGCTGGATCAGCGGAGCGAGCGATGAGGCGCCGCTCCCGGGCCGCCGCGCTGGTGTCCATGCTGCTCGCGGTGCTGGTCACGGCCGGGTGCGCCACCGTGCCGGACTCCTCCGCGGTACAGGTCCTGCGCAAGGTCACGGAAGGGGACGCGCCCGAGCTGCCGGCCGGTCCGGCTGCCGGCAGCAACCCGCTGGACCTCGTCCGCGGCTACGTCTACGCCTCCGGCAGCACGTCGGACCGGCACGGCGCGGCGCGGCGCTTCCTCACC
Source organism: Pseudonocardia sp. (assembly GCA_025869365.1). GTDB lineage: Bacteria > Actinomycetota > Actinomycetes > Mycobacteriales > Pseudonocardiaceae > Pseudonocardia. The sequence goes on from JAOZVV010000071.1 coordinate 8,023, forward strand.
CCCGCCGCGGCCGGGGCCTGGAACGACGGTGTCTCGCTCACGATCCTGGACGAGCAGTTCGACACCGTCTATCCGCCCGTGCCGAGCACCAAGGACCCGAACGTCGCCACGGTGCGGATCCGCGGCAGCCAGGTCGGCACGGTCACGGCCGCGGGCGCGTTCGAGCCCGCCGAGTCCCCGGTCGAGACGGACGTGACCGTGGTCCGCCAGGACGGCCAGTGGCGGATCGACCGGCTGCCGGACGGTGTCGTCGTCCGGCTCTCGGACTTCCGCGCGAACACCCGCTCGCTCAAGGCCTACTTCGTGGACCCGGTCCGCCGCACCACCGTCGCGGACCTGCGCTACCTCCCGGCCGTCCCGGCGCAGGCGCTGCCGTCGCGCGCGGTGGACATGCTGCTGGCGGGCCCGTCGGCGGGGCTGCAGGGCGCGGCCGAGAGCGCGATCCCCCGGCGGGCCCGGCTGCGCACGAACGTCGGGGAGACCCCGGACGGCACCGTGCTGGTGGACTTCACCCAGCTCGGGGACCTGGACGAGCAGACCCGGCGGCTGCTCGCGGCCCAGGTCGTGCTCACCCTCGCCGAGATCAACGTGCCCCGGGTCCGGCTGCTCGTCGACGGCACCCCGCTGCTCGACGGTCGGCCGGACCTGACCCGCGAGAACGTCGTCGCGATGATCGGGGAGGTGCAGCCCAACGCGGACGTCGCCGGGTTCGTCGTGTCCGGAGGGCGGGTCCGCAACCTGACCGGGCCGCAGACCGGGGTGCCGCTGCCGGGGCAGGCCGGGAACGGTGCCTACGACGTCATGCAGGCCGCCGTCACCCCGGACGGCCGGCGGATCGCCGTCGTCGCCCGGGACGGGGCCCGCCAGATGCTGCTGCTCGGGCCCACCGACGGGGACCTGCAGCCGGTCCAGCTGGCCGCCTCCACGATGACGCGGCCCACCTGGACGCCCACCGGGGGCGAGGTCTGGACGGTGCTCGAGAACTCGGTGATCGCGCGGGTGATCGTCGACGAGAACGGCACCGTCCGGACCGGCCAGGTGAACACCGCGGACCTGGCCGCGGCCGGCCCGATCCAGGACCTGCGGCTCTCCCGGGACGGCCTGCGGGTGGCGGCGGTCGTCGGTGGCCGGCTGGTCACGGCCGCGGTGCAGCGCACGCCGGACGGCGAGGTGGCGATCCGCAACGTCCGCCGGCTGCGCACCAGCGACCTGGGGGACGTCGTGTCCGTGGACTGGCGGTCGGCGGAGTCGCTGATCGTGGTCAGCTCGCGCTCGGAACGGCCGGTGTCTCTGGTGTCCTCGGACGGTCTGACGCTGCAGGTCGTGTCCTCGAGCAACCTGACCCCGCCGCTGCATGCCGTCGCCGCGGCGTCGAGCCGGGCCTTCCTCGTCGCGGACCAGGGCGGCGTCTGGAGCTACGACGGCGGTGAGCTGGACACCTGGCGGCAGGTCGTCGGCGGGGTGCCGGACGCGGTGCCGCTCTATCCGGGCTGATCCGCGGCTCAAGGGGAACGGCCCGGGGCGAAGCCGACCCCGCCCTGTCGACCCCGCCCTGTCGACCCCGCCCGGTTGCCGACCCCGCCTGTGGACAACCCGGCCTGTGGACAACCCGGGGCCCCGGGAACGCGGAGCCGCGGTCCCGTCGGCCCGCCGCGCGATGCTGCCGGACATGAAGAGCTCCCTCGCCGCGGCCCTGCTCGACCTCGTCCTGCCCACCTCCTGCGGGGGCTGCGGGGAGCCCGGCACCCCGTGGTGCATCCGCTGCGACTCCACGCTGCCCGCGCCCTATCCGGTGCGGCTCACCGGTTTCCCGCAGGTGCTGGCCGTGGGTCGGTACCGCGGGCCGCTGCGGGCGGCGCTGCTCGGGTACAAGGAACGGGGCCGGCGAGATCTCGCCCCGGCGCTCGCGGTGCTGCTCGCGGACGCCGCCGCACGTCTGCCCGGGCCGCTCGTCCTCGTCCCCGCGCCCTCCCGGCCGGCGGCGGCCCGGGCCCGCGGCGGTGACCACGTGCTGCGGCTGTGTCGGGTCCTGGCACGCTCGCCCGCGCTGGCCGGCCGGGCCTCCGTGGCGCCGGTGCTCCGGGCCGCGCGCCGCACCCGGGACTCGGTGGGCCTGGACGCGGCGGCGCGGGCCGCGAACCTGGCGGGGAGCCTGCGCACGACGGAGCCGACACCGCCGCCGGGGACCCGCGTGGTGCTCGTCGACGACGTGGTCACCACCGGGGCGACGCTGCGGGCGTGCGCAGCCGAACTCACCCGTTCGGACCTACGGCCGGGGGCGGCACTCGTCCTCTGCGATGCGACCGGCGGCCCGGCCGGCATCGTTGCCGTTTCGTGACAACTCCTCCAAACTACCTGGTCCACGGCGTGTGGGCCATGTCCGCGGACGAATTCCACCAACCTGATGTCACTCAGCGCTCAGGCCTGTTGCCGAACCGTGATCCGCACTACCGTCCCTGCACACAGTTACCCACGCCACAACGGAGGGGAAACGCCGATCGACCGTTCCGGGGCCGCGGCAACCGATCCGACAGCCCCCGCGACCCGGAACTGCTACCCGAGGCCGATGAGCACGGAGAGCGAGGGAAGTCGAGTGGAAATTGTCGTCACCGGCCGAAACGTGGAGGTTCCGGAGCACTTCCGGATCCACGTCGAGGAGAAGATCACCCGCCTGGAACGCTACGACCACAAGATCGTCGGGATGGAGGTCGAGCTCTTCCATGAGCCGAACCGCCGCCAGGCCAAGAGTTGCCAGCGGGTCGAGATCACGGGCCGTGGGCGCGGGCCGGTCGCCCGCGCCGAAGCCTGTGCGCAGGACTTCTACGCGGCGCTGGACGCCGCCGTCGCCAAGCTGGAGAGCAGGCTCCGCCGCTCGCACGACCGCCGCCGGATCACCGGCCGCCGGGCCCGGGTCCTCGCCGGACGGGGCGGACCCGCCGCCGTCGGCCTGCTGGAAGAGCAGCCCGGGGTGGACGCGGGCGGCGACATCGCGGACGAGCAGGACACCTACGCCTACGACATCCCGTCACCGCGCGACCACGGCGACCACCTCGCCGGGGACGACGCCGCGAAACCCGGGCAGATCGTCCGGCGCAAGACCCACCCCTCGGACCCCATCAGCATCGACGAGGCGCTCTCCCGCATGGAGCTCGTCGGGCACGATTTCTACCTGTTCTCCGACGCCGAGTGCGGCACCCCGTCGGTGGTCTACCGGCGTAAGGGCTACGACTACGGCGTGATCCGGCTGGGCAGCTAGGCCTGCCGGTGACCGGCGGGACGACCCACCGGTCACCGGACGGATCCGACCCCACACCGGCGGGGGGCGCCCCCGGACCGAGCGGGGGCCGCCCCGCGGGG
>JAOZVV010000072.1 GCA_025869365.1 Pseudonocardia sp.
CAACCCACGTTCACATGTGTGGCGAGGCCCCAGCCCGGACCTCCATACCGTCTAGTCCCGGGGCGGGGCCGCCGCACGCCTCAGGCGGACTCCTTCGTCCGGGAGTCCGTCCCGGTCTCCTTCGCGTGGGACTTGATCGCGTCGACGACGGCCTGCCCGGCCCGCCCGAAGATCTCCTCCCGCTTGCCGACCGCCCACTCGTGGGAGCCCTGCGTACTGGCCAGCCTGCCCTTGAAGTGCGGGATGACGTGCCGGGCGAAGAGCCGGTAGGAGTTGATCGTCCGCTCCGGCGAGGCCCAGTCGTGGCCGAGCATGAGGAACGTCCCGAAGCCGCCGGACTGCTCCAGCAGCGAGTCGATGTAGGCGATGGCGTCGTCGGGCGTACCGATCAGGGCCCGGCCGGACTCCGCGTACTGCTCGACCCGGTCCCGCCTGCTCAGCGGGGCGTCCACGCCGTCGCCCAGCGGGACGAAGCCCGCGCCGCCGCCGAAGTAGCCGGCGAACTCCTCGAGGCCGTAGGTGCAGTCCTCGACGGCCTGCTCGCGGGTCTCGGCGAGGTGCATCTGGCCCAGGACCCGCCACGTCGACCGGTCCGGGGCGGGCTGCCCGGAGCGCGCGGCCTGGTCCTCGACGACGCCCCACGCGTTCCCGATCGCCGCGAACCCCTCCGCCGCGGCGGACAGCGAGAGCGAGAGCAGGGAGGCCCCGTAGCGCCCCGCGAGCCGCGGCCCGGACGGCGAGACCATCGCCGCGACCGCGATCTCCGGATGCGGCCACTGGTAGGGCCGGACCTGCAGCCGGGCCTCGCGCATCGTGAACCAGTCCGTCTGGCGGGTCACCGGCTCCTCGGAGGTGAACAGCGCCATGATCGCCTCGAGGGACTCCTCGTGCATCCGCCGCTGGTTCACCGGGTCGATGCCGAGGATGTAGGCGTCCGTGGGCAGCGCGCCGGGGCCGGTGCCGATGATCAGCCGGCCGCGGGTGAGGTGGTCCAGCATCACCAGCCGGTCCGCCAGCAGCCACGGGTGGTGGTAGGGCAGCGAGATCACGCCCGTGCCGAGCTTGATGGTGCGGGTGCGCTGCGCCGCGGCGGCGATGAAGATCTCCGGGCAGGAGATGATCTCGAACCCGCCGGAGTGGTGCTCGCCGAACCAGGCCTCGTCGAAGCCGAAGCGGTCCAGCGCCTCGACGCGTTCGAGATCGTACTCCAGGGCGAGGGTCGGGTCCTGGCCCACGGGGTGGAACGGGGCGTAGAAGGCGCCGAAGTTCAGCGGACGCGTCATGACTTCCCTCCGGTGACGGACGCCAGGAACGCGAGCAGGGCCGCGTTGACCTGGTCGGGCTTCTCCTGCTGGACCCAGTGCCCCGCACCGTCGATCATCACGGAGCCGCGGTGGTCGGTGAGGTGGCGCTCCTGCCCGTCGGGCGGGCTCATCTTCAGCACCGGGTCGAGCGTGCCCGCGACGAACAGGCTGGGCACGCTGATCCGGGCGCCGGCGAGCTGCGGGGTGAGCTCCCAGTTGCGGTCGAAGTTGCGGTACCAGTTGATGCCGCCGGTGAAGCCGGTGCGCGAGAACTCCTCGACGTAGTGGTCGAGCTCGGCCTGCGTCAGCCAGTCCGGGAGGCCGTCGGGCTCGGGGAACCGGTCCACCCAGCCGCGACCGTCGTCGCGCGAGGCCGGGACGCCGCCCGGGTTCGCCCCGGTGCGCATGCTCCCCAGGACCCGGGTCATCGTGCGTCGCGGGTCCTTCGCGAGCTCCGCGTCGGCGACGCCGGGTTCCTGGAAGTAGAGGATGTAGAAGAACTGCCCGGCGAGTTTCTCCCGCCAGATCTGCGTCGGGGGCTTCTGCGCGCGGGGCACGAACGGGACGCTCATCCCGCAGACCCCGGCGACGCGCTCGGGGTGCAGCAGGGCCAGCTGCCACACGACCATGGCACCCCAGTCGTGCCCGACGAACACGGCCTTCTCCTCGCCGAGCTCGTCGAGCAGGGCGATCAGATCCCCGGTGAGGTGCGCGATGTCGTAGTCCGCGATCGCGGCCGGCCGGCTCGATCCGCCGTAGCCGCGCTGGTCCGGCGCGATGACGTGGTAGCCGGCCTCGGCCAGGACGGGTATCTGGTGCCGCCACGAGTAGGCGAGCTCCGGGAACCCGTGGGCCAGGATCACCGGTGGTCCGTCCCCCGCCTCGACCACTCGAAGATCGACCCCGTTGACGCCCGCGATGCGGTCGCGCTCCGGAAAGGCCACGTCGCCACCCCCTTCAGCTCAACGAACGTACGTTAAGCTCAGCAGCGTTGCCAAGTCTCCTGGAGGTTGCTCGTGGTGGATGTCGCGCGTGCCCTGGCCGGTGCGCTGGAGCCGGTGACCGGGCAGGTCTACTTCGCCCCGGAATGCCATGACGGATACGAGGCGCTCGGCTTCGACAACAGCGCCCGGGCGTACAAGGGGGTCGCCGCACCGGACGGACCGGCGTACTTCACCAGCCGCGGCTCGGTGATGGGGCAGGTGCCGGGGGACGTCGTCGCGTCGGCGTTCGGGGTCTTCAACCCGGACGTGGTGCGCGCGGGGGTGACCTACGGCTGGTCGCTCACGGACGCCGCCACGATCTGCGCCGCCCGGGACGCGGGCGCCGTCGCGCAGCTCGTCCGGATCCTCGGCGAGAAGCCGGACGGGCTGGACGACGCGCGGGCCCTGCTCGAGCGGGCGAATGCTCCGCTCCGACCGGAGGGCAAGGCCCTCTACTCCGGGCTGCGGTCCCTGCCGCTGCCCGAGCACCCCCTCGGGGCGGTGTGGCGGCTCGGGGACATGCTCCGCGAGTACCGCGGCGACGCGCACATCGCCTCCTGGACCGTGGCCGGCTTCGACGCCACCGAGATCGGGCTGCTGACCGAGCTCTACTGGGGCATGCCGATGCGCAGCTACGTCCGCAGCCGGGCCTGGACCGACGAGCAGCTCGACGCCGCGGAGGAGCGGTTGGTCTCCCGCGGCCTCGTCGCGGACGGCGCTCTCACGGAGGCCGGCCGCACGGAGCGGGAGGCCGTCGAGACCGCGACGGACCGGCTGTGCCGGCCGATCGTCGACGCCCTCGGGGACGACGTCGAGACGTTGATCGACATCCTCAGGCCCTGGGGTGCCCAGGTCCGCGACGCGGCGGGCTACCCCCGCTCCGGCCCCCACGACCTGGCCGACTCCACCCGCTGACCCACCCCCGTCGTCGCGTTATGGCTCCACAACGCGCTTTTTCGGGCCCTGTAGTCACGTTATGGCTCCACAACGCGAACTTTCGGGGCCTGTGGTCGCGCTGTGGCTCCTTGACGCGCGTCAGCGGGGGATCGTCGTCGGGCGCGCGGGCGCGACGACGTCGTCCGCCCGCGCGGACGGCAGGAAGATCGTGAAGGTCGGGGGGCGCGCCCGGGAGAGCTCCAGGCGTCCCCCGTCCGCCTCGACGAGCGCGCGGGCCAGCGCGAGGCCCAGGCCTGTCGACGACTGCACGGACACCCCCCGGTCGAACACGTGCGGTACGAGCTCCTCCGGGATCCCGGGACCGGTGTCGCTCACCTCGACCACCAGCAGGGAGTCCCCGGACCGCGCGCTGACCGTCACGGTGCCGCCGCCGTGCTGCGTCGCGTTGTCCACCAGCGCGCCGACCGCCTCCCGGATCCGCGCGGGGGTGACCCTGGCGAGCAGCCCCTCCGGCACCCGCAGCCGCAGCGAGCGCCCGGCCTGCACGAGCGCCGGCCGCCACTCGTCGACGACGGCCATGAGGCCCTCACGCAGGTCCATCGGCTCCGCGCCCGCCGCCCGCGCGGCCCGGGACGCCTCGAGGAGCTCGTCGAGGACCTCGGAGAGCCGTTCGGTCTGCTCGAGCGCGGCGACGGCCTCGCGCCGGGCGTCCGGGTCCGGGTGCGTGGCGAGCTCGTCGAGCCGCAGGGTCAGTGCCGTGATCCGGCTGCGCAGCTGGTGGGACACGTCTCCGACCAGGGCGCGTTCGCGTTGCACGAGCTCGGCCAGCGCTGTGGCCGAGGTGTCCAGGACGTCCGAGACCCGGTCCAGCTCGGGGATGTTGTGCCGGTGCGGGGTGCACCGGAAGTCCCCGGCGCCGAGGCGGGCGGCGCGGTCCGCGACGTCGCGCAACGGGTCCGCGAGGCGGCGGGCCGTGATCGTCGCGACGATCGTCCCGGCGCCGATGGAGATCACCACCAGGAGCAGCACGATCACCGTGACCTGCACCTGCTGGGTCCGCATGATGGACCTCGGCTCGGTGAGGGTGATCGTGCCGCCGAGGGAGAACGGCAGGGTCTCGGTGACCGGGTTCACCCCGGTGTCCGGGCCGAACGAGCGGCTCGGCTGGCCCGGCGCCTCGATGGTGAGCCGCCCGGTCGCCGGGACGGCGAGCGCGAGCCGCGCGGGGTCCAGCGCGCTCGGGTCCTGCTCCTCGAGCGCCTGCGCGATCTGCTCCAGCCGCGACGTCAGCTCCGCGCGGGTGATGTCCTCGACCAGGATCCAGGTCGTGGCGGACAGGGGCCCGCCCAGCACGAACGCCGTGATCGCGACGACGATCAGGGTGGACTGGAGGATCCGGCGGCGCATTGCGGGGTCCTAGACGTAGCCGGGGTCGGTCATGGCCGGGTCGGTCATGCCCGGGTCAGTCATGGTTGAAGCGGAAACCGACGCCCCGCACCGTGGCGATGCGCCGCTCCCCGCCGATCTTGCGGCGCAGCCAGGACATGTGCATGTCCAGCGTCTTCGACGTCTTCATCTCCGGGTCGTTCCAGACCTCGCGGAGGATCTCCTCCCGCGTCACGACCTGCCCGGCGCGCAGCATCAGCACCCGCAGCAGCTCGAACTCCTTGTTGGCCAGGCCGATCTCCTCGCCGTCGACGAGCACCCGGCGACCGGAGAGCTCCATCCGCACCCCGCCGACGTCGACCGTCTCCGGGGTGAGCCGGCGCAGCAGCGCCCGCACCCGGGCCAGCAGCTCGGCGAGGCGGAACGGCTTCCCGACGTAGTCGTCCGCGCCCGCGTCCAGCCCGACGACGAAGTCCACCTCGTCCGTGCGCGCCGTCAGCATGAGGACGGGGAGGTCCGGGAAGTCCGGCCGCATCCGCCTGCACACCTCCAGCCCGTCCATCTTGGGCAGCCCGAGGTCCAGCACCAGCAGGTCGATGCCGCCCTCGCGGACGCGGTCGAGCGCGCCGACACCGTCCGAGGCGACGTCGACGTGGTATCCCTCGCGCTGCAGGGCCCTGGAGAGCGGCTCCGCGATAGCGGCGTCGTCCTCGGCCAACAAGACCGTGGTCACGCCGGTGAGCTTATGCCTTACCTCGCGGGACGAGCGTGGTGGCAAGGTTGCGCGGGTGACCGACCACCCGGATCTCGACCTCGCCCTGCAGCTCGCGGACATCGCGGACGCGATCACGCTGCCCCGGTTCCGCTCCGCCGACCTGCGGGTCACGACGAAGCCGGACCGCACGCCGGTCACGGACGCGGACACGGCCGCCGAGGACGCGCTGCGGGCCGCGCTCGCCGGCGAGCGGCCCGGGGACGCGGTGCTCGGCGAGGAGCGCGGCGGCTCGGCGGTGCCGGACAGCGGGCGCGGTTGGGTGATCGACCCGATCGACGGGACCAAGGCCTTCTCCCGCGGCCTGCCGGTGTGGGCGACGCTGATCTCGCTGACCGTCCACGGCGTGGCCACGGTGGGGGTCGCGAGCGCACCCGCGCTGGGCCGCCGCTGGTGGGGGGCCACCGGGGCGGGTGCCTGGACCAGTGACCTCCGCGACGGCACCCGCCGGATCGCGGTCTCCGGGGTCGCCGGGCCGGGCGAGGCGCAGGTCTCGACGACCGACCGGAACAGCGTCCGCGCCCGCCGCCGGCGCCCCGGCAGGCGGGCGCTGCGCGACCCGTGCGGGGAGACCCGGGCGTACGGCGACTTCTGGCAGCACTGCCTGGTCGCGGAGGGGGCCGTGGACCTGGCCGTCGAGCCGGTCGCCAACGAGTGGGACCTGGCGGCCCTGCAGCCGATCGTCGAGGAGGCGGGCGGGCGGTTCACGGACCTGCACGGGACGCCGGGCTACGCGGGCGGGAACGCGATGGTGTCCAACGGCCTGGTGCACGACGCCGCGATCACCGCCCTGCGGGGCTGACCTGCCTGCACGATGACCGGCACGCCCGTGGGTTAACGTGCAGCCCATGCCGGAGATCGCCTTCGAGGACCTCACCGCGGGACGGGTCTTCGACCTCGGAACCGTGACCGTCGACACCGAGGAGATGATCGCCTTCGCGCGTCGCTTCGATCCGCAGCCCTTCCACCTCGACGAGGCCGCGGGCAAGGAGTCGATCTTCGGCGGGCTGGCGTCGTCCGGCTGGTACACCGCGGGCCTGTGGATGCGGCTCTACGTGGACTCGGTACTGCTGGACTCGACGGCGCTGGGCTCGCCCGGCGGGGACGAGATCGCCTGGCCCGCCCCGGTCTTCGGCGGCGACGTGCTGACCGGGAAGCTCGAGATCCTGGAGGCGCGGCGCTCCCGGACGAAGCCCTGGATGGGGCTGATCACGTTGCGCGCCTGGATGTACCGCGGAGACCCGGCGGACGGGGACGTCGTCTACCGCTCGCGGTTCACCGGGATGTTCGGCAGCCGGGACGTCCCGGCCCCTGCTCAGGGGTCCTGACCCCTCGCGGGTTCCGAGCCGGGGCCGTCCTCCCGCCGGTTCGCCCGCAGCCTGCAGGCGAGGCCGACGACCCTGTCCCCGCCCGGGACCCGTCAGCCCCCGGACAGCGCCTTGACCACCCGCGAGGGCGAGGGCCGGCCCAGCTGCCCGGCCATCCACACGCTCGTCTCCACCAGGGCGTCGAGGTTGGCGCCGTGGCTGATGCCGAGCCCGTCGAGCATCCAGACGAGGTCCTCGGTGGCGAGGTTCCCGGTGGCGGACTTCGCGTACGGGCAGCCGCCGAGGCCGCCCGCGGACGAGTCCACCGTGGTGACCCCGCGGCGGAGCGCGGCGAGGGTGTTCGCCAGGGCCTGGCCGTAGGTGTCGTGGAAGTGCACCGCGATCGCGTCGACCGGCACGGAGGCCGCCACGCAGGCGTCGATCACGGCCTCGGCGTGCCCGGGCGTCCCGGTGCCGATCGTGTCCCCGAGGGAGAGCTGCGAGCAGCCCATCTCCATCAGCCGGCGCCCGACGGTCGCGACCTGCGCGGGTTCGACGGCGCCCTCCCACGGGTCCCCGAACGCCATCGAGACGTAGGCGCGGACACGCAGCCCGGCCGCCCGCGCCCGCGTCACCACCGGTTCGAACATGCCGAACTGATCGTCGAGGCTGCGGTTGAGGTTCTTGTTCGCGAAGGTCTCGGTGGCGCTGGCGAACACCGCGACGTGCCCCACACCGGATTCCAGCGCGCGGTCCAGGCCCCGGTCGTTCGGGACGAGGACCGGGTAGTCCACGCCGTCCCGGCGCTCGAGCAGATCGAGCAGTTCGGCGGCGTCCGCCAGCTGCGGGACCCACTTCGGGTGCACGAAGCTCGTCGCCTCCAGCGTGGTGAGCCCGGCGTCCGCGAGCCGGTTCAGGAACTCCGCCTTCACCGCGACCGGGACGACGGTCTTCTCGTTCTGCAGCCCGTCCCTGGCGCCGACCTCGTAGATCGAGACGTGGGCGGGCAGCCCCTGTGTCGAGACCGTCATCGGCAGGGCTCTAGTCGTCATCGTCGGCAACCTCCTGGTAGAGCAGCGCGTGCACCCGTTCGACGCCCGGCACGTCGTGGAACTCCAGCGGCTCGTCGGACGCGGACTCGATGACCAGCGTGCCGCACCCGAGGACGCGTTCCAGCACGGTGTGACGGAACTGGACGGAGTTCACCCTCGTCATCGGGATGTCGATGCCCTGCCGGGACAGGACTCCCTCGCGGACCAGCACCCGCCGCGTCGTCACGACGAAGTGGGTGGTGCGCCAGCGGACCAGCGGCACCAGGGTGAGCCAGACGACCAGCACGACCCCGGCGACGGCGATCGCGATCCAGGCGATCGCCGCCCAGCTCTGCGCGCTCACCAGCGCGGCGAGGAACGCCCCGAGCCCCACCGTGATCAGGAAGACCAGGACCGGGACGATCAACATCTTCCAGTGCGGGTGCTTGTGCACCACGACCCGCTCGCCGTCGACGAGCAGCTCATCCGGGTACGGCATCGCGCGCCGACCTAGTCCGGCTGGTCCGAGGCGGGCTGGTCCCCGCCGTCCTGCGGGCGGTCCGCGGGTCGCAGGTGCACGATGTCCCCGGCCGCGATCGCGCGCCGGGCGCCGTCGTGCTCGAGGACGAGCAGGTGCCCGGAGGGGTCGACGTCCTCCGCCATCCCGATCACCGCCGACCCGCCCGGCATCTCCACGCGGACCTCGGAACCGAGGCTCCAGCAGCCGGCGCGGTAGTCCGACCGCAGCCCGCTCGCGTCGGCGTCCCCGGCCGCGTCCCGCCACACGGCCTCGCGCTCGCCGAGGTGCAGCAACAGGGACACCAGCAGCGCGGACCGGTCGACGGGGTGCCCCTCGGCCGTGAACGACGTCGCGCGGGGCGGGAGCTCACCCTCGGCGAAGTTCACGTTGACCCCGATACCGAGGACGACGCCGGGACCGCCCCCGGAGACCGGCGTCATCTCGGCGAGGATCCCGGCGCCCTTGCGCCGGTGCGGGCCGAGCAGCAGGTCGTTGGGCCACTTCATCCCGGCGTTCAGGTCCGGGACGAGCTCGCGCACGGTGTCGAGCAGGGCGACGCCTGCGAGCATCGGGATCCACCCCAGCCGTTCGGCCGGGATGCCCTCGGGCCGCCAGAGCACGCTCACGGCGATCCCCGAGCCGCGCGGCGACTCCCACTTCCGGTCCAGCCGGCCCCGGCCGGCCTGCTGGTGCTCGGTGAGGAGGATCGACCGGTCCGGTGCCCCCTCGACCGCCATCCGGGCCAGGTCCGCGTTCGTGGAACCGGTGGACTCGACCACGTCGAGCCGCGTCCACGGGCCCGCCGGGCCGAGCAGCGCGAGCCGCAGCGCGTGGGGGTCGTAGGACACCTGTCCGGTGTCGGAGGTGGGTTCGGACGACGTCACGCCCGGACCGTATCTCCGCAACGGCGTTTCCTCCGGACGAAGCCGGTAATCCACGCGGCGGGCGGCCGTCGGTGATCGCCAGGTGAGTGCCGCGGTCCGCTGGGCGACGCGGGCCGGACCAGTCACCCGGCCGCCGAGAACACCCGATCGTGCCCGCGAACGTGACGCAGACCGCCCCCACACACCGGAGCCAGGCGTGTTACCGCCGGGTTAGGCTCCCGAACCATGAGCGCAGCAACGGAGCCGATGGGGGACCCGTCCCACGCCCCGGACGTCGAACCGGACGTGCACACGACGGCCGGCAAGTTGGCCGACCTCTACCAGAGGTTCACCGACGCACTGCCGTCGGAGGCCGCTGCGGAGCGCCAGCACGCCAAGGGCCGTCAGACCGCGCGTGAGCGGATCGATCAGCTGTTGGACCCGGGCTCGTTCGTCGAGCTGGACGCGCTGGTGCGACACCGGTCCACGAACTTCGGCATGGAGGCCAAGCGGCCCTTCGGGGACGGCGTCGTCACCGGCACCGGCACCGTCGACGGCCGCCCGGTCGCGGTCTTCAGCCAGGACGCCACGGTGTTCGGCGGATCACTCGGCGAGGTGTACGGCGAGAAGATCGTCAAGGTGATGGACGTCGCCTCGAAGATCGGCTGCCCGGTCGTCGGGATCAACGACGGCGGCGGCGCGCGGATCCAGGAGGGTGTCGTCGCGCTCGGCCTGTACGGCGAGATCTTCGTGCGCAACGTGCGGGCGTCCGGCGTCATCCCGCAGATCTCGCTGATCATGGGCCCGTCGGCCGGCGGCGCGGTGTACTCCCCCGCGCTCACGGACTTCACGGTCATGGTCGACGAGACCAGCCACATGTTCATCACCGGCCCGGACGTGATCAAGACCGTCACGGGTGAGGACGTCAACATGGAGGACCTCGGCGGCGGCCGGGCCCACAACTCCAAGTCCGGCGTCGCGCACTACCTCGGCAGCGACGAGGAGGACGCGATCAACTACGTCAAGGAGCTGCTCGGCTTCCTGCCGTCGAACAACCTCTCCGAGCCGCCCGTCTTCCCGGCGTCCGAGCCGGTCGAGGGGTCGATCGAGGACGGCATCACGGACACCGACCGCGAGCTCGACGTCCTGATCCCGGACTCCGCGAACACGCCCTACGACATCCGCGAGGTCATCAACCGCGTCGTCGACGAGGAGGACTTCCTCGAGGTTCAGGAGCTCTGGGCGCCGAACATCGTCACCGGGTTCGCCCGGGTCGAGGGCCGCAGCGTCGGCATCGTCGCGAACCAGCCCACCCAGTTCGCCGGCTGCCTGGACATCGACGCGTCGGAGAAGGCGGCCCGGTTCGTCCGGACCTGCGACGCGTTCAACATCCCGATCCTGACCTTCGTCGACGTGCCGGGCTTCCTGCCGGGCACCGAGCAGGAGTGGAACGGCATCATCCGCCGCGGCGCGAAGCTGATCTACGCCTACGCGGAGGCGACGGTCCCGAAGGTCACCGTGATCACCCGCAAGGCCTACGGCGGCGCCTACGACGTCATGGGCTCCAAGCACCTCGGCGCGGACGTCAACATCGCCTGGCCGACGGCCCAGATCGCCGTCACCGGCGCGTCCGGAGCGGTGAACATCCTCTACCGCAAGGAGCTCAAGGGCCTCGAGGGCGACGAGCTGGCCGCCAAGCGCGCCGAGTTGCAGCAGCACTACGAGGACACGCTGGCCAACCCCTACATCGCCGCGGACCGCGGGTACATCGACGCGGTCGTCCCGCCGTCGCACACCCGCGGCTACGTGGGGCGGGCGCTGCGGATGCTGCAGACCAAGCGCGAGGCGGGCCCGGCGCGCAAGCACGGGAACATCCCCCTCTGATGGGCGAGGACACCGTGAGCGACACCGACACCGACACCGACACCGGCTCGCCGGACACGGAAGCGACCCCGGAGGAGCGCCGCGCGCTCTTCCGGGTGGTGCGGGGGGCGCCGACGGACGCCGAGCTCGCGGCCCTGACGGTCGTGCTGGCGGCGGCGGCGTCCTCGGGAGGGGACGCGCCGGTCACGCCACGGGACCTCTGGTCGGACCCGGCCACGCGGCTCCGCACCCCGCTCCCGCCCACGCCGGGCCCGGGCGCCTGGAAGGCCTCCGCCCTCCCCCGCTGACCACCCCCCGGCCTCGCCGAACACCCCGGCGAGTCGGCACCCGGGGCCCCGCGAGTCGGTATCTGAGGCCGCGCGAGTCGGGGTGTGGGGCCGCGCGAGTCGGTACCTGGGGCCCCGCGAGTCGGGGCCTGGGGCCCCGCGAG
>JAOZVV010000073.1 GCA_025869365.1 Pseudonocardia sp.
TGGACTCCAGCAGCTCGCGGGCGGACTCCTCGTCCAGCTCCAGCAGCTCGGACTCCACCTTCGCGTCCAGGAACACCGCCTCGGCGGGGGCGACGAGGTCCGCGAGCTCCTTGCGCCTCGCCTCGTCGGTCAGCACGGCCTCGTCCGCGTTGAACACGTAGAGGAACGGCTTGGTGGTGAGCAGGGTCAGCTCACGCAGTGGGGCGCTGTCCACTCCGGCCTGGAAGAGCGTCCTGCCCCCGTTCAGGATCTCGACGGCCTGCTCGGCCGCCTCCAGGAGCACGCGGCGGTCCTTCTGCATCCGGGCTTCCTTGGTGAGCCGCGGGACGGCCTTGTCCAGGGTCTGCAGGTCCGCCAGGATCAGCTCGGTGGCGATGGTCTCCATGTCCGCGGCCGGGTCGATCCGCCCGTCGACATGCACCACGTCGTCGTCGGCGAACACACGCACGACCTGGCAGATCGCGTCCGACTCGCGGATGTTCGCGAGGAACTTGTTGCCCAGCCCGGCGCCCTCCGAGGCGCCCTTGACGATCCCGGCGATGTCCACGAAGGACACCACGGCCGGCACGGTCTTGGCCGACGAGAACATCTCGGCGAGCACGTCCAGCCGCGAGTCCGGGAGCGGGACGACCCCGACGTTCGGCTCGATCGTCGCGAACGGGTAGTTCGCGGCAAGCACGTCGTTGCGGGTCAGGGCGTTGAACAGCGTCGACTTGCCGACGTTGGGCAGGCCGACGATGCCGAGGGTGAGGGACACGGTCGTCCAGGGTAGTCGCCGTGGGTGAGGGCGCTCTCATCCCCGTCTCACCGGCACTCCCCGACCCGGCTCCATGATCATTTATGCCATGATCATTACGTGGGACGGGCGAGTGCCGGGCGGCGATCATGCCCCGCAACGGCGTCCGGTCAGACGGCGGCGCCCTCGCGGACCTGCTCCCCCGGCACCGGCCGGTTCTCCAGGTAGCGGCGCAGGGCGACGAGGGCGCGGTGCTGCGTGACCCGGACCGACCCCGGCGTGGAGCCCAGGATCTCCGCCGTCTGCACCGCGGTCAGGCCCACGACCACGCGCAGCCGCAGCACCTCGCGGTGCCGCTCGGGCAGCCTGCCCAGGAGCTTCAGCACCATCTCGGCGCGTTCGGCCCGGACGGCGAGATCGTCCGGCCTGTCGACGACGTCGCTCGTCTCGGGGACGTCGTCGACCAGGTCGATCCGGGAGATGTGGCCGCGCCGGACCGTGTCGACGATCTTGTTGCGGGCGATGCGGAAGGCGAAGGCCAGGAACGGGCTGCTGCCGCCGTGGTCGAAGGTGGGCAGCGCCTTGAGGACGCCGATCAGCGTGTCCTGCGCGATGTCCTCGGCCGTGTTGGCGTCGACCGGGTTGCGCAGCCTGCCCCGGCAGTACCGCAGGACCGGCCCGTGCAGGGCCGCCATCAGGTCCTCGCGCGCCTGGCGGTCGCCGGCCGAGGCGGCACGGGCGAACCCGTCGATCCGGGCGGTCAGCTCGTCCCGGTCGGTGCTGCGTGCCTGCGGGGGTGGGGCGTCCATGGCGTCCTCTCCGTGGGCCCGGCGGGGCCCGTACTCCATCCAGGAGAAGCTTGCCGGGCCGCTTCGTACCTCGAGAGCCTGTGAACTTGCGAAATGATCGACGTGCTGCCGCGCGGCGGGGGTGGTGCTGGCACCACCCCCGGATCGGCCGATCGGGTGAGGAAGGGGTCCCGGAACGGGTAGAGGACCGTCACGGCGAGGAACGGGGACAGGAATGCGGCTCGGAACGGTACGGATCCTCGCGGCGTGCAGCGCCGTGAGCGTGGCGGGGACGGCCTCGGCCACCGGCATCGCTCTGACGGACGCGTCCGATCTCGCCACCGTCGCCCTCCCCACCTTCGACTCCCCACGTTCCCCCGGCTCCCCGGCGGGCGACTCCCGACGCTCCGCCGCCCCGACGGCGGGGATCCCCACCCTCGACGCCCCGGTGTCCGGGATGCAGATCGCCGCACTGGGCGTGGAGCCCGCGGCGCGGCAGGCGGAACGGGTCGGGTCCGCCCGCCTGGCGGCGGCGCAGCAGGCCCGCAAACAGGCGGCGGCACCGGAGCAGGCGGCACCGGAGCGGGCGGCACAGCGACAGGACCGGGACAGGGCCGGCCAGCGACGGCCTCAGGCCGCCTCACCGGGTCGTGGGGACGACGCGGCGCAGGCCCCCTCCGCCGGCCGGGAGCGGCCCCGACGCCCCGGCGCCCGGATGCTCCTGGACCGCCTCTGCCGCGGTGACGCCCTCCCGGTCACCGCCTGCCGCCCGGACTGACCGGGCCGCACGCTCACGTCCGATTTCCGCCAGAACCACCGGCGCACCGGTGGCAGAGTCTCCACCGTGCCGATCGATCCCGACCTCTGCTACCGCGCCGTCGCCTCCCGCGACGCGCGGTTCGACGGCCAGTTCATCACCGCCGTCCGCACCACCGGCATCTACTGCCGGCCCTCCTGCCCCGCCACCACCCCGAAGCGCGTCAACGTCGAGTTCTTCGCCACCGCGGGCGCCGCGCAGCAGCACGGCTACCGCGCCTGCCGCCGGTGCCTGCCGGACGCCGTCCCCGGCTCGCCCGAGTGGAACGGACGGGCGGACCTCGCGGCCCGCGCCGTCCGGCTCATCGCCGACGGCGTCGTCGAGCGAAAGGGGGTCGCCGGGCTCGCCGCCGGGCTCGGCTACTCCGAGCGGCACCTGACCCGCGTCGTCACCGCGGAACTGGGCGCCGGGCCGCTCGCGCTCGCCCGCGCACACCGCGCCCACACCGCCCGGCTGCTCATCGAGACCACCCCGATGTCCATGGCGGACATCGCGTTCGCCGCGGGATTCGCCAGCGTCCGGCAGTTCAACGACACCGTCCGCCAGGTCTACGCGGTGCCGCCGACGACCCTGCGCACCGAGGCGCTGAGGCGCCGCGGCCCCTCCCCGGGGGGCACGGCCGCCACGGGCGCGATCACCCTGCGCCTCCCCGTCCGGCCCCCGTTCGACGCCGACGGGCTGCTCGCCTTCTTCGCGACCCGCGCGTTCGCCGGGGTCGAGTCCGTCGGGGAGAGCTCCTACCGGCGCACGCTGCGTCTCCCGCACGGCCCGGCGACGGTGGCGCTCGACCTGCCGCGGGCCACGGACCACGTGCACGCCACGCTCCGGCTCACCGACCCGCGGGACCTGGGACCGGCGGTGACGCGGCTGCGCAGGCTGCTGGACCTCGACGCCGATCCGCTCGCCGTGGACGAACTACTGGCCGGTGACCCCGCACTGGCCCCGGCCGTCGCGGCGGTCCCGGGGATCCGGCTGCCGGGCGCCGTCGACGGCACGGAGATCGCCGTCCGGGCGCTGCTCGGCCAGCAGATCTCCGTCGCCGCGGCCCGCACCACCGGCGCGAGGCTGGCCGCGGACCTGGGCGAACGCCTCGCGGAGCCGCTCGCCGCGGGGGGCCCGGACGTCCTCTTCCCGACGGCCGAGCAACTCGCCGGCCACGCCGCCGAGGTCCTGCCCGGACCCGAACGGCGTCGACGCTCGGTGGTGGCGCTGGCGACGGCCGTCGCGGACGGCTCGCTCGTCCTCGATCCGGGCCGGGATCCGGACGAGCTCCGCGCCGCGCTCACCGCGCTGCCCGGCATCGGCCCGTGGACCGCCGGCTACGTCGCGATGCGGCTGCTCGGGGACCCCGACGAGCTCCTGCCCGGAGATCTCGCGGTCCGGCGCGGCGCGGCCGCGCTCGGCCTCCCGGCCACGGCGGACGGGCTCACACGGCACGCAGAACGCTGGCGGCCCTGGCGGTCCTACGCCGCCACCCACCTCTGGCGGGCCTCGACCCCGCCCACCGGAAGGACTGCACCATGACCAGCTGGTCCACACTCGACACCCGGCTCGGCCCGTTCACCGCGCTCGTCGCCGGGGACGGCGCCGTCCTCGCCTCCGGCTGGACCACCACCACGGACGACCTGCTGCCGCTGATCCACGCGACGCTGCGGCCCACCTCGGTCACGTGGGCACCGGACCTGGGGGACGTCACGGCGGCGATCCGGGACTACCACGACGGGGACGTCCACGCGATCGACGACGTCCCGGTCCGGCAGCGCTCCGGGGAGTTCCTGCAGCACGCCTGGGACGTGCTGCGGACGGTCCCCGCGGGAGCCCCCGTGACCTACACGGAGTACGCCGCGAAGGCGGGCCGGCCCGCCGCCGTCCGGGCCGCGGCCTCGGCCTGCGCCCGCAACGCCGCCGCGCTGTTCGTGCCCTGCCACCGGGTCCTGCGCCTCGACGGCAGCCTGGGCGGCTTCCGCTGGGGCCTGGCCGTCAAGCGCGAGTTGATCGCACTGGAGGCCGGACACCCCGGGTGAGCAGGGGATCCCCGAAACTGTCGGACCGCGGGTGCACGCTGGCGCAGTGGATGTCGTCACCGCGCTCAACGTTCTTCTCATCGGGTTGCTCGTCGGCCTGGCCCTCGGGGCCGCGGCGATGTGGCTGTTCGCCGTCTCCAGGGCACGGGTCGCCTCCGCGGAGGCCGAGCGCGCCGCCGCCACCACCTCGGCCACCCTCCGGGCGGACGCGGCGGGTCTGCGCGCGGAGCGCACGGGGCTGCTGGAGCGGATCGAGGAGCTCTACGAGCAGGTCCAGGGCACCACGGAGCGGCTGCGCCGCGCGGAGTCGGACGCGGCCGGCACCCTGGCCGCGCTGCGCAGCGAGCGCGAGGCGGGCGCGGAGCGGGAACGGATGCTCGTCAAGCGGGACGCCGAGCTGAAGGAGGCGTTCCGGGCGCTGTCCGCGGACGCGTTGGCGCGCAACAACGAGCACTTCGTCACCCTCGCCGAGAGCCGGATCAAGGAGGCGGCGGCGGCCCTGCACGCCAAGGCCGAGGGGGACGACGTGGCCCGGGCCCAGGCCATGAGCACGCTGCTGGACCCGATGGCCGCCACGCTCCAGCGGGTCGAGGGCCAGCTCCGCACCGTCGAGAAGGAGCGGGAGTCCGCCTACGCGGGCCTGCGCGAGCAGGTCGCGGCGATGCACCTGAGCTCGGACCGGCTGCGGACCGAGACGAAGGCGCTGGTCACCGCGCTGCGGGCACCGCAGGTCCGCGGCCGCTGGGGCGAGCTGCAGCTGGAGCGGATCGTGCAGCTCGCCGGCATGGTCGAGCACTGCGACTTCGACACCCAGGTCAGCGCGGCCAGCGGCACGGACGACGACAACGGCGTCCGGCCGGACATGATCGTCCGCCTCTCCGGCGGCAAGCAGATCGTGGTGGACGCGAAGGTGCCGTTCGCGGCGTACCTGGAGGCCGTCGAGACGGAGGACCCGGCGCGGCACACCGAGCGGCTCACCGCCCACGCCCGGCAGCTGCGCGCGCACGTGGACCAGCTGTCCGCGAAGGCCTACTGGCAGGCGTTCGAGCCCACCCCGGAGTTCGTGGTGCTGTTCGTCCCGGGGGACCCGTTCCTCGAGGCGGCGCTGCGCGCGGACCCGTCGCTGCTCGAGCACGCGTTCGCGCACAACGTCGTGATCACCACGCCCACCACCCTGATCGCGCTGCTGCGCACGGTGGCCTACGGGTGGCGGCAGGAGGCGTTGGCGCACAACGCGGCGCAGGTGCACCAGCTGGGCCGGGAGCTGCACGGGCGGCTGGCGACGATGGGCACGCACGTCGCGAAGCTCGGGCGCAGCCTGGACGGCGCGGTCGAGAGCTACAACCGCACGGTGTCCTCGCTCGAAGCCCGGGTGCTGGTCACGGCCCGGAAACTCACCGAGCTCAAGGTCGCGGACGGTGAGCTGGAGAGCCCCGGGCAGGTCGAGCGGACGCCGCGGGCCGTCTCCGCGCCGGAGCTCGTCGCCTCCGCGGCGGACTCGCTGATCGCCCTGCACGAGCTGGTTCCCGAGCGCCACGCGAACCCGGCGGACGCGGCGTCCGCCGATGCCGAGGACGGGGGTGCCGGGCCCAGGGCTACCGTGAACGGGTGACGGGTCCCCGGGATTCCACCGCACCCAGGCGGCCGCAGGCCGGCCGCCGGCAGCGCAGCGCCGCCCAGCAGCGCGCCGGGCAGTGGCCGGTGGCGGACCGCTCGCTCATCGCCTCCGTGCTCGGCATCCCGCCGCTCGCCGCGATCGGCGTGGCGCTGGTGCTCACCGCGATCGGCGTGTTCGTGGACATCCTCCGGCTCGGCACCCTCGGGACGATCTTCACGATCGCCTACTTCGCGGGCTGCGTGCTCGCCGTGAGCTGGGTCCGCCGGCGGAGCCTGTTCGGGCCGATGGTCCAGCCGCCGCTGCTGCTCGCCGTCGCCGTCCCGGCCGTGGTGCTGCTCATCGGCACGCCGGGCCCGGGCGCGGGCGCCACGGAGACGATGCTGATGATCGGCGCGCCGCTGGTCAACGGCTTCCCGACCATGGCCGTCACCACCGCCGTCGTGCTGGTGATCGGGGTGGTGCGGCTGTTCGCGCAACGCACCGGCCGGGACGACGCAGCGGGTCGGCTGCGCGGGCTGTTCGGCAGGGGCCGCCGGGCCGAGGAGGCCGAGCTCGAGGAACTCGAGGAGCTCGACCTGGAGGACGAACGGCCGCGCCGCGCCGGGACCGGAACGGCCCGGGTCAGCTCGAGGCGCGGCTCGGACGCAGCTCGCGGGGCAGGGCGAACGTCAGGGTCTCCTCGGCGGTCGTGACCTCCTCGACGCTCTCCCAGCCGCGTTCGGCCAGGTAGTCCAGGACCCCGCGCACCAGCACCTCGGGCACCGACGCACCGCTCGTCACGCCGACGGTCCGCACGCCGTCGAGCCACGCCTCGTCGATCTCGCGGGCGTAGTCGATCAGGTAGGAGGCCTTCGCGCCCGCGTTCAGCGCCACCTCCACCAGCCGGACCGAGTTCGACGAGTTGGGCGAGCCGACGACGATCACCAGGTCGCAGTGCTCGGCCATCGCCTTCACCGCGACCTGCCGGTTCTGGGTGGCGTAGCAGATGTCGTCGCTCGGCGGGTTCTGCAGCGTGGGGAACTTGTCCCGCAACGCGTGCACGGTCTCCATGGTCTCGTCCACGCTCAGCGTGGTCTGGGACAGCCAGACGACCTTCGACGGGTCCCGCACGGTGACGTTCGCGGCGTCCGCGGCCGTCTGCACCAGCTGGATGTTCTCCGGGGCCTCACCGGCCGTGCCCTCGACCTCCTCGTGGCCCTCGTGGCCGACGAGCAGGATGTCGTAGTCCTCGCGGGCGAACCGCTTGGCCTCCTGGTGCACCTTGGTGACCAGCGGGCACGTCGCGTCGATGGTGCGCAGCGAGCGGGCCGCCGCCTGTTCCTTCACCGCGGGCGAGACCCCGTGCGCCGAGAAGACGACGAGCGCACCCTCGGGCACCTCGTCCGTCTCGTCCACGAAGATCGCGCCACGCTCGCTCAGCGTCTCGACGACGTGGCGGTTGTGCACGATCTGCTTGCGCACGTAGACCGGCGCGCCGTGCTGGTCCAGGGCCTGTTCGACGGCCTCGACCGCGCGGTCCACGCCGGCGCAGTACCCCCGCGGTGCGGCGAGGAGGACGCGCTTGCCTTCCGATCCGGCAGTGCCAACCATGGGGCCCAGCGTACGGGCGTCTGCGGGACGGGGCCGCCGGGAGGGAGCGGAGAAGACCCGTCCCCGGTGTGCCGTTCCGCACCCGGCAGGGGAGGATGACGCCATGAAGCCGCTCCCGATGCCGGTGCGGATCGCCGCCGGCCTTGCCGCGACCGCTGTCGAGCAGGCCCGTGAGCTGCCCAGGCTCGCCGTCGAGTTCCCGGTCACCGCGGTCAGCCAGGCCCTGCAGGTCTCCATGCGCCTGCAGCAGCGGGTCACCGAGCTGGCGATCAAGGGAGATCGGCTGCTGGGCTCGCTGAGCCCCGTGGAGGAGTCCCCCTCCTGGGCGACGTTCGACGACGAGCTGGAGGAGCCTGTGGCCGCGGCGTACACCGGTTCCAACGGCAGCACCGTCACCGAGCTGCACCCGACCGCCGTCGAGCTGGCCGCCGAGGACCTCGTCCCCGGGCCGGCCGCGGCGACCGCGGCCGCCGCCACCGCGAGCACCGCCGCCGGGGAGGCTTCGGGGGCGGACACGGCCGAGACCGGGACGTCCGCCGGCGGGCCGAACATCCTGCCGGACTACCCGTCGATGACGCTGCCCCAGCTGCGCGGCAAGCTCCGCTCGCTGAGCCTGGGGGACCTCACGACGCTCCTGGCCTGGGAGACGACGCACGAGGACCGCCCGCCGTACGTCACCATGCTGAGCAACCGGATCACCACGGTCACCGAGGCGTGAGCGCGGGGACCGACCCGCGGCCCGGACAGTCCGAGGACAGCCCCTGGCCGGTCCGGACGGTCGCCCGCAAGATCGCCGAGTGGGTGGACCGGCTCGGCGCGGTGTGGATCGAGGGCCAGCTCGCCCAGGTCACCGCCCGCGCGGGCACCGGCACCGCGTTCCTGGTGCTGCGGGACCCGGCCGCGGACGTGTCCGTGCAGCTCACGGTGCCGATGTCGCTGGTCCGCGAGCAGGGCCCCGTGGTCGCCGAGGGCAACCGGGTGATCGTGCACGGGAAGCCGTCGTTCTACCTGGGCCGCGGCACCCTGAGCATCCGGGTCGACGCCATCCGGGCGGTCGGGCTCGGCGAGCTCCTGGCGCGCATCGAGCGGCTGCGCGCGCTGCTCGCCGCCGAGGGTCTGTTCGATCCCGCCCGCAAGCGGCGCCTGCCGTTCCTCCCGAACCGGATCGGGCTCGTCACCGGGCGCTCGTCCGCCGCGGAGCACGACGTCGTCTCCAACGCGGAGGCGCGATGGCCCGCGGTGCGGTTCCGGATCGAGAACACCGCGACCCAGGGCGGCCTCGCCGTCCCGCAGATCGTCGCGGCGCTCGAGACGCTGGACCGGGACCCCGAGGTCGACGTGATCGTGCTCGCCCGCGGCGGCGGCAGCGTGGAGGATCTCCTCCCCTTCTCCGACGAGACGCTGTGCCGCGCCGTCGCCGCGTGCCGGACCCCCGTGGTCTCGGCGATCGGGCACGAGCCGGACACCCCGCTCGTCGACCACGTGGCGGACCTGCGCTGCTCCACCCCCACCGAGGCCGGCCGGCGGCTGGTGCCGGACCTGGCCGAGGAGGTGCACCGGATCGGCATGCTGCGGGACCGCGCGCGGCGGGCGTTGCACGGCTGGGTGGACCGCGAGCAGCGCGTCCTCGCCGGGCTGCGGGCCCGGCCCGTGCTGGCGGAGCCGCTGCGGGGGCTGGACCGGCGGCACGAGGAGCTGCAACGGCTGCGCGCGAGCACACGGGCCGCCGTCGAGCGGCGGATCGACCGGGGCGAGACGGACGTCGCGCACCTGCGCGCCCGGCTCACCACGCTGGGCCCGGCCGCGACGCTGGCCCGCGGCTACGCGATCGTCGCGCGGGTCCCCGCCGGGGTCGCGCCCGCGGACGAGGCCGGCGCCGTCCTCCCGATCCTGACGGCGGTGGGCCAGACCTCCGCCGGGGAGCGGCTGCGGATCAGGGTCGGCGACGGGGCGGTGCACGCCGTCGTCACGGGCGAGGAGGATGCCCGCGGGGAGAATGACGGGCCCACGCCGGAGCCCGCCCCGAAGTCGTCAGCCCGGAAGAGGAAGGCCGCCCAGTGAGCACCCCGCAGCGCACGCCCGTCGAGGAGCTGGACTACGAGAGGGCCCGGGACGAGCTCGCCGAGGTCGTCCGCACCCTCGAGGTCGGCGGCCTCGGCCTGGACGAGTCCGTGGCCCTGTGGGAGCGCGGGGAGCAGCTGGCGAAGCGCTGCGAGCAGCAGCTCGCGGGCGCCCGGGAACGCGTCGAGAAGGCCCTGGAGCAGGCGGAACAGGGCGAGTAGGACGAGGAGGCCCGGACGGTCAGCCGGGGCCGGGGAGCAGCGGCGCCCTGACCGCGGCGTCGGCGAGGGCGCGGAACTCCGCGTCCGCCCCGCTCCCGGTGATCAGCAGGCGGACGACCGGGGTGCCGGGCAGGGTCGCGATCCGGAACGGCTCGCGGTCCGGGGCGCCGTACTCCACCCAGGTCAGGCCCGCGGCCTCGACCGTGCCCCGGCCCTGCTGCGGTCCCCCGGCCTCGGCGGCCAGCAGGTCCGCCTCGGCGGCGTCGCTCTGCACCAGGCGCAGGTAGCGGCCGTCCGGCGTCACGTACCCCGCCCGGACGGCCGAGCCCCCGCCGGGCACGGCGCCCCGGTCCGTCGAGTTGGCCCTCCAGCCCTCGGGGACCGCCGGGACCCGCAGCGGGAACGCCGAGGACTTCGCGAACTCGGCGAACGCGGCACCCACGTCGGTGACCGGGACGGCGTCGGGATCCACCTGCGGCCCACCGGGGGCGAAGGTGCAGGACCGCAGCCCGCCGACGCCCACCAGGGCGATCACGATCAGCACGCCGAGCGCGAGGAGCATCCCGCGCACGTCGGGCACGCCGCCGCGGGCGGGCTTCTGCGGGGGCGGCTCGGAGGGGGAACTCACGCCCACATCGTCCTCCACCCCGCGCAGCGCCACCGCCCGGCGTCGCCCCGGCGTGACTTCCGGGCAATGGCATGCCTCTCGGACCGCCCCATCGGACCTGCCGATCTGGGAGCATCACGGGGACTTCCCGCGCAGGCTCACCGCCGTGCCGCGGGACGCCGGACCGTCGCGAGGCCGACGGCGGCGTCCGACCGATTCGAGAGGAGGCCCGATGACCGGCCCCACCGAGAGCACCGGGACAGCCAGGACCGAGCGACGCCGCGAGGCACCGGACCGCAACCTGGCGATGGAGCTGGTCCGCGTCACCGAGGCCGCGGCCATGGCTGCCGGCCGCTGGAACGGTCGCGGGGACAAGAACGGCGGGGACGGCGCGGCGGTCGACGCCATGCGCCAGCTGATCGGCACCGTCTCCATGCGCGGGGTCGTCGTCATCGGCGAGGGCGAGAAGGACGAAGCCCCGATGCTGTTCAACGGCGAGCAGGTCGGCAACGGCGAGGGCCCCTGGTGCGACGTCGCCGTGGACCCGATCGACGGCACCACGCTGATGGCCAAGGGCATGCCGAACGCGCTGGCCG
>JAOZVV010000074.1 GCA_025869365.1 Pseudonocardia sp.
TGAGTGACGGGACTTGAACCCGCGGCCCCCTGGACCACAACCAGGTGCTCTACCAACTGAGCTACACCCACCATCGCCCGCCGGGCGTACCCGGCGTTCTG
This sequence comes from Pseudonocardia sp., assembly GCA_025869365.1. Classification (GTDB taxonomy): domain Bacteria; phylum Actinomycetota; class Actinomycetes; order Mycobacteriales; family Pseudonocardiaceae; genus Pseudonocardia. Next base: position 102 of record JAOZVV010000074.1, read on the forward strand.
GGAAGAGTTTAAACCACGGCCACGAAGGGGTTTCGCGGTGGGTCCGTGATCGTCAACCCGCAGGTGGGGCGGGGGTCCGGAGCTCGGCGGCCGCGGCCTGCGCCTGCTCGGTGCTCGGCCCGGGCGGGGCGACGAACAGCGTGTTGCGGTAGTACTCGAGCTCGCGGATGGACTCGATGATGTCCGCCAGCGCACGGTGGGCGAGGCCCTTCTCCGGCTTGGCGTAGAAGACCCGCGGGAACCAGCGCCGGGCCAGCTCCTTGAGCGAGCTCACGTCGATCATGCGGTAGTGGAGGTGCCCGTCGAGCTCGGGCATGTCCCGGCCGAGGAAGCCCCGGTCCGTCGCGATCGAGTTGCCGGCCAGCGGGGCGACCCCGGCCTCGGGCACGTGCTGGCGGATGTAGGCCAGCGCCTGCTCCTCGGCCTCGCGCAGCGTCACCTTCGAGGCCCGGACCTCCTCGGTCAGCCCGGACTTCGCGTGCATCTCCCGCACGACGTCCGGCATGGCGGCGAGCGCGGACTCGTCCGCATGGATGACGACGTCGACGCCTTCGCCGAGGATGTTCAGGTCCCCGTCCGTGACGAGCACGGCGATCTCGATCAGCGCGTCGTGCACGAGGTCGAGGCCGGTCATCTCGCAGTCGATCCACACCAGACGATCGTTCATCGCTGCAGCGTATGCGCTCGGCCCCGGTCGCGCCGGGAGGTGTCCCGGCTCACGCGTCATGGAATAGAGTCCCGCCGCGTGGGGGACAACACGAGCGCTGCTCGAGAGATCGCTGCCGGTTACGCCACCGAGGGGAGCGCCCTGGAACTGGGCACGGTCCTGATCGACGGTCAGGCGGACCCGACCGCCAAGGTGCGGATCCCGTTCGCCACGCTGAACCGGCACGGGCTGGTCGCGGGCGCCACGGGTACCGGCAAGACGAAGACCCTGCAGGGTCTCGCCGAGCAGCTCTCCAACGCCGGCGTGCCGGTGTTGCTCGCGGACGTCAAGGGCGACCTGTCCGGGCTGTCGAGACCGGGCGAGGACGGCCCGAAGATCCAGTCCCGGGCGAAGGACACCGGGGACGACTGGGTGGCCACCGGGTTCCCCGTCGAGTTCCTGTCCCTGGGGGGCTCGTCCTCCGCGGTGCCGATCCGCGCCACGCTCACCCAGTTCGGGCCGATCCTGCTGTCGAAGGTCCTGGACCTCAACGACACGCAGGAGTCCACGCTCGGGCTCATCTTCCACTGGGCGGACCAGAAGGGGCTGCCGCTGCTGGACACGAAGGACCTGCGGTCGGTCATCCAGCACCTGACATCGGACGAGGGCAAGGCGGAGCTCAAAGGCATCGGCGGCGTCTCGGCCGCGACGGCCGGGGTCATCCTGCGGGCCCTGGTCAACCTGGAGGCCCAGGGCGGCGAGGACTTCTTCGGCGAGCCGGAGTTCGAGCCCGCGGACCTGATCCGGCAGGTCGACGGCAAGGGCGTCATCACGCTCCTGGAGCTCGCGGACCAGGCCGCCAACCCGAAGCTCTTCTCCACGTTCCTGATGTGGCTGCTCGCCGAGCTGTACGAGGACCTCCCCGAGGCCGGAGACCTGGACAAGCCCAAGCTCGTCTTCTTCTTCGACGAGGCCCACCTGCTGTTCAACGACGCGTCGAAGGCGTTCCTGGAGCGCATCGAGCAGACCGTCAAGCTCGTCCGGTCCAAGGGCGTCGGCGTGTTCTTCTGCACCCAGCTGCCCACGGACATCCCGAACGCCGTCCTGTCGCAGCTCGGCGCGCGGATCCAGCACGCGCTGCGCGCCTTCACCCCGGACGACCAGAAGGCCCTGTCGAAGACGGTCAAGACGTATCCGACGACGAAGAACTACGACCTCGAGGAGGCTCTGACCTCGCTCGGCACCGGGGAGGCCATCGTCACGGTGCTGTCCGAGCGAGGTGCCCCGACGCCCGTCGCGTGGGCCCGGATGCGGGCGCCGCGGTCGCTGATGGCGGCGATCGGGGAGCAGGCCGTCACCGAGGCGGCCAAGGCGTCGACGCTGTACCCGAAGTACGGCGAGACCGTGGACCGCGAGTCCGCCTACGAGAAGCTGACGGCGCGGATGGCCGAGCAGGAGGCGGCGCAGGCCGCGCCGCCGCCCGCGGCGGTCCCGCAGGCCCCCGCCCCGGCGCCGGAGCCGCGCCGGCAGAAGGAACAGCCGGGGATGGTCTCGGAGATCCTGAACTCCCCGGCCGCGAAGTCCTTCATGCGCTCCGCCGCGAGCGCCCTGGGCCGCGAGCTCACCCGAGGCCTCTTCGGCACCAAGCGTCGCCGCTGAGTCCTCGGGGCGCGGTCACCTCTCGCGTGCCGCGAAGGCGCGAACCTCCGGGGTGACCGCGTCCGCGAGTGCGACCGCGTCCGCGTCGCCGATGTCGAGGATCCGGTAGCCGCCGTCGCCTGCCGCGGTGACGGCCTCCAGGGTCACCACGCCGACCTGCCGCTGGAACGGGCTCTGCCGCACGGTCCAGCCGATCACGCCCTGGCGCTGCAGGACGACTGTCCGGCGGTTCAGCCCGCCGAGCCGGCTGACCAGGTAGTGCGGGGTCAGGGCGTGCCCGAGGCCGCGGTAGCGATCCCACCCCAGCAGCGCGGCCGGCGGCAGCAGGGCCAGCGAGAACGGCCCGATCCAGCCCGGTCCGGTCGTCTCCGCCAGGACCCAGGCCACAGCGACCAGCACCGCGGTGGACCCGAGTGCCCGGGTCATCCGACGTCGCAAGGCAACCCGGGGGTGGCGGGTGAGCGGGGTGAGCGAGGGCGGTGACTTCAGCAAAGCCACATTCATGTAGGAATCTGGCAGGAAAGTGGCTTTGCTGAAGGTCGGGGTCAGCGCGGCGGCACCGATCCGGTGCGCCTCGGCCCGGGGGGTGGGGGGCTGGAGCGCCCCGCCCTGGGACTCCTTCCCGAGGCCCGTCGAGAGTGCCGTGGTCCGCGCCCCCCGACCCGCCCGGAGCAGCAGCGGCTCCGTCACCTCGACCCCGCGCAGCCGCTGCTCTGAGACGGACAAGGAGCGGCGCGTCAGCAGCCCGCGGTGCACCCGGAGCGTTCCGTCGGGCTCGCGGGTCAGCCGGTATCCCCACCATCGCTCGATGAACAGCGCGGTCGACCCGACGACGGCGAGCACCAGAAGCAGCACCCCGACGGCCCCGACCGCGACCCACACCGGCCCGTCCGCCAGCCGTTCCGCCGCGTCGTCGACGCCCGGGACGTCCCGCGGGTCCACCCGTAGCTCGCTGAGCAGGTTGAACCCCGCCGCGAGGACCGCCCCCACCCCGGCCAGCGACGAGAACGTCAGCGGCGCGAACCGGAGCCAGGCCCAGTTCATCCCGGCCAGCAGCTCGGGCTCCGCGGCCGCGGGCTCGTCCGGGACGGGCGCAGCAGGGGAGCGCTCCAGCAGCTCCTGCCGCAGCCGTTCGCCCTCGGCCGCACTGACGGCGTCGAGCCCCAGCCCGTTGCGCTCGGCGGCGCTCGCGGAGTCCGCCGCGTGCACGGTCACCACGGACAGCCGGAACACGCGGTGCAGCAGGGGAGAGGTCAGGTCCACGGTGCGGATCCGGTCCCGTGGCACCGAACGGTGCTGCCTGCGCACGAGTCCGCTGTGCAGCTCCACCCGTTCGGGGGTGATCCGGTAGCGGGTGGTGCGCCAGCGCACCACCCCGCCGATCACCACGAGCGCCGTGATCCCGGCCGCGATCAGCAGCCGTGGGGTGTCGCCCTGCCCCGTGACCACGACGATGAGCAGCAGCGGCAGCAGCCGCACGAGCTGCCCGGCGGGCCCGACGACCAGCATCCGGGGGTCCAGCCGCCGCCACGGGGCCTCGTGCCGTCCCACCTCGGCGGTGGCGGCCGCCGACAGGGTCACGTGGCGTCGCCCGCCGCGGCCTGAGTGGTCTCGGTGAGCTGACGGGCGAGCTCGGCCGCGTCCGCGGCCGCCAGCCCGCGGATCGTCACCGGCCCGCGCGCGGACGCTGTCGTGACGGTCACGCTCGCCAGCCCGAGGAACTGCTGCAACGGCCCGTGCTCGGTGTCCACGGTCTGCACCCGCGAGATCGGTGCGATCCGCCACTCCCGCACGATCCAGCCGGAGAGCGTGTAGACGGCCTCGTCCGTGATCTCCCAGCGGTGGATGCGGAACAGCACGCCGGGGACGACGGCCGCGTAGACCAGCCCGGCGACGACCGTCGCGACGAGCGTCCCCACCAGCCAGGCCGGCCCGCCCAGGATCAGCACGACGACGAGCTGCGGCACCGCGACGACGACGGTGGTCGCCAGCCCCCGCAGGCGCCACCAGGTGGTCGCGCGCGGGTCCACCTGATGGGCCGGCGGACGGAGCGGGAGCCCGACCGACCCCGACGGCTGCGCAGTCTGCATGCCCCCACTCTGCCGAACGCCGCGCACGGCCCGCGCCCGGACTCTCCGCGGCGCCGGCGGCGACACCGCGTCGGGTTAGGGTCGGAGGTGTGCGACCCCCCGGATGGAAGCCGCGTCTGATCGCCCTCGACGTCGACGGCACCACGATCCACCAGCATTCCCCGCCCTCCGCGCGGGTCGTCGCCGCGGTGCGGGCCGCGGCGGAGGAGGCGGTGGTGATGATCTGCACGGGGCGCACGGTGATCGGCGTCGGCGGGATCCTCGACGAGCTGCGCCTCACCACGGGCACGACGGTCTGCTCGAACGGCGCGGTCGTCCTGGACACGGCGACGCGGTCGGTGGCGGCGATCCGGACGTTCGACCCGGCGAAGGCGTTCATGGCGCTGCGGGAGACCTTCCCCGGCGCGCACCTGGGCTCGGAGCACGTCGGGGTGGGGCAGCGGGTGACGGAGCCGTTCCCGGACGGCATCCTCGCCGGCGTGGTCACGGTCGTCCCGGAGGAGGACCTCCTCGCCCGCCCGACCCCGAAGATCATCGCCTACTGGCCCGGTCACAGCCCCGCGGAGACGGCCGAACGGGCCACCCTGCTCGACGTCCCGGACGCCACGCTGACCGTCGATCACGAGCTGGCCTGGGTCACGCTCGTCCCGGCCGGGGTCTCGAAGGCCTCCGCGCTCGCGGACGTCGCCGCGGAGCTCGGGATCGAGCAGGAGGACGTGCTCGCCGCCGGTGACGGGGACAACGACCGCGCGATGTTGCGCTGGGCGGGACACGGCGTCGCGATGGGGCAGGCTCCCGCCGAGGTGCGGGCGGACGCGGACGAGGTCACCGCGACGGTGGTCGAGGACGGCCTCGCCGTCGTGCTGGAGCGGTACTTCTGACGGCGGCGCCGCGCCGGACCGCCGCTACGCGAGGACCCGGACCGCGGTCGCGACGAGCGGTGAGACGCGGGCCAGGCCCGCGCCACAGGACAGCGGTCGCGCCGCGCCGACGGAGGGCACGACCCGGACCAGCCAGCGGCGCCCGTCCGAGGCCCGGACCGGCACGTCCAGCGGTCCCTCGCCCGAGGTGACCCCGGGCGCGGCCGGGCTCGCGCGCCCGGGGACCGGGACCGCGGGGCCGATCTCCAGGGCGTCGGTGTCCCGCAGCCCCTCGGCCTCCCGGATCCGCAGCTCCGCGACCTGACCGGCCGGTTCGAGGGCGATCCGGCCACGGCACAGCGCCGTCTCCACCTCGCCCTTCCCGGCGGCCTTCCGGGCGGCGACGGCGGACGCGGCGTCGAGCCGCCCGTAGAGATACCCGGTGGGCAGCACGAGCGCGGTGGGTGCGAACCGGTGCCCGCCGAGGTGGCTGCACTCCCAGAGCCCCGCGGGTCCGCGTCGCCCGGGGCGGTCCTCCGGCTCCGCGGCCAGCACCGCGCCGGCGAGCGCGCGGCCCTCGACCGCGCAGCAGAGGTCTCGGGTGCCGTGCGTGCAGACCAGCAGCATCGGCGCGTCGACGGGGGCGCCGGCGCCCGCGTCGTCGAGCGGGACGTCCGCCAGTTCCTCGGGGCCGCGGACCCGCAGTGCCCCCACCCGGACGGCTCCGGGGGCGGTGTCCGCGAGCAGCACGGTGCGCTCGGAGTCCGGGACGGGGCGGCGGCCCGGGCGGCGGATGAGCAGCAGGCGCCGGCCTGCCGCGCGGGCGCGCTCCGCGAGTGCCGCGAGCGCCGGATCGGGATGCCGGTCGACGGAACGCGGCCAGGGGCCGAGATGCTCGACGCAGAGCAGGCGGGAATCGACGAAGGCCGTGCCCGCCAGCGGCTCGCCGTGCCCGGCGGACACGGCCGAGCAACGCCTGTCGTGAGTGGGCCCGGCCATCGCCGGACTCTACCTTAGGGCACCCTAAGTCGATCGGGTGACTCCTGCTCAGCCATCGGTGGCCGGCAGGTCACGCGTGGCGACCTTGCCGGTCTGGTTGCGCGGCAGCTCGTCCAGGAAGACCACGTCCCGCGGGACGGCGAACCGGGCGGCCTTCTCCTTCACCGCCGCCCGCACCTCGTCCGCGGTGAGCGAGGCGCCCGGGGCGAGGACGACGTAGGCGGCCAGCCGCTGCCCGAACCTCTCGTCCGGCACCCCGACGACGACGGCCTCGCGGACCTCCGGCAAGGCCGTGATGATCTCCTCGACGGGCCCGGGGTGCACGTTCTCCCCACCCGAGACGATCATGTCGTCCCCGCGTCCGGTGAGGTGCAGCCGTCCGGCGTCGTCGAGGTGCCCGACGTCCCCGGTGCCGATCATGCCGTCGAGGGTCTCGACCTCGGCGCCCGCGCGGGTGTACCCCTCGAACGGGAGGTCGTTGCGGACGAAGACCCGCCCGTCCGTCCCGGGCGGGACCGAGCGGCCGTCGGCGTCGAGGATCATCAGCCTGGTCCCCGCGGGTGCCCGGCCCGCGGTGCCGGGCGCGGCACGCAGGTCCGCGGGCCCGGCGATGCTCACCCAGGAGACCTCGGTGGAGCCGTAGAGGTTGTAGAGGCGGTCACCGAAGCGGTCCACGAACTCGGTCGCGAGCCCACCGGACAGCGCCGACCCGCTGACCGCGACGAGCCGCGGCCGGTGGTCACCCCACCCGATGTCGTTCTCGGCGGCGTACCCGCACAGCCGCTGGATCATCACCGGGACGGCGACGACGGCGTCGCAGCGCTCCCGGGAGACCGTGTCGAGGAAGGACCTCGGTTCGAAGGTCCTGCGCAGCACGACGGTGGACCCGTGCAGGACCGCGATCAGCAGGCCCGCGTTGCCCCAGGTGTGGAAGAGCGGGGCGGAGATCAGCACCCGGTCGCCGGCACGGAACGGGATGACCGAGAGGATCGACGCCGCGGGCGCCAGCGTGGACAGGTGCGGTCGCTTGGCGCCCTTCGGCGTCCCGGTGGTCCCGGACGTCAGGACGATCATGCGGCCCTGGCCGACCCTGGACGGCAGCTCGCCGGAGGCGCCGCGGCCCAGCAGCTCGTCGACGCCTCGGCCGCTCGTGATCACCCGGACGGACTCCGGCACCACGCCGGTGAACTCGTCGTCCGCGACGACCGTGTGCAGCCTCAGCTCGTCGGCTATCTCCCGCATCTGGGCGGCCGGGAGGCCGGTGTTGAGCAGGACGACGTCCGCACCGAGCTTCCCGGCCCCGACGAGTGTCTCGATCGCACCGCGGTGGTTGCGGCACAGCACCCCGACCCGGCTGCCCTCGCCGACACCGAGCGCGGCGAGCCCGCGGGCCAGCCGGTCCGTGCGCTCGTGCACCTCGGCGTAGGTCAGGGTCCCGTCGTCGTCGACGATCGCGGGCCGGTCCGGATGCCGGGCGGCGCCCAGCGCGTACCCGGCCGTCAGGCTCAGCCGGTAGCGCAGGAGCCCGGCGCCCATGCCCGGCAAGCGGTCCGGCCGTACCGGCCGCACGACCCCGGATCGGGTCAGCGCGCCCAGGGCACGGGTGGTCCCGAGGATCGCGTCGACGGCGTGTCCGGTCGCGGTGCGCAGATCAACCACGCCCCCAGTCTGCCGTCTCCCGCCCGGACGCCGCGTCGTGGAGCCACAACGCGACGTCCGGGGGCGTGAGAGCGCGTTGTGGAGCCACAACGCGACGTTCGGGGGCGTGGGAGCGCGGTGTGGCTCCAGGGTGCCCGGGTCAGGGGGACGGGTCAGGGGGACTGCAGGTCGTAGACGGTGCGGGTGCCCACGGTCGTCGGGGTGAAGTTCTGTTCCACCCAGGTGGTGATCGCCGACGACGCACCGCCCCGGCCGCCGCCCATGCCGCCTCCGCCGACGAAGTAGCGGACGTCCCCGTTCGCGACGTAGGCCTGGAACTGCTCCAGGGTCGGGTAGGGGTCCGAGCCGGTGAAGCCGCCCATCGCCATCACGGACGTGCCGCTGGCCAGCTCCATGGACGCGGCGCCCTGGGACCCGCTGGTCGCCGCGGCCCATCGGACGTCCCCGGCGCTGCGGAGCAGGGCGACCAGCGCGGGGTCCGTGCTCTGCTCGCCGAACCCGCCGGCCCCGAACCCGCCGGCCCCGAACCCGCCGGCGCCGAACCCGCCTGTGTCCCCGGTCGGCGGGGGTGCCCCGGGCGATCCGTCCCCGCCCGTGCCCCGCTCCCGGGTCGTCCCGTCGCCGGCCGCACCCCGACCACCGAACCGCGTGCCGGCCCCGCCGAAGCCGGTCTCGCGCGCGACCGCCGGACCCGCCGTCGGGGTCGATCCCGTGTGCGGGGTGCCGATCGTGTCCGCCGCGTAGGCGGCGGGTGCGGCCAGCCCGGCGAGTACCGCGGCACCCGCCACGACCCCCGCCCAGCGGCGCCGACCGGCCGGCACCAGCAGCCCCGCCGCCGCGAGCAGCCCGACGGCCGGCACCACCCAGCGCAGCCACGGCAGGAAGGTCGGCGACCACCCCAGCATCACGGACGCCCACACCGCGGTGACCGCGGAGGTGACGGCGAGCGTGCCGCGGCCGAGCCAGGTGTCCCGGGCCCGCCAGGCCTCCCGTCCGCCGACCGCGACGAGCGCCGCGATCCCCGGCGCGAGCACCAGGGAGTAGTAGGGGTGGATCGTGCCGCTCATGAAGCTGAAGACCAGCGCGGAGACCAGCGTCCAGCCGCCCCACAGGAGCAGGGCGCCGCGCACCCGGTCCGTCCGCGGCGCCCGCCGGGTCAGGTACAGCGCGGCGACCAGCAGGATCAGCGCCGCGGGCAGCAGCCAGCTGATCTGGGTGCCGAACGAGGTGCTGAACAGGCGCGAGAGCCCGGTGCCACCGCCGAACATGCCCCCGCCCGGCCCGCCTCCGCCCGGCAGGCCGCCGGCGGCACCCGGCGCGGCCCCGCCGCCCGGAACCGCGCCGCGGATCGCGCCACCGAACCCGCCGGCCGCCGCCCGTCCGGCATCGGCGGCCGCGCCCCCGGCCTCCGTGACCAGGCGGCCGCCGCGCTCACCGCCGAAGATCCGGCCGAGGCCGTTGTAGCCGAAGGCCAGCTCCAGGGGGCTGTTGTCCGTCGATCCGCCGATGTAGGGCCTCGACTCCGCCGGCCACAGCGCGACCGCGAGGAGCCACCATCCCGCCCCGACGGCGATCCCGACCCCGGCCGCGAGGAGCTGCCGGACGCGGCGCCATGCGGTCGTCGGTGCCGCCCAGTAGTAGGCGACGGCCAGGCCGGGCAGGACCAGGAAGGCCTGCAGCATCTTCGTCAGGAAGGCGAAGCCGAGCAGCAGCCCGGCCAGCACGATCCAGCGCGTCCCGGCCTTCTCGATCGCCCGCGTCACGCAGTAGCCGGCCGCGACCATCAGCAGGACCAGCAGCGCGTCCGGGTTGTCGAACCGGAACATCAGCGCGGCCACCGGGGTCAGCGTGAGCACGAGCCCGGCGAGCAGCCCGGCGCCCGGCCCGGCCACCCGGCGCACCGCGGCCCACAGCAGCGCGACGGCCGCGACGGCCATCAGCGCCTGCGGGACCAGCATGCTCCACGACGAGAACCCGAAGAGCCTCCCGGACAGCTCCATCACCCACAGCGACGCGGGCGGCTTGTCCACCGTGATCGCGTTGCCGGAGTCCAGCGAGCCGAAGAAGAACGCCGTCCAGCTCTGCGTCCCGGCCTGTACGGCGGCAGCGTAGAACGAGTTCGCCCAGCCCGAGGCGCCGAGGTTCCACAGGTAGGCGGCCCCGGTGCCGACGAGCAGCAGGGCGAGCGCCGGGCGCTCCCAGCCGGGGCGTGGTGTGGTGGGGGTGGGGTCCGCGGGACCCGGGTCCGCGGGTGGGCGGACGGCGTCGTCGGTGTGGAGTGTGGTGGTCACGAGAGGGAGTCCTCCGGGGAGCAGTCTCAGGCGGCGAGTTCGGTGGTGGCGTCGGCGGTCGCGGCGGTTGCGGCGCGGCGCCCGCGGAACACCCAGGCACGGAAGAGGACGAACCGGATGACGGTCGCCACGAGGTTCGCGGCGACGATCACCGCGAGCTCCGGCAGCGTCCCGGGGTTCGGCACGATCATCGTGAGCAGCGCGAGGGCCCCGGTCGTCAGGCCGAGGCCGATGCCGAACACGATCAGGCCCTGGAACTGGTGGCGGGCGGCGCCGTCGCGACCGCGCACGCCGAACGTCAGACGCCGGTTGGCCGCGGTGTTCGCGACGGTGGTGAGCAGCAGCGCGACGACGTTGGCGGCGATCGGACCCGTGAACGTGCGGAACATCAGGTAGAGCAGCAGGTTGACCAGCGTGCTGGCCACGCCGATGGCGGCGAACCGGGCGAGCTGGGAGGTCATGCCGGTGGGGACCCCGGGCACGTCGGCCTCCAGGGGTTCGCGGCCGAGCTGGGCGCGCAGCTCGCGGACCGGCAGCGCGCCGGAGGCCAGGGCCCGGCCGACGCGCAGGACGCCCTTCAGGTCCGCCGTCGCGGTGGCGACGATGTCCACCGTCGAGTTCGGGTCGTCGACCCAGTCCACCGGGACCTCGTGGATGCGCAGGCCGGAGCGTTCGGCCAGGACCAGCAGCTCGGTGTCGAAGAACCAGCCGGTGTCCTCGACGAGCGGGAGCAGCCG
>JAOZVV010000075.1:0-37630 GCA_025869365.1 Pseudonocardia sp.
CGGTCCGCGGCCACTCCAACGTCCAGGGCGACCGGACGATGGGCATCTGGGAGCGTGCCCCCGGCTCCTTCCTGGACGCGCTGCAGGAGGAGTTCGGCTTCGACCCGCCCCGGGAGAACGGCCAGGACGTGGTCGGCTCCATCCGCGGGATGCGGGACGGGAAGATCCACGTCTTCGTGGGCCTCGGCGGCAACTTCACGCAGGCCACGCCGGACACCGACGTGACCGCGGAGGCGCTGCGGAAGCTCCGGATGACGGTGCAGATCTCGACCAAGCTCAACCGCTCCCACCTGGTCTGCGGCGAGACCGCGCTGATCCTGCCGGCCCTGGGCCGCACGGAGACCGATGTCCAGGCCTCCGGGGAGCAGTGGATCTCCGTCGAGGACTCGACGTGCTCGGTCCACTCCTCGCGCGGCCCGCTGGCCCCGGCGAGTGGGCACCTGCGCTCCGAGGTCTCGATCCTCACCTCGATCGCCGAGGCGACGATCGGCGACCGGTACGGCATCGACTGGCGAGCCATGCGGGACGACTACCGGGCCATCCGCGCGCACATCTCGCGCGTGGTGCCGGGGTGCGAGAGCTACGAGGTGAACGTCCGACGTCCGGGCGGCTACCTGATGCCGCACCCGCCGCGGGACTCGCGCACCTTCGACACCGGTTCCGGGCGCGCCGAGTTCGCGGCGTCCCCCATCGAGCTGCTGCAGGTGCCGCCGGGACACGTCGTGCTGCAGACCCTGCGCAGCCACGACCAGTTCAACACCACGATCTACGGGCTCAGCGACCGCTACCGCGGCGTCGAGGGCGGCCGGCGCGTGGTGTTCCTGCACCGCGAGGACATCACCGCGCTCGGCTTCTCGAACGGGGACATGGTGGACCTCGTGACGAGGTGGGACGACGACGACATCGAGCGCTGCGCCCGGGAGTTCCGGATCGTCGAGTACGACACCCCGCGCGGTTCGGCGGCGGCGTACTACCCGGAGACCAACCCGCTGGTGCCGCTGGACTCCATCGCGGTGTCGAGCAACCAGCCGGCGTACAAGTCCGTCATCGTGTCCCTCGTCCCCGCCGGGACGGGACCGGGGCCCGACGGCGGCGCGGGCCAGGACGGCGACGGCTCGGGCCGGTCCCCCAAGTCGGACCCGGAGCCGGTGCACCTGTCCTGAGCAGCACCGGGGAGCGGCGGGGTACAACGGAGGAGGCGGACCAGATCCGCCGAGGAGGCGCACCATGCCGCAGGATCCGTTCGATGGCGCCTTCGGGCCGCTCGAGGACCTGGTCAGCCGGCTGTTCTCCGGGCTCGACCTCGCCCAGGAGACGGACCGGCCCGCGCCGGACCGTCCTGCGCGCAGCGCGTCCACCCGGACGCTGGACCGCTACGGCCGGGACCTCACCGCGGACGCCCGGGCCGGCCGGCTCGATCCCGTGATCGGCCGCGACGACGTGCTGGACCAGGTCGTCGAGGTGCTCGCCCGGCGCACCAAGAACAACCCGGTGCTGGTCGGGGACCCCGGCGTCGGCAAGACGGCGATCGTCGAGGGGCTGGCGCACCGGGTGGCCGCCGGGCGGGTCCCGGCGTCGCTGCGGGACGTCCGGGTGATCGCCCTGGACCTCGCCGGGATGGTGGCCGGGACGAAGTACCGCGGCGAGTTCGAGGAACGCCTCACCGGCGTCGTCCGGGAGGTCGTGGCCGCCGAGCGTTCCGTCGTGGTCTTCATCGACGAGCTGCACCTCGTGGTGGGCGCGGGGTCGGGCGAGAACTCGCCGATGGACGCGGGCGCGATCCTCAAACCCGCGCTCGCCCGCGGTGAGCTGCAGATCGTCGGGGCGACGACGGTCGAGGACCATCGCCGGCACATCGAGCGGGACCAGGCGCTGGACCGGCGCTTCGAACGCGTCGTCGTCCCGGAGCCGTCCCTCGCGCAGACCGGGGAGATCCTGCGCGGCCTGCGGGCCCGCTACGAGGAGCACCATCGCGTCCGGATCACCGACGCCGCCGTCGACGCCGCGGTGTCGCTGTCCGACCGCTACCTGCGGGACCGGTTCCTGCCGGACAAGGCGATCGACCTGATGGACCGGGCCGCCGCCCGGGCCCACCTGCGCCCGCGGGCGAGCGGGGACCGGCAGACCGACGAGCTCGTCCGCGCCCGGGAGGTCGCGACGGACGCCGGGGACGCCGAGCGCGTCGCGCTGCTGGACCGCGAGCTCGACCGGCTCGTCCTGGAGAACGGCCCGCCCGGCGCCGGCACGCCCGAGATCACCGCGGACGACGTGGCCCGGATCGTCGCGGACCGCACCGGCATCCCGGTCGCCCGCCTCGGCGCGACGGACCGGCAGCGGCTGCTCGACCTCGAGACCCACCTGCACCGCCGGGTCGTCGGCCAGGACGAGGCCGTCGAGGCCGTGGCGGACGCGGTGCGCAGCGGCCGGGCCGGGCTCTCCAGCCCGGACCGGCCCGTCGGCTCGTTCCTGTTCCTCGGCCCCACCGGCGTCGGCAAGACCGAGCTGGCCCGCGCGCTCGCCGCCGAGCTGTTCGGATCGGACGAGCACATGGTCCGGCTCGACATGAGCGAGTACGCGGACCGCTCGGCCGTCACCCGGCTGATCGGCGCCCCGCCCGGCTACATCGGCCACGACGACGCGGGCCAGCTCACCGAGGCCGTCCGGCGGGACCCCTACACCGTCGTCCTGCTCGACGAGATCGAGAAGGCGCACGGCGAGGTCACCGCCACGTTGCTCCAGGTCCTCGACGCGGGCCGGCTCACCGACGCCCGCGGCCGGATCGTGGACTTCCGGCATTCGGTCGTGATCATGACCAGCAACCTCGGCGCCGAGGAGATCCTCGCCGCGTCCGCCGCGGGCCGTCCCGTCGAGGCCGTCCGGGACCAGGTCCTCACGATCGTCCGGCAGCGGCTGCGGCCGGAGTTCCTCAACCGTGTCGACGACGTCGTGCTCTTCGAGGCCCTCGACGGCGGCCACCTGCGCCGCATCACCGCCCTGCTGCTCGCCGAGACCGCCACCCGGCTCACGGCGCAGGGCATCGGGCTCCTGGTCGACGACGCGGCGCTGGACCACCTCGCCACGCTCGGGCTCGAGCCCGGTCTCGGGGCGCGGCCGCTGCGCCGGATGATCGCGCGGACCATCGAGCGGCCGCTGTCCCGGCTGCTCCTCGGCGGGGAGATCCGGGCCGGGGACCGCGTGCGGCTGGGGGTCTCCGACGGCCGGCCGACCCTGACCCCCGAGCGCTGAGGCCGCGCGGCCCCACACCTCTCGCCGAGATCGCCACCGGAATGGTTCGATCACGGCCGTACCGGTCCGGTGTCGGGCCCGGCACGCGCCGTCCGGCACACTCCGCTCGGCGAAGGGAGGCGGATGACGACATCGGTGGACGGCCGGTACCCCGGTCGCGGCACGCCCCGGGTGCTGGTGGTGGGCGCGGGGCCGACCGGGCTCGTGGTCTCCCTGCTGCTCGCCCGGGAGGGCGTGGCGAGCACCGTCGTCGAGCGCCGTTCGGCGCCCCATCCGCTGCCGCGGGCCGTGCACCTGGACGACGAGTCCGTCCGGATCCTGCAGCGGGCGGGGGTCGCCGAGGCGTTCGCCGCGATCAGCAGGCCGTCCGCCGGGCTGCGCCTGCTCGACGCCCGGCACCGCCCGTTCGCGGTGTTCACGCGCAGGACGGACGGCCGGCACGGCTGGCCGGAGTCGAACGTCTTCGACCAGCCTGCGCTCGAGGAGATGCTGTGGGCGAAGGTGCAGCGGTCCCCGCTGGTCAGGCTGCGGCCGGGGGTCGAGCTCATCGACGTCTTCCCCGCCGGCCGGGTCACCCTGCGCCGCCTCCCCTCCGGTGCCGGCCCGGGTGGCGAGCTCGACCACGAGGAGTTCGACGCCGTCCTCGGTTGCGACGGCGCGACCAGCACGGTCCGCGAGGGGATGGGTCCCCGGAGCCGGGACCTGGGGTTCACCGAGCGCTGGTTCGTGGTCGACGTGCGCTGCGCCCGCCCGATCCCCGGCTGGGGCGGCGTCGACCAGATCTGCGACCCGCGCCGCGCCGCGACGTTCCTGGCCCTGCCGGGCCACCGCTACCGGTGGGAGTTCCGGATGCGCCGCGACGAGAGCGCCGACGACCTGCTGGCCCGCCTCGACGAGCTCACCGCACCGTGGCGCCGGGACGTCCGGGCGGAGGAGCTGGAGGTGGTGCGCGCGGCGGAGTACGTGTTCCGGGCGCGGATCGCGGGCCGCTGGCGGGACGGGCGGGTCCTGCTCCTCGGCGACGCCGCCCACCAGAGCCCGCCGTTCATCGGCCAGGGCCTCGGCGCCGGCCTGCGGGACGCCCACAACCTGGCCTGGAAGCTCGCGGCGGTCCTGCGCGGGGACGTCCCCCCGGCCCTGGAGGACCGGATGCTGGACAGCTACCAGCACGAACGCGGCCCACAGGTGGAGGCGATGATCAAGGGCGCGGTCCGGGTCGGCCGGGCCATGACGGGCGGCCGCGACGCCGTCGCGGCGGTGGGGGGCTCGCTGGCCAGGAGCGCGCTGCGGCTGCCCGGCGTGCGCGCGCGGGCGGCGCGGGGGCTCGTCACCCGCCACCCCGCGGGCTTCCAGGTGGATCCGCGCCGCGACCGTCGGGACCTCACCGGGGCCGTCTGTCCCCAGCCCGTCGTCACGCTCGACGGCCGCCCGGTCCTGCTCGACGAGGCCCTGCCCTCCGGCCACGTCCTGCTCACCGACGGCCCGGTCCCCGCAGGCCTGCGCGCGCGGGCGCGGCTGCTGCGGGCCCGCGTGGTGCAGGTCGGGACCGGGGAGGGGGACGTCCGCGTGGACTGCGCCGAGCTGCGGACCTGGTTGCAGGAGGGCGGCTGCGCGGCGGTCCTGCTGCGCCCGGACCGCGTCGTCCTCGCGTCGGCGGCCCGCCCGGGCGGGTGAGCGGTCCTCAGCCGGCCGAGGGGACGACGCCGAGGCCGTCGAGCAGCGAGGCCTGCAGCCGGGCCCAGGGCGACAGACCGCTCTCCGGGTCCTCGGCCGCCTCGAGGAACCGCGGCCAGCTCCACCACCGGAAGTCCTCGACCTCGGCCGGGTCCGGCCGCGGCTCGCCGGTCAGCGTGCAGACGAAGACCGGGCACAGCTCGTTCTCCTCGACGCCCTCGAACGACGCCCGGTACCCGAAGTCCGGCAGGACCAGGCGCAGACCCGACGCCCGCAGGCCCAGCTCGTCCGCGAGGCGGCGGTGCACGGCGTCCTCCGGGTCCTCCCCGGGCGCCGGGTGCCCGCAGCACGTGTTGGTCCACAGCAGCGGGAAGGTGCGTTTGTGCCGGGAGCGCCGGGTGATCAGCAACCGCCCGGCGCTGTCGAAGCCGTAGCAGGAGAAGGCGAGGTGGCGGGGTGTGGTCTCCCCGTGCACGGTCTCCTTGTCCGCCACCCCGACGGCCCGCCCGTCGTCGTCGAGCAGCACGACCTGTTCGCGTCCCCTGGCGCCCATACCTCTCCCGTCCTCGCGTCGATCGGCGTTCAGCGCGCCCGCAGCAGGGCGGCATAGAGGGTGAGCCCGGGGCCGAAGGCCATCGCGACGACCGTACGGCTCCGGCGTGGCCGGCCGGCGTCGCGGAGGGCGTCGAGCACCATCAGCACGGTCGCGGACGAGCAGTTGCCCCGCTCGGCCAGCACGCCGCGCGAGGCGTCCAGGGCGTCGCCGGGCAGGTCCAGCCGCTCGGCCACGGTGTCCAGGATCTTCGGCCCGCCCGGGTGCACGGCCCAGCCGTCGACGTCGCCGATCGCGAGGCCGTGCCGCCCGAGCAGGCCGGTCACCATGCCGCGGACGTGCCGGCCGAGGACCCGCGGTACCTCGGGGGACAGCCCCATCCGGAAGCCCAGATCGGTGACGTCCCAGGTCATGTGGTCCGCGGTCGCCGGGTCCGTCACGGCGGCGACGTCGACCACCTCCAGACCCGGGGCCTCGCGCCCGGGCCGCTGTCCCGGCTCGACCACGACGGCCACCGCCGCGTCGCCGAACAACGCGTGCGAGACGGCCTGGCCCAGGTCGTCGGACCGCGGCTGCACGTGCAGCGACGTCAGCTCGCAGCAGAGGAGCAGGGCGGGCCGGCCACGGGCCACGACGTAGTCCGAGACCGCGCCCAGCCCGGGGATCGCGGCGTAGCAGCCCATGTGTCCGACGACGAGTCGTTGCAGGTGCGGGGCCATCCCGAGGTCCGCGGCGATCCGGATGTCCAGGCCGGGGGTCGCGTACCCGGTGCAGGAGACGACCGCGAACTGGCCGACGTCCTCGGGCCGCAGCCCGGCGTCCGCCAGCGCGGCGCCGACGGCCTCCTTGCCGAGCGGGAGCGCCTCGACGCCGTAGCGGCGCATCCGGTCCCCGGTCGACCAGCCCGAGACGTCCTCGGCCATCGGGTTCACCGCCGCGTGCCGGCGCCGCACCCCGGCTCCGCGGAAGATCCGCCCGGCCACCCGGTCGTCCGTGAAGTGCCCGGCGAAGCACCGCTCCCACACCTCCGGCTGCTCCAGCGCCGCACCGGGCAGGGCGGTGCCGAAGCCGGTGACGATCGCCCCGCCGCCGGGCCTCACACCGGGCCCCGCCGGCCGACGCCCTGGAACAGCACCGCCGTCGTCGGCACCGGGACCATCCGCACCAGGTCCGCGCGCCCGGCCGCCCAGCGCAGGAGATCGACGAGCGACGGCCGGATCCCCCGCAGCTCCAGGGCGACGCCGTGCCGCGCGCACTCCCGGCGCAGGATCCCCCGGTCCACGAACAGGCGCGGATCGTGGATGCCCGGCGGCGGCCCGCCCGGCAGGCGTTCGGCGAGGGTGACGGCGACGAGCCGGGCGAGCGCGGTGGCCGCGATGGTGTCCAGGACGAGCAGCCCGCCCGGCCGCAGCACCCGGCAGGCCTCGGCCAGGACGGCGGGCAGGTCCGGGACGTGTTCCAGGATCTCCCCGGCCACGACGACGTCCGCGCAGCCGGTCGTCAGCGGCACCCGGGCGACGTCCCCCCGCACCGCCGCGACCCCGTGCTCGCCGGCCTGCCGCAGGGCCGTCGCCGTCAGGTCCACCCCGACGTGGCGGTAGCCCTTCCCGGCGATCCGGGGCGCGAGCAGCCCGCCGCCGCACCCGAGATCGACGAGGAGCCCGCCGCCCGGCCCGGCCGGGGGCACCAGGTCCGCCCGGGCCGCCGCGAGCCAGTGCAGCATCGCGAAACCGCCCCGCGGGTCCCACCACTCGTCGACGAGGTCGTCGTACTGGCCCGGATCGTTGCGCATCCTGCCGCGCCCGGCCCTGTCCGGCGGAGCACCTTCACGGACGTCGGCCACCCCCCGAGAGTGTCAGACTCGGGCCCATGCGGCGCTACGGGACGACCACGATCGCGTTGCTCCGGTCCTGCCACCCCGAGCCGACGGCGGCCGTCACGCTCATGATCACCGCTCTCGCGGTGACGACGGGCCACTCCCCGACCGGGGTGCTGCTGATCGCGCTCGCGGTGCTGAGCGGGCAGCTCTCCATCGGCTGGCTCAACGACTCCCTCGACGCCGAGCGGGACCGGGCGGTCGGGCGCACGGACAAACCCGTCGTCGCCGGTGACGTGTCCGCGCGCACGGTCGGGATCGCGACGGCGGTCGCGGCGGTCGCGTGCGTACCGCTGTCCCTGGCCTGCGGGCTGTGGGCAGGCCTGCTGCACCTGGTGGCCGTCGCGGCCGGGTGGGCCTACGACCTGGGGCTGAAGTCGACGGCCTGGTCGGTCGCGCCGTACGTCGTGTGCTTCGGGCTGCTGCCGGTGGTGGTCGTCGTCGCCCTGCCGGGCTCGCCGGTGCCGCCGTGGTGGCTGCCGGCCGCCGGGGCGCTCGTCGGCGCGGGCGCGCACTTCGCGAACGTCCTCCCCGACCTCGACGACGACGCGGCGACCGGTGTGCGCGGGCTGCCGCACCGCCTCGGCGCGGCCCGGAGCCGGGTGGCCGCCGCGGTCCTGCTCCTGGCCGCGACGGTCGTGCTCGCCGTCGCGGCCCCGATCCCGCGCCCGCTCGCACTCGCGGTCCCGGTCGTGGCGGCCCTGGTGCTCGCGGGTGGGTTCCGGGCGGGTCGCCGGCCGGGCTCGCGGGCGCCGTTCCGGGCGGTGCTGGTGGTGGCGGGCATCGCCGTCGTCCTGCTGGTGGCGGTCGGGCCCGCGCTGGTCGGCCCCTAGAAGGGCCGCAGCCGGGCGAGGACCAGCGCGAACGCGACGGGCGGGACGGTGCCGCGGGCCAGCCCGAGGTCCACCGCGGCGTCGAAGACGGACTGGTGCGCACCCGCCGCCGCGATCGCCGCGTCCAGGAACCGCGGCCGGGCCATCAGCCGCGCCAGCGCGCCGCTGTGCCGGTGGTGCCGGCCGAACGCGCGGTGCATGGCGCGCCGGTGGACGGTGCCCGCGGCGGCTCCCTCGAGCGCGGCCTGCCCGGCCAGCGCGCCGGAGGCCACCGCGTCGTAGATGCCCTCGCCGGTCAGCGGGTTGACCGTCGCCGCGGCGTCGCCGGCCAGCAGCACCCGCCCGTCCGGATGCAGCCGCGGGCCGTTCGACAGCGGCAGGTGATGGCCGCGGACCGTGTCCGGGTCCGGCTCCTGGCCGGGCAGCAAGCGGTGCAACTGCTCCAGGAACGCCTGCCGGCTCTCGCTCCCCCGCCGGTCGAACACCCCGTACCCGACGTTCGCGCCGCCACCCGGGAGCGGGAACGACCACGCGTACGCCGGGTGGTCGCCCTGCGCGTACTCGATCATCAGGGCGGACCGGCCGAGGTCGTGCGGGGTGTACCCGCGGATCGCGACCGCGGTGGCGTCCGGCGGCGTCACCGGAGGACCGAGCAGGCGCCGCACCGCCGAGTTCGCCCCGTCCGCCCCGATGACGACGCGCGCGGCGATCTCGCCGTCGAGCACGACCCGGTCCGCCCGGACGTCCATCCGGCGCACCCGGTGCCGGCGCAGCTCCGCGCCGTGGCGCAGCGCCGCCTCGACGAGCGCGGCGTCGAGGACCAGCCGCGGGATCACCCGATTCGGCCGCGCGCAGAACCGGTCGACCACCCGGCCGGTCGGGGTCCGCAGCCGCAACCGGGGCACGGGCGGGGACAGCTCCTCCAGCCCCGGCGCGCCGAGTGCGGCGAGCAGGTCGAACACCGGCGCGGCCACGCCGTCGCCGCAGGTCTTGTCCCGCGGGAAGGTCGCGGCGTCGAGCAGCAGGACCCGGGCCTCCGGGCGGAGCTGCCGCACGCGCAGGGCGGCGGCCGACCCCGCGGGTCCCGCGCCCACGATCGCGACGTCGTAGACGGTGTCCATCGCCCCCTCCAGCCGGACGGCACCCGGTTCCGTCCCCGGTCAGCGTGCCTCACGGGCTGGTGCGGCGCGCGCCCCCGCCGCGATCGGCCCGCCGCGGTCAGCCGGCCGGGGACTCCTCGCGGACCAGTGCGGCGATCCGCACGTCCCGGGTGCGTTCGAGATGGGCCCGCAGCAGCGTGCGCGCGGCGTCCTGGTCTCCGGCGGTGATCGCCTCGAGCACGTCGGTGTGCTCGTCGTCGGAGGACTCGAGGTTCGGGTTGCGGGACATGTCGACACTGTCGTAGAGCGCCAGCTGCAGGGCGAGGCTCTCCAGGATCGTGGTGATGGTCGGGTTGTGGCAGGCCTGGCGCAGCACCGCGTGCCAGCGGCCGTGCAGCATCCGGACCTGGTCCGGGTCCGTCGCCTGCCGGGCCTCCTCGTGGACGTGCCGGAGGCGGGCGAGGTCCAGGGCCGAGCGGTGGGCGGCGGCGGACGCCGCCGCCTCGGCCTCCAGCGCGATCCGGGCCTGGTAGATCTCGACGACCTCGGTGGCGGTGAGCGTGCGGACCTGCGGGCCGCGGCTGCCCCGGACCACGAGTCCGTCGCATTCCAGGCGCAGGATCGCCTCGCGCACCGGCGCCCGGCCGACGCCGAGCCGCGCCGCGATCGCCGTCTCCAGCAGCGTCGTGCCCGGAGGCAGGGCGCCACCGACGATCTCGTCCCGGAGCGTCTGGTACTGCGCCTCCCCGGCGCCGGTCGGCGTAGGCGCGGCCACGCGTTCCCCCCTCGGTCGTCGATCTGCGTCTCTGCGCGATCACTCTACGGCACCTGTCCGGACAAATTCCCGCTCATGGCGACGATCGTCCACGCGTGGAGACGTGCGTCGACACACGGTTGCACATCCGCGTACCGCTGCCTACTGTCGGCGTCGAACGGATGAGGACGACGAGGGCAGGAGGGCACCGTGCGGCACGTCTCGCAGCGCGACGTCCTGTCCCACCCGCGTGACACGCGCGGGGACCGCGGCAGCCGGAGCTGTCGGCCCCGCTCGCTCCGCGGCTGAGCCCCCGTCCCTTCCCCGGGTTCATCCCTTCCCCACCCCCGCCCGGCGTGCCCTGCCGAGCCACCCCTCGCGGGCGGCCCGCCCTTCGCGCCGCGGCACTCCGAGAGGTTTGTCGAAGACATGACGGTTGACGTCGAGCTGGGCCGCGGACTGGTCGTGGCCGCCCTGACCCCCTTCGTGCGGGACACCGTGCGCGTCGACAAGGCCCGGCTCACCGCCCAGCTGCGCGCGCTGGCGCACGCGGCCCCGGTCGCGGTGACGGTCGGCGCGGTCGAGAGCCAGGAGTTCCAGGTCCTCGGCCGGGCCACCCGCCTCGCCCTGGTCGACACCGCCCGCGCCGAGCTGCCGGAGACGGTGCCGGTCCTCGCCGGGGTCTCCAGCGCGTCGATCCGGGAGTCGATCGCGCTGGCCGGGGAGATCGCCGAGCGCGGCGCGTCCGTCGCGGTCGCCGTGGCCAGCCCCAAGCCCTGGGGTGCGGCACCCACGCCGGACGAGGCCCACCGCTGGTTCGCCACGCTCGCCGACGCGAGCCCGATCCCGGTGCTGCTCTACAACAACCCGCGCCTCGGGGTGGACCTGTCGGTGGACACGATGGCGCGGATCTGCAGCCACCCGAACGTGGTCGCGATCAAGGAGACCTCCCGGGACGAGTCGAAGCTCCTCGGGCTGATCAACCGGGTGCAGGGCACCGCGCACGTCTACACGAACATGGAGCTGCTGTTCAGCACGCTCGTCCTGGGCGGGAGCGGCGCGATGCTGCCCACTCCCGGCCTGCCGATCGCGACGCGGCTGCTCGCCCACGTCGAGGCCGGCGAGATCGGCGAGGCCGCCCGGCTCGCCCTGTTCTTCGCGGAGTTCCCCGGCCGCTGGACGGGCCTGGGCTTCCTCCCCGCGGTCAAGGCCGCCGCCGACCTGATGGGCTGCCCCCTGGGCGGTCCCGTCCACCCGTGGTCCGGCCTGGACGAGACCGCGGTGTCCGAGCTGCGGGAGTTCCTCGCCAAGTGGGAGCTCCTGGACTTCTTCACGGAGGTGCCCGCATGACGCTGGTCGACCTGTCCCACCCGCTCTGGGCCGGGATGCCGAAGATCCCGATCCTGCCCGAGGTGGAGCGCCACCAGATCACCTCGATCGCCGACGGCGCGCCGATGGACATCTCCTCGATCACGCTCGCGCTCCACGTGGGCACGCACGTCGACGCCCCGTCGCACGTCGTTGCCGGCGGTGCGTCGATCGACGAGATCCCGGTCGAGCGGTTCTCCGGCAGCGCCGTCGTGTCCCGGGTGGACCGCAAGCCGGGCGAGGAGATCACCGTCGACGACGTCCTGGCCGGCGGCCCGGAGCCCGAGCCCGGCGAGTTCCTGCTGGTCGCGACGGGGTGGAGCGCGAAGTTCACCTCGCCCGAGTACGGCGACCACCCGAGCCTGTCGCCCGAGCTGGCGGCCTGGGCGGTCCAGCGGGGCATCCCGTTCGTCGGGGTCGATCTGATCACCCCGGACCTGCCCGTGCACCGCCGCGCGGCGGGCTTCGACTTCCCGGTGCACCGCACCCTGCTCGGCAACGACGTGCTCATCGCCGAGAACCTCACCGGCCTCGACGCGCTCGGCGGCCGCCGGGTGCGGCTGCTCGCCTTCCCCCTCGCGATCCGCGGCGGCGACGCCGGCCCGGCACGGATCCTCGCCGAGATCTGAGAGAGACCATGGCTCGCGCACTCGTTCCCGCCCCCTCGCCGCTCGACGACCCGGAGAGCCCGCTGTCCCGGGCCGCCAGCCAGCCGTTGATGCTGGGTCTGTTCCTCCCGCTGCAGACCGGCGCGTTCTCCCAGTCCACCCTGCCGCGGGGCACCCGCTGGGACTTCGAGTACAACCGGCACCTCACCCAGCTGGCCGAGAACGCCGGCTTCGAGTTCGTGTTCGGGCTGCAGCAGTGGATCGGCCAGGGCGGCTTCGGCGGCGAGCAGCACTACCGCGAGAACTTCCTGGACCCGTTCATCTCCACGGTCGCGCTGTCCACCACGACGTCGTCGATCCTGTCGATCTCCACGGTGCACGTGCTGTACGGCAACTGGCACCCGCTGCACCTGGCCCGGTTCGCCGCGACGGCGGACCACATCGCGGGTGGCCGGTACGGGTTGAACATCGTGACCGGCTACGCCACCGGCGAGCCCCCGATGTTCGGGATGGACCGGATCGACCACGACCGCCGCTACGACATGGCGGACGAGTTCACCTCGGTCATGGAGGACCTCTGGGCCGGCCGGGAGAACCTGACCCACGACGGCGAGTTCTACTCCCTGCGCGACGCCTACGTCTCCCCGCGGCCCCGCCACGGCCGGCCGATCCTGGTGGCCGCCAGCGGGTCCCCGCGCGGGTACGCCTTCGCCGGGAAGCACGCGGACATCGTGTTCACCTCCAGCCCGGCGGGGGCCGCGTTCGACGGGGCGATCGACGCCATGCCCGCGCACGTCGCGGAGATCAAGGCGGCCGCCCGGGCGCAGGGCCGCGAGGTGAAGGTGATCATCTTCCCGCTGGTGATCTGCCGGGACACCGACGCCGAGGCCGAGGCCTACCGGGACGAGATCGTGGCGCACGCGGACCACGAGTCGCTGGTGAACTACCACGCCCGGCACGCCACCGGGGACAGCAAGGCGTGGCCGCAGCACGTCCTCGCGGACCGCGCGCTGGGCGGGCACCTGCAGATCGTCGGCGGGCCGGAGAAGGTCGCGGAGAGCCTGGACCGGCTGCACGCCGCCGGGTTCGACGGCGTGCAGCTCGGCTTCTACGACTACGAGCCGGAGCTGCAGTACTTCACCGAGGCGGTCGTCCCGCTGCTCAAGGCCCGAGGGCTGCGGCAATGACCGGCTCGGGGAGCATGATCCTCACCGCCACCGTCATGGGCCTGGGCATGCACCACGGTGCCTGGCGGTACCGCGACGGGGACCCGTTCGACCAGACCGATCCCGCCTACTACGCGCGGATCGCGACCACGGCCGAGCGCGGCGGGCTGCACGCGATCTTCCTCGCGGACACCCTGGACGTCAGCGAGGAGCGCTTCGCCCGGCCCAACCTCGGGGCGCTCGACCCGGCCGTCGTGCTGGCCGTGATGGCCGCGCACACCGAGCGGATCGGGCTGGTCGGCACCTCGTCGACCACGTTCAACGAGCCGTACAACCTGGCGCGGCGCTTCGCGAGCCTGGACGCGATGAGCCGCGGCCGGGCCGGCTGGAACGCGGTGACGACGTTCGTGCCGGCGGTCGCGGGCAACTTCGGCGGCTCGCCCCTGCCGCCGCACGACGAGCGCTACGCCCGCGCCGCCGAGTTCCTCGACGTCGTGATCGGGCTCTGGGAGAGCTGGGAGCCCGGCGCGGCCGTCGGGTACAAGTCGGGCAACGTCTACGTGGATCCGGCGCGGGTGCACGCGCTCGACCACGTCGGCACGCACTTCGCCGTCCGCGGGCCCTCGACGCTGCCCCGCTCCCGCCAGGGCCGCCCGGTGATCTTCCAGGCCGGGGCCTCGGAGGGCGGGCGCGACCTCGCCGCCCGCTACGCCGACGTCGTCTTCACCGCGCAGAACACCCTCGACGGCGCCGTCGCCTTCCGTTCCGACCTGCGCCGCCGGGCCGTCGCGCACGGCCGCTCCCCCGACGCGGTCGTCGTGCTGCCCGGGCTGCTCCCGGTCCTCGGCAGCACCACCGCCGAGGCCCGCGCCCGCAAGGACGCCCTCGACGAGCTGCGCGGGATCGGGCCCGAGCTGGAGAAGCTCGCCCTGCGCGTCGGCGTGCCCGTCGCCGAGCTGGACCTCGACCGGCCGCTCCCGGTCGAGCGGATCCGCGCGAACGACGGGTTCCGGGGCTCGCACGGCTTCCGGGACGCCGCGGTCGGGCTCGCCGAACGCGAACGGCTGACCGTGCGCGAGCTGCTCTACGCCAACGGCGGCGGGCACCTGCAGGTCGTCGGCACGCCCGAGGAGCTCGCGGACACCGCGGCCACCTGGGTGGACGCCGGGGCAGCGGACGGTTTCAACCTCATGATCGACGTCTTCCCGAGCGGGCTGGACGCGGTCGTCGACCACGTCGTCCCGTTGCTGCGCAAGCGATGTCGGTTCCCGCAGGACTACGCCGGCAGCACCCTCCGCACGAACCTCGGCCTCCCTCCGCTCTCCGAAGGATCTCCATGACCAGCCCCGTCCCGACCAGCCCCGACCCGGTGACCTTCGCGATCACCGGCCCGGTCGCCCGGATCACCCTGAACCGGCCCGAGCACGCCAACACCCTCACCTACGCCGCCATGCAGGGCTTCCTCACCGCCCTGGAGCGGGCCCACGCGGCCGGCACCCCGATCCTGCTGCTCAGCGGCGCGGGCGCGGACCTGACCGTGGGCCGGGACAAGGGCGAGCGGGTGCCCGGGGTGAGCCGGCAGGACAACCTGCGGCTCATCCTGGCGGCGAACGACCTGCTCGCGTCCTTCCCCGGCATCGCCGTCACCGCCGTCCGCGGCCGGGCGCTGGGCTTCGGGACCGGGCTCGCCCTGCACAGCGACCTGGCGATCGCTGCCGACACCGCCGTCCTCGGCTTCGACGAGCTGGCCGCCGGGCTGCCGCCGCTGGTCGTGCTCACCTACCTCTACCGGCACGTGCACCCGAAGGTCGCCGACGACCTGGTGCTCACCGGCCGCAGGCTCGGCGCGGCCGAGGCGCTGTCGCTGGGCCTGGTCTCCCGGGTCGTCGCGGAGGCGGACCTGGACGCGGTCGTCGAGCGGACCGTCGCCGAGCTCGCCGGACGCGACCCCTCCGCGCTGCGGCTGCTCAAGGAGTTCGCGCGCGAGGCCAAGTCCGGCGAGGCGCGTCCGGCGAAGGACTTCGGCGAGTACGCCGTGGAGCGCCTGGTCTCCTGGATCGAGACGGAGAAGACGTCGTGACCGCCACCCTTCCCGGGGCGGTGGCCGCCCCGCCGGCGAAGGTCCGCCGGGCGAACTTCGCCTCGGCCTGGCTCGGCTGGATGCTCGACGGTTTCGAGACGTACTCGATCGTCCTCGTCGGCGGGCTCGTCGTGGCGGACCTGGTGGGCCAGGGCGCCTCGCCGCTGTACTTCGGCACCGTCCTCGCCGTGCAGCTGGTGGCGTGGGCGATCGGCGGGCTCGCCTCCGGCGTGCTCATCGACTACTTCGGCCGCCGCCGGGTGCTGATGGTCTCGATCCTCACCTACGCGATCGCGACCGGCCTCGCGGCGCTCTCCCCCAACTTCGTGATCTTCCTGATCCTCCGGATCGTCGCGGGCCTCGGCATGGGCGCGGAGTGGGGCCCCGGCAGCGCCCTGGTGGCCGAGACCTGGTCGGACCGCACCCGCGGCCGCGGCATCGCGCTGCTGCAGTGCGCCTTCGGCGTCGGCTTCCTCGTCGCGACCGGGGTGTTCTGGCTGCTCGGCCCGACCGATCCGGGCACCTGGCGCTGGCTGCTGGCCATCGGCGCGCTGCCCGCGGTCGTCGTGCTGTTCGTCCGCCGCCGGGTCGGCGAGTCCCCGCTCTGGCAGGAGTCGGACCGGCGTCGACGGGCGGCGGTGGGCCGGGCCCGCCGCGGCGAGGCGGTCGAGGGCGACGCGGCGCTGACCACCTTCACCCTGCGCCGGATCTTCACCGAGCGGGTCAGCCGCCGCCGGATGCTGCGGCTCCTCGCGCTGTCCACCGCCAGCCTGGTCGGCTGGTGGGCCGTCTCCACGTGGGTCCCGCAGTACGTGGGCGCCGCGGTCAAGGCCGCGGGTGCCGCCCCGACCACGACCACGCTGATCGTGGTGGCCTACAACGCCGGCGGCGTGATCGGCTGGCTGGTCTGGGGCCTGCTCGCCGACACGATCGGCCGCCGTTGGGCCCTGTTCACCTACTTCGCGGGCGCGCTCGCGCTGACGTGGGCGCTGTTCGGGGTGCAGTGGGGCTCGCTGGGCCTGCTCACCGCGGTCGTCGCCGTGAACGGCTTCTTCACCCTCGGCCAGATGGGCTGGATGGCGACCTACCCCGGCGAGCTGTTCCCCACCCACCTGCGCGGCAGCGCGATCACCGTGGTGTTCAACGCCAGCCGCATCGTGGCCGCCGCGGGCGCGCTGCTCTCCGGGGCGATCGTGGGTGGGCTGGGCGGCATCGCCACCGCGGCCCTGGTCATCGGCTCCGTCTACGTGCTCGGCCTGGCGTTCGCGCTGATCGCCGGGCCCGAGACGAAGGGGCAGCCGCTGCCGGGGTGAGATCGGCCGGCCGGGGCGGCCGGCCGTCCCGGCCAGTCGGCCCGGTCAGTCGTCCCGGTCGTCGTCGAGCGCGCCCGACGCCGCCTCGGCCCGGGTCAGGATGTCGACGCTGCCGAACGCGCCGCGGGTCTCGACCGTGAGCACCCGCGCGCCGGCCGGTGAGGAGCAGGCCTGATCGCAGTCCGTGGATCCGAAGACCATGACACCGGAGCTCCGGACCGCGACGCCGTCCGGGACGACCACCTTCGTGCTCCCGAACAGCGCACCGACCTGCACGGTGGTGGCGTCGTCCGCGACCTGCACCACCCGGCTGGAGAAGATGGCCCCACCGTCCGCGGAGGTGGCGACCGCGCCGACCGCCACGACACCGGCGCCGAGCACCAGCAGCGAGCCGAGCTTGCTGCCGATGCGCTGGCCGAGGGTCCTCCCGCCGGTGGGGACCGGCGCCGGGGCGGCCCCGACGGTCGGTGAGACCACGGCTCCCGGCCTCGGCAGGTCCTCGGTGAGCACGTCGAGATCGGCCCGGGTGCGCGCCGCCCAGCAGCGCGCGGCGCGCTCCTCGAACTCGTCGAGGGTGAGCCTGCCGTCCCCCATCGCCGTGCGCAGCCACTCCTCGGTCTCGCCGCGCTCGCGGTCGCTGACCCTCATCCCGGGCCGCCGCTCGTCCGCCATGGCGCCCATTGTGTCCGACGGCGGGCGATGAGATCGGGCGCCGCGGGCGGTCGACCCCCCATGGACACGCTCAATCTCGCCGAGCTCTACGACCTGCCTCCGATGGACTGGGACCTCGTCCGCGCCGGGCTCGACGCCGGCTTCTCCCAGAAACCGGGTTCCGGCGGCCCGGACCGGCACACCTCCTGGCTGACCACGATCGACGCGGACGGCGCCCCGCACGTCACGAGCGTCGGCGCGCTCTGGGCGGACGGCGCGTTCTGGTTCCAGACCGGGGACGGCACCCGCAAGGGCCGCAACCTGCGGCGGGACCCGCGCTGTGCGCTCGCCGTCGCCGCCCGGGAGTTCGATCTCGTCGTGAAGGGGACCGCCCGCCGGGTCACCGACCCGGCCGCCGTCGCGGCGAGGGCCGAGGAGTGGGCCGCCGGCGGGTGGCCGGTGCGGGTCGACGGCTCCGGCACGGCCCTCACCGCCGAGTACAGCGCCCCGTCCGCGGGCCGGCCGCCGTGGCACGTCCACCGGATCGACGCGGTCTCGGCGTCCGCCGTCGCGACGGTCGAGCCCGGCGGTGCGACGAGCTGGCGGTTCCGATCGGCCCGCCCGGCCGGCTCATCCGCCCGCCGTCACCGCCTTCAGCTCGGCGAGTGACTCCCGGACGTGGCCCGCGAGGTCCGTCCGGGAGTCCTCGGCGATCCAGCGCCCGAACGCGGTCCTGAAGATCGCGATCCCCGCCTCCGCCGCGAGGACCGCCGCCGGGTCCGGCACGCCGCGGCGGCGCAGCGCGGCCGCGACCGCCGCCGCCAGCGACGCGAGCTTGATCAGTTCCCGCTCCTGGAGCTCGATGTTCGCGTCGATGACCTGCTGCCGGCGGCGGGCGCCGTCCCGCCGGTCCGCGAACAGCGAGTCGCCGACGGCCTCGAGGGCGGTGACGACCGCGGCGAGCGGTGCCGTCGAGGCGGGGGCGGCGCCGACGGACTCCACGAGGAGGTCGTGCAGCAGACCGGAGCCGCCGAAGAGGACCTCCCGCTTGTCCGCGAAGTAGCGGAAGAACGTCCGCTCCGTGAGCCCCGCCCGGGCGGCGATGTCCGCCACCGTCGTCCGGTCGAACCCGCGGTCGAGGTAGAGCTCGTGGGCCGCCTGCTCCAGGCGCGCACGCGAGTTCGGCTCCCATCGACCCATGCACCGGATCCTAGCTGACGACAGTGACTGACATCCGGTGCTACGTTGACGACAGTCACTGACATCGTCCTGGAGGTCCTCATGCGCGTCTTCGTCACCGGAGCATCCGGCTGGATCGGCTCCGCCGTCGTCCCCGAACTCGTCGGCGCGGGCCACGAGGTCGTCGGGCTCGCCCGTTCCGACGCCTCCGCCGCGGCCCTCACCGCGGCCGGTGCCGGGGTGTGCCGCGGAACGCTCGACGATCTCGACATCCTGCGCGGTGCCGCCGGCGCGGCGGACGGCGTCATCCACCTCGCCTTCAAGCACGACATCGCCTTCTCCGGGGACTTCCAGGGCGCCACCGACGCGGACCGCCTCGCGATCGAGGCGCTCGGCGAGGGCCTCATCGGCACGGACCGGCCGTTCGTCCTGGCCTCCGGGCTCCTCGGTGTCGCGCCGGGGCGGGTCGCGACCGAGGAGGACGGGATCGACGTCCCGCCGCCCGTCGGGGCGGCGACCCGGCTGGACAACGCCCGGATGACGCTCGATCTCGCGGACCGCGGCGTCCGCTCGTCCGTCGTCCGGCTGCCCCCGACCGTGCACGGCGAGGGCGACAACGGCTTCGTGGCGGCGCTCGTCGGGATCGCCCGCTCCTCGGGTGTCGCGGCGTACGTCGGCGACGGCTCCTTCCGGTGGCCGGCCGTGCACCGCAGCGATGCCGCGCACCTGTTCCGCCTGGCACTGGAGAACGCCCCCGCCGGATCGGTCCTGCACGCGAACGCCGAGGAGGGCGTGCCGATGCGCACGGTCGCCGAGGTGATCGGCCGCCACCTCCGCCTCCCGGTGGAGTCGATCTCCCCGGACGTCGCGGCCGGGCACTTCACCTGGCTGGCGGGGATCCTCGGGACGGACAGCCCCGCGTCCAACGCCCGGACCCGGGCCCTGCTGGGCTGGGAGCCGACCGGCCCCGGACTGGTCGACGACCTGGAGAAGGGCGCCTACTTCCTCGATCCGTCCCCGGCGTCCGGGCCCGGTTCCACCCATTAGCCTGGGGCCGGACACCGGCCACCCCGAGGAGGACCCCGATGAAGCGGAACCTGAGCTGCCCGTGCGGCGAGCAGATCACCGGCACCGACGAGGACGACCTGGTCGAGAAGACACAGCGGCACCTCGCGGAGAACCACCCGGATCACGAGTACTCGCGCGACGAGATCCTCTTCATCGCCTACTGACCCGGCCGGGCCCGGCGGATCCGTCCCGGCTCCACGATCTCGTGCGGCGCCCCCGGGACGGCCCCGGTCGGCTCGTGCACCGGGCTCACGTCGTCGGACGGGCCTCCAGGACGTGCACCCCGGAGGCCGGGCCCGCCGTCGTCACGGCGACGAGCCGGAACCCGGCGGCGTCCAGCAGCGCCGCGAACTCGGCGCGGGTGCGTTCGCGGCCGTGCAGGAGCGTGAGCATGTGCAGGTCGATCCGGACCGCGGCCGGGTCGTCGGTCGCGCGCTCGGGCAGCAGCGCCTCGACGAGCAGCAGGGTCGCCCCGGCGGCCGTCGCGCACCGGCAGCGCTGCAGGATCGCCAGGGCCTCCGCGTCGTCCCAGTCGTGCAGGACCCGGGAGAGCAGGTAGGCGTCGGCACCGGGCGGGACGTGGGTGAAGAAGTCCCCGCCGACCCCGGGCACGGCCGCGCGGGAGACCACGTCCGGGCGGTCGAACAGCGTGCCGGTCAGGCCCGGGTTCGCGGCCAGGATCGCGGCGAGCAACAGCCCCGACCCCCCGCCGACGTCGACCAGGGTCGCGAAGCGGGAGAAGTCGCACGCCGCGACGACTGCTGCGGCCTCCCGTCGCGAGCGGGCGGTCATCGACTCCTGGAACGCCGCCTGCTGGGCGGGATGGGCGGCGAGATGGTCGAAGAACGGGGCCCCGTGGGTGATCTCGAACGGCGTGCCGCCCTCGCGGACCGCCCTCAGCAGCCCGGCCTGCGCGGCGTAGTAGAGCCGGCCCCTGGCCAGCACCGCGCCGTGCATCGACCTGGGATGGCCCGGCCGGAGCAGCTCGCCCACCGCGGTGAGCGCGAACCGGCGGCCCGGCCGCTCGTCGAGCACGCCCGCCGCGGCGAGACCCCACAGGACCCGGCCCAGGACAGCCGGATCGGCCCCCACCTCGGCGGACAGCTCGGCCGCGTCGCGGGCCCCGCCGCCGATCGCGTCGGCCAGGCCCAGCTCGGCGGCGACGACCAGCAGCTGGGTGTCCAGGTACCCGTCGACCAGTGCGGACAGCCTGCTCGCGGCGGACTCCGACGTCGTCACCCTCGCCCCCTCCCCAGGGTGCCGGACAGAGGCGTCGAGCTCCCCGCGGTGATACCTCGCAGCGCGTCGACATCCGGGACCTCGGCCGGGCGTCTCAGGCTGAGACCCTCGCCGCCACCGGCGCTCCGCGCGCAGTGCGACAGTCCGTGCAGAGCGCGACGAGGCGCCGATGGAGGTGCGGAACATGGGTGCTCCGGCTCGGTTCGAGCCCAGCGGGCTGATCGGTTCGGCACAGCGCGCCCTGCGGGTGCTCGAGGTGGTCGCGGCCGCGGGTGAGGCGATCACGGCCAAGGCGGTCGCCCGCCGCGCCGGCTACAAGCTCGGCACCACCTACCACCTGCTCAACACGCTGACCTACGAGGGCTATCTGGTGCGCGTCGGGCACGGACAGGGGTTCCGGCTCGGGGACAAGATCTGCGCCCTGACCGGGTCGCCGACGGGCGCCCCGCTCCGCTGCCACGCCTGCGGCGGGGCGGGGCCGCATCACGTGGATGCGGCCCCGCACCGTCAGCGCTCGTAGACCGCGGTGATGCGGGCCCGCGCCAGGGTGTGGCCGAAGAGCGTGAAGCCGAGGAACGCCGGCGTCACGCCCTTCGGGATGCCCAGCGTCGGCAGGTCCACCGCGTGCACCACGAAGTGGTAGCGGTGCACCCCGTGCCCTTCGGGAGGGGCCGCGCCGAGGTAGCGGACGAGCCCGGCGTCGTTGGGCAGGGTGATCGCGCCCTCCGGGAGGTCCGCGCCGCCTGCCCCGAAGATCCCGCTGACCTGCGCGCTCTTCAACGGCACGCCCTCGGCGACGTCCGTGCTGGTCAGGGTGAACACCGCGACCTCGGGCAGGAAGCCGCAGGGATCGGGCGGGGCGAGGGCTGCGGTGCCGCTACCGGTGCTCATACGAGGGTCCTGTTCAGCTCGCGGACGATGAACTCGGCCTGCCGGACGGCGAGCGCGACGATCGTCAGCGTCGGGTTGGCGGCGGCGCCGGTGGTGAACTGGCTGCCGTCGGAGACGAAGAGGTTGGGCACGTCGTGGGCCCGGCCGTACCGGTCCACCACGCCGTCCCCGGGCCGCTCGCTCATCCGGGACGTGCCCAGGTTGTGGGTCGACGGATAGGGCGGGGTCTCGATGGTCCGCGTCGCGCCGACCGCCTTGTAGATCGCGGTGCCCCGGCCCAGCCCGTGCCGGCGCATCGCGACGTCGTTGGGGTGGTCGTCGACGTGCACGTCGGCGACCGGCAGGCCGTGCGCGTCCGTGACGTCCGGGCTGAGCGTGATCCGGTTGTCCGCCTGCGGCATGTCCTCGCCGATGATCCACATACCGGCGGTGTTGCGGTAGCCGTCGACGATCGCGGTGAGGTCCGGGCCCCAGTCTCCCGGCGCGACGAACTTCGCGAAGAACGCCGGGCCGAGCGCGATCGTCTCCATGTAGTAGCCGCCGGTGAACCCGCGGTCCGTGTCGAGGCGGGACTCGTCCGCGATCACGCCGGCCATCGTCTCGCCCCGGTGCATGTTCACCGGCTTGTCGAACTGGCCCCACGCGGTGGCCGTGGTGTGGCGCATGTAGTTGCGGCCCACCTGGCCCGACGAGTTCGCCAGCCCGTCCGGGAAGAGCCCGGAGGCCGAGAGCAGCAGCAGCCGCGGCGTCTCGATCGAGTTCCCCGCGACGCAGACGACGGCGGCGCGCTGGCGGCGCAGCGTCCCGTTGCGGTCCGTGTAGAGGACCCCGGTGGCACGGCCACGGCCGTCGTGCAGGATCTGCGCGACATGGCTGTCCGGCCGGAGGTCGAGATTGCCGGTCAGGGCCGCCTTGGGCAGCTCCGCGACCAGCGTCGACCACTTCGAGCCGTTCTTGTCGCCCTGGAAGTTGAAGCCGTCCTGGACCGTGGCGGGCCGGCCGTCGTAGGGCTCGGCGTTGGTGGCGTAGGGGCCGGTCGAGACCTTGGTGTAGCCGAGCTCGGCCGCGCCGCCCGCGAACACCTTGTAGTTGTTGTTCGCGGGCAGCGGCGGGCGCCCGTGCCGGTGGGAGACGCCCATCTTGATCTCGGCGCGGTCGTAGTAGGGCTCCAGCTCGGACAGCGTGATCGGCCAGTCCAGCAGCGAGGCGCCCTCGAGGTCGCCGTAGGTGGTGCGGGCGTGGAACTCGTGGGGCTTGAACCGGGGACACGCCCCGGCGCAGTGCGTGGTCGTCCCGCCGACGGCCTTCACGATCCAGGCGGGCAGGTTCGGGAAGTCCTTCGCGATCCGCCAGCTGCCCGACGCGGTGCGCGGGTCCGTCCAGGCCATCTGCCCGAACGCCTCCCACTCGTCGTTGACGTAGTCCTCGCCGGTGAGGTGCGGCCCGGCTTCCAGCACCACGACCTTGATGCCGTTCCGGCACAGCTCGTTGGCCAGCGTCCCGCCGCCGGCCCCGGACCCGACGATGACGACGACGTCCTCGTCGTCGTGACCGAAACGGCTCGTCTCGAAACGGGTCATGCCGAGGCCTCCTCGATCTGCGGTTCGGGCAACCAGTCCAGATCCGCGAATCCGCGGTCGACGTATCCGCCCTTGTCGAACGACGGTCCCTCGTAGCCGAGGAGGTCCCAGACCTCGTGGTCGTCGTACAGTTTCACCACGGCGATGTCGATCACCGAGCGGAAGAACGGGGTGTCCTGCACGGAGCGCAGCACCGCCCCCGCGGTGTCCGCGTCGAGATCGGCGAAGGGCAGGTCACGCAGCCGGTCCAGGTCGGCGAGTCCCTGCACGAGCTGGGCGAGCAGGCGGGGATCGGCGGCCGCGGCCGTCAGCACCGCGTCGACCACCCGCTGGTAGGGGCCGACCGGGAACGTGTCGTGAGGGTAGGCGCGGCGGAGCACCGCGAGGAGGGTGCGGTGCGCGGCGGCGGACAGGAGCGCGCTCACCGCGCGATTCCCTGTCCACGGTGACGGGTAATCGATTCTCGGGCATTTCGCATGACTCATGAATAGGCCCGCACCATCGCCGCGGCAATCCTGCGTATTTCAGTCACCGACAATATGTCGAACTTTGCCGATCGGTGAAAAGAACGAGGCCCTCGCCCGTCCCGACGACCTCCCGGGGGCCTAGTCCGACCGGATCCTCATCCGGGCACCGCCCGGGCGCATCGAGCGGGGCACCGGGTCGGGGATCGCGGCGAGCAGGGTCTTGGTGTAGTCCTCCCGCGGCCCGGCGAAGACGTCCGCGACGGTCCCCTCCTCCACGATCCGGCCCTGCTGCATCACCGCCACCCGGTCCGCGATCACCTGGACGAGGGCCAGGTCGTGGGTGATGAACAGGTAGGACAGCCCCAACTCCTCCTGCAGGTCCCGCATCAGGTTGAGCACCTGGGCCCGGACCGACACGTCCAGGGCGGCGACCGGCTCGTCGGCGACGATCATCGCGGGCTCCGTGGTGAGGGCCCGCGCGATCGCCACCCGTTGGAGCTGACCGCCGGAGAGCTCCGTCGGGTAGCGCTGCAGCGCGCTCGTGGAGATGCCCACCTTGTCCAGCATCTCCGCCGAGCGCCGCTCCCGCTCCTTCCGGCCGGTCCCGAAGTGGATCAGCAGCGGCTCCCCCACCGAGTCCCCGACCGGCAGGTGCGGGTCCAGCGAGCTGTACGGGTCCTGGAACACCATCTGCATGCGCAACCGCATCCGGCGCATCTCGGCGGCGGGCAGGGTGCGCAGGTCCGTCCCGTCGAAGCGGATGTTCCCGGCGTCCGGCTCGATGAGCCGCAGCACCAGGCGGCCC
The DNA here is from genome assembly GCA_025869365.1 of Pseudonocardia sp. Lineage (GTDB taxonomy): Bacteria > Actinomycetota > Actinomycetes > Mycobacteriales > Pseudonocardiaceae > Pseudonocardia. Next base: position 24,452 of record JAOZVV010000075.1, read on the forward strand.
GTGGTGGACTTGCCCGCGCCGGACTCGCCGACCAGCGCCAGCGTCTCGCCCCGTTCGAGGCGGAAGCCCACCTCGTCGACGGCGGTGAAGCTCTCCTTCGTCCGGCCCAGCAGGCTGCGGCGCAGCGGGTAGCGCTTCACCAGCCCGTCGACCTCGAGCAGCGGGCTCACGGCTGCACCTCCGGGACGAGGACGCCGGGGAGGCTCAGCTCGCCCGTCCGCACGCAGCGGACCTCGTGGGCGTCGACCCGCTCCAGCGGGGGCGGGGCCGCGTCGCACCGGCCGGGCTCGGCGTGCGGACAGCGCGGGTGGAACCGGCAGCCCGCCGGGAAGGACTGCGGCGGCGGGACGACGCCGGGGATGTCCACGAGCCGCCGCCCCTGCCCGACGACCGGGATCGCCCCCATGAGCCCCGAGCTGTAGGGATGCCGCGGGCCGACGAACAGCTCCTCGATCGGCGCCTGCTCCACGATCTGGCCCGCGTACATCACCGCGACCCGGTCCGCCATCTCCGCGATCACCCCCAGGTCGTGGCTGATGAGCACGATCGCGACCCCCGTGTCGTCCTGCAGCTCGCGGAGCAGCTCGAGGATCCGGGCCTGGACGGTGACGTCCAGCGCGGTCGTCGGCTCGTCCGCGATGACCATGGCCGGGGAGCAGGACAGCGCCATGGCGATCACGACCCGCTGGGCCATGCCCCCGCTGAACTCGTGCGGGTACTGCAGGGCCCGCTCCACCGGTCGCGGGATGTGCACGCGCTGAAGCATCTCCACGGCGCGGTCCCACGCGTCCCGCCGGGACGCGCCGGTGTGCCGGCGGACCGTCTCCGCGATCTGCTCGCCGACGGTGAACGCCGGGTCCAGCGTGCGGCTGGCCTGTTGGAAGACCATGCCGATCCGCGCGCCCCGGATGTCCGCGAGCGCGTCCTCGTCGAGCACCGCCAGGTCCTGGCCGTCGAACCGGACGGCCCCGCTCACCCGGGCCCCCTGGGCCCGGGTGAGCCCCATGATCGACAGCGCTGTGACGGTCTTCCCCGACCCGGACTCCCCCACCAGCCCGAGCGTCGTCCCGGCCGCGACCTCGAACGAGACGTCGTCGACGACGGTGCTCCAGGAGCGGCGCTCGGCGAAGGCCACGCTCAGGTTCTCGACCGCGAGCAGGCTCATCGGGTGCCCGGACCCGACGGGCGGTTGGTGCCCAGCGCCTTGGCGAGGCCGTCGCCGACGAGGGAGAAGCTCAGCACGGTCAGCGCGATCAGGATGCCCGGGACGTAGACCATGTGCGGGGCCTCGGCCATGTAGGAGCTGGCGTTCGTCAGCATGGATCCCCAGGTGGAGGTGGGTGGCTGGACCCCGAGGCCGATGAAGCTCAGGCTCGCCTCGAAGGTGATGGCCAGCCCGAAGAGGATCGCGAGCTGGACGAGGATGGGCGCGATCATGTTCGGCAGCACGTGACGGGTGAGGATCCGCCACGTCGTGCAGCCCAGGGCACGGGAGGCCTCGATGTAGGTCTCCTCCCTGACGGTCTGCGTGGACGCCCGGGCGACCCGGAAGAAGGGCGGCGTCAGCAGGACGCCGACGGCGAGCATCGCGTTGGTCAGGCCCGGTCCGAGCACCGCGATGACCGTCACGGCGAGCAGGAAGCCGGGCAGCGCCATCAGGATCTCGACCACGCGGCTGAGGAGGGAGTCCAGCCGCCCGCCGGCGAACCCGGCGAGCATGCCGGACGCGACGCCGAGGACGAAGCCGATCGAGACCGCGAGCAGCGCGGCCGCGAGGGTGACCCGCGCCCCGTAGATGAGGCGGCTGAGCTGGTCCCGGCCGAAGTCGTCCGCCCCCAGCAGGTGCTGCGGCGACGGCGGCTGGAGCCGGCTCAGCAGGTCCTGCTCGTTCGGGTCGTAGGGCGCGAGCCACGGCGCCAGGAGGGCCAGCAGCACGACGATCAGCACCACCACGATGCCGAACACCGCCGACGGGTTGTGCAACAGCCGGCGCAGGACCCGGCCCCGGACGGACCGGCCACCGGCGGGCGGGGCGGGCACGGCCGCGGGATCGGCTGCCGTCAGCGTGGTCATCGGCTCGTCCCGATCCGGAGCTTGGGGTTGAGGAAACCGTTGGCGATGTCGACGAGGGCGTTGAGCAACATGATGATCAGCACGGTGATCGTGACGACGCCGAGGATCACCGGGACGTCCTGGTTGACCGCGGTCTGCTGCGCGAGCAGCCCCAGGCCCGGGATGGCGAAGACCGTCTCGATGATCACGGTCCCGCCGAGCAGGACCGCCACCCGGAAGCCGAGGATCGTCACCACGGGGACCGCCGCGTTCTTCAGCGCGTGCTTGAACAGCAGGCTGGGATGGCGGAGCCCCTTGGCCCGGGCCGCGAGCAGGTAGTCGCTGCCCTCCTCGCTCAACAGCGCGGACTTGAGCTGCAGCGCGATCGTCGCGGCGGGGTTGACCGCCAGGGCCAGGCCGGGCAGCAGGAGATGGCGCAGCCACTCGCCCGCGCCGTCGGAGAACGGGGTGTAGCCGATCGCGGGGAAGAGCGGGCTCTGCACGGCGAGGAGCAGGACCAGGACCAGCGCCAGCCAGAACGCCGGGACGGCCAGGAACAGCGCGGACACCCCCGAGACCACCCTGTCCAGCAGGCCGCCGGGCCGCATCGCCCCCAGGACACCGAGACCGAAGCCGAGCACGACCATGATCACCAGGGCGACCGCGCCGAGCCCGAGGGTCACCGGCACGCGCTGCAGGATCAGTTCGGTGACGGGGGTCTTCGCGAAGTAGGACGTCCCGAGGTCGCCCGTCACCGCGTGCCCGAGCCATTCCACGTAGCGCAGCAGGAACGGCTCGTCGAGGCGCAGCTCGCGGCGGATGCTCTCCACCAGGGCGGGGTCGGGGTTCGACCCGGCCAGCGCGTCCGCCGCGTCCCCGGGGGCGAGCTCCACCAGCAGGGACACCACGAAGGTCACGATCAGCACGGTCGGGATGACCGCGAGCAGCCGCAGCCCGGCGAACCTCAGCACCGCACGGCCCCCGACCACCGTCGCGGCGCACCGCGACCGGCCCTCACGTCGATCATGGAAACCTCATCTCCCCGACGGCGCGAGCGCCCCCGGACCGGGCCGGTCAGTGGTCGCGGCGGAACCGCGAGACGTTCTCGTCGGTGATGTCCCAGATGGACCGGATCGTGGCGCCGCCGTCCACCACGAGCGTGTGACCGGTGATGCGGGCGGCGAGGTCCGAGGACAGGAACAGCACGGCGTTGCCGATGTCGCGGCCCCGCGGAGCCGCCAGCGGGTTGATCGCGTCCACCGCGTACACGCCCTCGGGCTGGTCCTCGTTGCCCGAACCGACGTTGCCCGGCGCGACGGCGTTGACGCGGATGCCGTGGCGGCCGAGCTCGTCGGCGAAGGTCTTGGTCAGGGAGATGACGCCGGCCTTCGCCGCGCCGTACGCGGCATGGAACCGGGCCGCGGCCGTCCCGTCCACGGAGGCGATCGCCACCATCGAGCCCCCGGTGCCCTGCTCGATCATCCGCTGCGCGGCGGCCCGGTAGAGGTAGTAGACGTGGGTCAGGTTGTTCTCGATCGTCCACACCCAGCTGTCGTCCGTGGAGTCCACGGACCGCTCCCACAGGGCCCGGCCGATGATGTCGACGCAGACGTCGATCCCGCCGAGCAGGTCCGTGGCGTGGTCGAGCGCCTTGTCCACCTGCCCCCGGTCGGTCATGTCCGCGACGATCGGGAACGCCTTCCCGCCCGCCGCCGTGATCTCCGCGGCGATGGCCTCGCCGCGTTCGGGGTCGATGTCGATGCACGCGACCGCGGCGCCGGCCTCCGCGAGGCGCAGCGCGCTCTGCCGCCCGTGCCCCGCCCGTCCGGGGATGTACCCGGCGCCGGAGATCACGGCGCGCTTCCCGTTCAGTCCCAGGTCGATCATCGGCTGCGCTCCTTCGTTCGGGACGTGTCCCCGGCAGGCGGGTCAGGAATGAGGCGGGTCAGGCGGTCCGAGAGCCAGGCCACGCCGCGGGTGATCGCGCCCGGGTAGCCCTCGGCCTCGATGCGCGGCCCAAGGATCTCCAGGTCGAACAGGCCCGGGTAGCCGCTGTCCAGGAGGTCCGCCAGGAGCCCCTCGAGTGCGATGTCCCCGTCCCCCGGCACGAGCCGGCTGAGCCGGGTCTCGGTGCCGACCGCGAAGTCGCTCACCTGCACGAGCGCGAGGCGCCCTGCGGCGCGCGCGAACAGGGCGGCGAGCCCCCGCTCGGTCCAGCAGTTCTGCAGCTCCACCACGATGCCGATCCCCGTGTCCTCGGCGACGTCGACGAGATCGGCGAAGGTGTGGATGGCGCCCACGTCGTGGGTGAGCGCGTGGTTCTGCTCGACGGCGAGCGGCACGCCCCGGGCGACCCCCTCGGCGACCACCGGGCGCACGGCGCGGCAGAACGCCTCGACGGACTCGTCCACGGACATCCGGGACCGGGACGGCCCCGTGGTGACGTAGGCGCCGCCGGCCCCGACCCGCTCGGCGAACCGCAGCCCCTCGCGGAGCGCGGCGCGCTCGTCCGCCCAGCGCTCGGGCTCCCCCAGGGTGAACGCCCGGCCGAGGCACACCGAGGAGATCTCCAGGTCCGCCTCGGCCAGGGCGGACGCGGCCTCGTCGAGGCCCGCGGCCCGGGCCTTGTCCAGGGGCAGGACGACCCGGGTGATCCCGGCGTCCCGCCAGAACGCGAGGTCCTCGGCGAGGCTCCACCGACGGCTCGACACGCCGTTCACGGACACCCGTGGGTGCGCGAGCACCGCTACTTCCTCTTGTAGAGGTAGCGGAAGTCGTTGAGGCCGGACCAGGAGTAGAGCATGCCGTCGACGTCGATCTTGCCGCTCTGCAGCCACACCTGGCTGGCCACGCAGATGGGCACGGTGTAGTTGTCCTTCGCCAGCTGCTCCCAGAACGGCGCGAGGATCTCCGCACGCTGCTCCTTGGACTTCGTGACGTCCGCCGCCTGCTCGGCGATCCCGGTGTAGCGGGCCTGGTCCGCCGGCGGGATCAGCGTCGTCACGCCCAGGTACCAGTCGTTGATCATCTGGCTGGGGTCCGGGCTGTTGGTCTGCGGGAACCACTGGGCGTCGAAGTCGCCCTTGTCGAAGGACGGTCCGCCGACCTGGGTCGGGGTCGGCGTGAGCTGGACGGTGATCCCGATCTTCGCCAGCTGCGCCTGCACGACCTGCGTCTGCGGACCGTAGAGCGGGCTGAAGTAGAGCTGGAAGGTCGGGTTCGGCACCCCGGACTCCGCGACGAGCTGCTTGGCCTTCTCCAGGTCGTAGGCCGGCGCGGCCGCCTCGGCGGCATCGCTGTGCGCCCAGTGCGCGCTCGCGTAGGGCTGGTTGGTCACCGTGCACGTCCCCGAGTAGAGGGAGTCCGCGATGCCCTTCTTGTCGATCGCCATGGCGATCGCCTCACGGATCTTGGGGTTGTTCAGCGGCGCCCGGGTCGACCGGAACTGCAGCGACTGCACGGTGAGCGTCTGCGGGTAGAGGATGCCCGGCTGCTGCCCGCCCTTGACGAGCCCGTTGGCCTGCTGGACCTCGACCCCGGTGATCTGGGAGATGTCGCTGTCCCCGGCGCGCGCGGCGTTGATCCGCTGGGCCGACGTGGGGATGTTGTTGATGGTGAGGTTCTTGATCAGCCCCGCCGCCTTGTCCCAGTACTGCGGGTGGTCCGAACGCTGGGTGTAGGTGACCTTGCCCGTGCCGCCGGACGTGATCGACGTGGCCTGGTAGGGCCCGGACGCCGCCGACGGACCGGTGGTCCGGGTGAGGTCGGCGTTCGGGTCCGCGATCGCCTTCGGGTTGATCACCATCCCGGCCGGCTGGGAGAACAGGGCGAGCAGGTTCGCGCCGCCCCCGCTCAGCGTCAGCCGGACCGTCCGCGCGTCGGGCGCGTCGATGGCCGTGACGGTCTTGAGCGAGTTGCGCCAGGTCGACGTGGGTAGCGTGCGCGCCCGCTCGAGGCTCGTCCGGACCGCCGCGGCATCGATCGGGGTGCCGTCCTGGAACGTCGCGCCCTGACGGATCGTGAGGTCCAGGGACTTCCCGTCCGGGGCGAAGGCCCACTTCTCCGCCAGCATCGGGCGCACGTCGTAGTTGTCGTCGATCAGCGTCAGCCGGTCGTAGACGGGGTAGAGGTAGGCCCACTCCCCCGGGCCCGTGACACGGTCCGGGTCGAGCCCGCCCGGCACGCCCGAGTAGGTGATCGTCACGGTGGCGTCCGGGTCGAAGTCCGCCGGCAGCGGCGCCGTCCCGGCGTCGGGCAGTGCCCCCGCGGTGGCGGAGCCGCTCGCGCCGGCGCCCTGGCCCGTGCTCGCCGGTCCGCCGCAGCCTGCGACGACGACCGAGGCCGCGAGCACGAGCGCGGCGATGCGCCCCTTGTGGATGCCCACCGGCGATCCCCTCTCGATGTCGGAAAACACCGCGCGGGGCGGGAGTGCTCCGGCGCAGGGCCACATCCTGCGGTCACGGTCGACACCGCGTCAAGACACGATTCGATCGTTCGGACCGCACTTCGTGAACCAACATGGCCGCAACTGGTCGTCTAACTGAGGTGGTTCGACGCTGTCGGCAACGATTTGCGTATCTCCGCCTCACTACCAGAAAGGACTACGCAAACAACGACTTACGCGCCGAGCCGAGCTGTAGATGGCGAGCTTTCGAGGGACCATGACAGCGCGAAGTATCAGCTCCGGGCTCCACGACCACCTTGACGCGCCGAGGATCGAGCCCGCACGATGGCGTCCGCGCGGGAGCACTGTCGCCCCGCGCGGAACTTCGCACCGAGAGGGGACCGACGGTGGCCGACCGCACGGTGGCGCGCGCCGCTGGTGAACCCGGGCCGAGCGGAAGGGGCCGCACGTGGTCGCCGTCCCGGATCTGATCGACTTCCCCGCGACCCTGCCGAGCCTGTGGGCGCGCTGCCTCGAACGCCACTCCGGGCAGGACCTCGCGATCACCGAGGACGGCCGGCACGTGACCTACGCCGATGCGGACGCGGCGGCGCGCCGGCTGTCCGCGGAGCTGCTGGCCGCGGGAGCGGGCAAGGGGACCCGGATCGGCATCCTGCTGCCCCAGGCCCCCGAGTGGATCATCAGCTACCTGGCGATCGGGCGCATCGGCGGCGTCGCCGTCACCATCAGCACCTTCAGCAAGCCCTACGAGCTGGCGAAGATCCTCGCCCACTCGGACGCCGCCATCCTCGTCACCACCTCCCACATCCTCGGCCGGGACGTCGGCGAGGCACTGGAGGAGGCGCTGCCCGCGCTCGCCGGGGCGGGCAGCGGACCGCTGCGCCTCGTCGGGGCGCCGTTCCTGCGGACCGTGCTCATGCTCGACGCGCCGGCGGACGGCGCGAACACCCCCGGATGGGCACGGACGCCCGAACCCGGGACCGAGGGACCGGTGTCCGCGCAGCTCCTGGACGCGGTGGAGGCGTCGGTCCATCCCGCGGACCCCCTGTTGATCGTCTACACGTCCGGGACCACCAGCGAACCGAAGGGCATCGTGCACACCCACGGGGCGCTGGTGCGGCACGGGGAGAACCTGCGCCGGATGGGCGTGGCGCTCGAGGGCGACCGCATCTACGCCGGGATGCCGTTCTTCTGGGTCGGCGGGGTCTCCTACACCCTCGGCCCGACCCTGCACGTGGGCGCCACCCTGCTGCTGCAGGAGCGGTTCGACCCCGCCGGGGCGCTGAGGTTCATGGAACGGGAACGGGCCACCCACCTGACGGGCTGGTCCACCCTCGTCCTGGGGATGATCAACCATCCCGACCTGGGGACGACCGATCTCTCCACGCTGCGCCAGCCCCTGGGCTCGCGCACGCGCCCGCGCTCGGGGCTCGGGATGACCGAGACCGCCGCGTCCTACATCTACTTCCCCCCGGGCGACGAGCCGCTCCCCGCCGACCCCCGGGCCAGCGGCGAGGTCATGGAGGGTTTCGAGGTCCGGATCCACGACGAACGGGGACGCCCGGTCCCGACCGGCCAGGAGGGCGTGATCGCGGTCCGCGGCTACAGCGTGACGGTCGGGCAGGTGCGCCGCGAGCGGCACGAGGTCTTCGACGAGGACGGCTGGTTCAGCACGGGAGACCGGGGCTGGATCGACGGGTCCGGCGTCGTGTGGTTCACCGGGCGGGACACCGAGATGATCAAGACCAAGGGCAGCAACGTCGCACCGCCCGAGGTCGAGTCCGTCCTGATGGCGCACCCGTCGGTGACCATGGCGACGGTGGTCGGACTGCCCCATCCCGAGCTCGGCCAGGAGGTCGCCGCGGCCGTCGCCGTCCGCGACGCCGCGAACGGCGCTCCGAGCCCCGACGAGCTGCGCGACTGGGTCCGCACCCGGCTCGCGAGCTACAAGTCGCCGCGCACGCTGCTCGTCGTGGGCGAGGCCGAGGTGCCCACGCTCGCGTCCGGCAAGATCGACCGCCGCAGGCTCGCACAGTGGGTCGCGGACCATCGCACCCGCTAGCCGGGCCGGACCGCCGGTGAACGACAATTCCGCCATGACCGGCCCGGACAGTCCGCCCGAGCGACCGCCGCTGTCCCTGCTCGACGCGCTGAAGGCCACCGAACACCGCAGGCGGGTCTCCCTCGACGAGACGGACGTCCGGCTGCTCGAGCTGCTCAGCACGGACGGGCGGCTCAGCAACCGGGCGCTCGCCCTGGACGTCGGCCTCACCGAGGCGACGGTCGCGGTCCGGCTGCGGGGGCTCCTGGAGCAGCGGATCCTGCACGTGGGCGCGAGCCTGGACTGGAAGGCCGCGGGGTTCCGCTGGGAGATGCACCTGCTGATCTCCACGGCGGACCGGCCCGTCGAGGAGGTCGGCCGGGAGGTCGCCGCGCTCGAGGGCGTGGTCTCGGTGCTCGTGGTGTTCGGCCGCTACGACCTGATCGTCCGGGTGCTGCTGGCGGACCAGGTCGCCGCGGGAGAGCTGCTGCACGACAGGCTCTCCCGGATCCACGGCGTGGACCGGGTGGAGTCCGGGGTCGTCTACGAGACCCGCAAGTGGACGACCCGGTTCGCCAGCCGCTCCGCCGTCTCCCGGCTGGACACCGCGGTCGACTTCCCGGCGCCCGTCACGACCCTCGACACGCTCGACCGCGCGCTCGTCGACGAGCTGCTGGCCGACGGGCGCCGCTCCAACCGGGAGATCGGACGCCGGCTGCAGGTGTCCGAGGCGACGGTCCGGGTCCGGCTGCGCCGCATGGAGGACGCGGGGCTCCTCCGCATCCGGGGGCAGATCGACGCGGACAAGGCGGGCCTGGTCGCCGCCTGGGCCGTCGTCCTCGTCTCGACGGTGGGCGGCAGCACCGACGCCGTGGCGGACGAGCTCGCCGCGATGCCCGAGGTGGCCACCGTGTCGCTCAGCACCGGTCGACGGGACCTGATCCTCTTCGTCACCGCGCCGACCCGCAACCACCTCGTCCGGGTGGTCACGCAGGACATCCGCGGGCTGGGCGGGGTGCGCTCGACCGAGACCTGCGAGATCATCCGCACGATCAACATCAAGTACCACTGGGTCCGGTTCCTCGGCGACTGAGCCACCCCGCACACCGGTACGTCCCCCACGCGCGAGTCGGCGACCGCGCGCACCTTCGCGCGCCCGGGAACCGCCGGGCCGCGGGCCGGAAGTGCCGACCGCGGGGTCGGAAGGGCCCCGAATCCCAGATACGCAAAGAACGTGTTTGATCGCACACCCACGCCAGTAAGCGGAATCATCGGTCGATATCGTCGCGCGAACTATGCACATCGAGAAGGTCGAATGCCTTGACGCGGCGCGGACGTGGATCGCAAGATGTGCCTACCCGCAGGGCACCGCCGCGGCGCAGGTAGGAGGAACATGACCGGCACCGAGCACGCCCGGATCAGCGAGGACGACGGGATCATCGTCGTCACGCTGTCCCGGCCGGAGAAGCTCAACCCCATCAGCCCGGCCGTCACGGCCACGCTCTGGGAGGCGACGCGCGCGCTCGCGGACCGCCCGGACCTGCGCTCGATGGTCATCACGGGTGAGGGCCGGTTCTTCAGTGCCGGCCTGGACCTCAAGGAGGGCCACGGCGGGCGCCTGCCCGGCCCGGACGCCCTCGGCCGCGAGTGGCGCCGCGGCTACCGCTCGCACCATCTCCTCTACGACGAGCTCGAGTCCATCGAGAAGCCGGTGATCATCGCCGCGAACGGCTCGGTCTTCGGCGGAGCGCTGGAGATGGCGATGTCCTGCGACTTCCGGTTCTGCACCCCGGAGACGGAGTGGGGACTGCCCGAGGTGAAGCTCGGCAGCATCCCGGGCAGCGGCGGCGTCAGCCGGCTCACGCGGCTGGTCGGGACGCACTGGGCGAAGTGGATCGCGATGGCGGATCAGCGCGTCGGCGCCGCGGACGCACGGATGATCGGCCTCGTCCACGAGATCGTGCCGGCCGAGTCGCTGATGGAGCGCGTGCTCGCCTTCGCCCGCGGGTTGGCCACGATCGCGCCCGAGACGCTCGCGCTCGCGAAGCTGACGATCGACCTGTCGGACCCGCAGGACCGGGAGAAGGTCCGCCACGTCGAGCGGCTCGCGAACACCGCACTCGTGCACCTCGGCGCCGGCGAGCTGGCGACGGGGCACCGGCTCCCGCCCGCGGCGGCGGACCGCGCCAAGGCGGCGCAGTGATCTGCCCGCCCGACGAGGAGCAGCGGATCTTCCTCGACACCACCCTCAGCTTCCTGCAGCGGACGTGCGGCACCGAGGCCGTGCGGGCCCTCGCGGACACCCCCGCCGGGTTCGACCGCGCCTGGTGGCGCCAGGGCGCGGAGCTGGGTTGGACCGGCCTGCTGGTCGCGGAGGAGCTCGGCGGCGGTTCGGTCTCCGGCGCGGGCCTGCTCGATCTCCTGCTCGTCGCCGAGCAGCTCGGTCGCCACGTCGGTCCCGGCCCGCTGATCCCCACCTCCGCGGCGCTCGCGGGCATCGCGGGGTCCGACGGGGCCGCCCGGCACGCCCGGACGATCGACGCCGTCGTCGCCGGGGAGTCCGTGCTCACCTGGTGCGCGGCCGCGGCCCGGGGCGAGACCGGCCCGACCCTGTCCGGAGGGGGCGACGGGCTCGTCCTGTCCGGCACGGCAGTGGACGTCGAGGCCGCCGCGGACGCGGACGTCCTGCTGGTGAGCGCGACGTCCCCGGACGGCCCCACCCAGGTGCTCGTCGCGGCCGACGCGCCGGGCGTCACGGTGACGACCACCGGCTCGATCGACCTCACCAGGCGGCTCGGTGTCGTCCGCTTCGACGGCACCCCGATCGCCGCCGACGCCCTCGTCGGGGTCCCGGGCGGGGCGGCCGACGACATCGCCCGGCAGCGGCGCATCGCCGTGGTCCTGCAGTGCGCGGAGGCGGTCGGCGCCGCGGAGCGCGTCTTCGACTTCACGCTCGACTACGTCGCGGACCGCTTCTCCTTCGGCCGGCCCCTGTCCTCCTACCAGGCCCTGAAGCACCGGTTCGCGGACATGAAGACCTGGCTGGAGGCCGCCCGCGGCATCGTCGCCGGCGCTGCCCGGGCCGAACAGGCCGGTGGACCGGAGGCCGAGCGGACGGTCGCCGCCGCCAAGGCCTACGCCGGAGACGTCCTGCCCCAGCTGGTCCAGGACTGCGTGCAGATGCACGGCGGGATCGGTGTCACCTGGGAGCACGACCTGCATCTCTACCTGCGCCGCGTGAGCTTCCACCGTGCGCTGTACGGCACCCCCAACGAGTACCGCCGCCGGCTCGCGTCGAGCGCGGCGGCATGAGGAGCGGCACGTGAGGATCGACAGCGGGACGATCGAGGGTGGGACGGGCACCGACGTGGAGGACGTCTCGGCCTTCCGGGCCCGGGCGGCGGAATGGCTCGCGGCGACCATGCCGCCCGCCGTCCCGAACCGGGCCCGCGGCGGGGACGACAGCATCGCGATCTGGGACCGCGCCCGCGAGCTGCAGCGGATCCTGCACGCCGGCGGGTTCGCCGGGCTCGTCTTCCCGAAGCAGTACGGCGGACAGGGACTCACCGTGGCCCATCAGCGCGCGTTCAACGAGCTGTGCGGCCCCTACGAGATGCCGCTGCTGCTCAACGTCCCGAGCTTCACGATCATGGCCGCGACCCTGCTCGACTTCGGGACCGAGGAGCAGAAGCGCCGACACATCCCCGCCATCCTGCGCGGCGACGAGGTGTGGGTGCAGTTCCTCTCCGAGCCCTCGGGCGGCTCGGACCTCGCGTCCGCGCGCACCCGCGCCACCCGCGACGGGGATCACTTCGTCCTGAACGGCGCCAAGGTCTGGAGCTCGGCGGCGTTCGTCGCGGACTACGCGATGATCCTCGCCCGGACGAACTGGGACGTCCCGAAGCACCGCGGGCTGACGATGTTCATCGTGCAGGTCCACCAGCCGGGGATCACCGTCAACCGGATCAAGCAGGTCGACGGCTCGGCCGAGTTCTGCGAGGAGTTCTTCACCGACGTCGTGGTCCCCGAGGCGGACATCCTGGGCCGGGAGAACGACGGCTGGACGGTCGCGACGACGCTGCTCGCGCACGAGAAGAACGCCGTCGGCGGCGGCTCGCCCTACATCAGCGGGGCGACGGCGCTGATCGAGCGCCAGGACCCGATCGGCGAGCTCGTGGAGCTGGCGGGCGGCCCGGCCGCGCTCGAGGACGGCCACCTCGCCGAGCTCGTCGGCGAGGCGATCATGCTGCAGGAGGTCCGCAAGCACACGATCGCGAGCGTCGCGGCGCGGATGGCCCGCGGCGAGATGCAGGCGCCCGCCTCGGCGGTCCTGAAGCTCTTCGACGCCACGAGCCACATGCGCACCTCCGACATCTCCGTCGAGCTGGCGGGCAGCGGCGCGGCGAGCAACTCGGGGCTGGCCGGGCGCTACCTGATGCGGCAGGCCCGCTGCCTGGCCGGCGGGAGCAACGAGATCCAGCGCAACATCATCAGCGAGCGCGTCCTGGGGATGCCGAGGGAGGCCGCGGCGGACCGGGACGTGCCCTTCCGCGAGCTCGGGGCCTCGCGCACGTCGCGCGCCTGAGGGAGCACGTGGTGAACCGGGTGGCGGTGGTGACCGGGGGCGGCGGAGGCATCGGCTCGGAGGTCGCCAGGAGGCTGGCGCGCGACGGGATGTCGG
>JAOZVV010000075.1:37640-54645 GCA_025869365.1 Pseudonocardia sp.
CGGGGTCATGGACACCGGCGCCGGGGTCGACGGCGCCCCGCTCGCGGAGCCGTCCGCCGCCGAGACGGTCCGCTCGATCGAGGCGGAGGGCGGCCGCGCGGTCGCGGCCGACGTGTCGGTCACGGACCGGGCGGGCGTGCGGACCCTCTTCGCGGACACGGTGGCGCGGCTCGGGTCGCTCGACGTCGTCGTCAACGCGGCCGGGTTCCTGCGCTTCCAGCCGGCCGGTGAGGCGTCGGAGGACGACTGGGCCTCGGTGCTCGACGTGCACCTCGGCGGGTACGTGACGGTGCTGGCGAGGCGCTGCCGATCATGGCGGCGGCCGGCCACGGCCGGATCCTCGGCGTGACCTCGGGGGTCGGGCTGGCCCGGACGTCGGTACGCGGGCCCGCGTACGGCACGGCGAAGCGCGGCGTCGCGGCGTCGACCTGGCAGCTCGGCCGCGTCGCGCCACCGGGCGTGACGGGTCTCCGACGAGCCGGACGGGCCGGCCGGGCTCGGTGCGGCCCTCGCCCCCTGGGGCTGGGACGTGGTCCCGGTGCCGAACCGGGGAGGCGGTTTCACCGGCGCCGAGGCCGCCCTGCGCGCGGCGTGCCCCGAGCCGGACGCCGTGGTCGTGGCACTCGACGGCGCCGCGTCCTCCCCCGGCCCCGGCCCGGAGTGGCGGCAGGTCCTGGACGACCACGCGGACGTCACCGGGCGGGTGCTCGCCCATGCCGGCTGGCTGACCGCGGCCCTTCGCCTGCCGGGCCCGCCCCCGGCGCGGATCGTGCACGTCGTCGCGGCCGAGACGCCCGGCGGCCGCACGACCGCGCAGGCGGTGACGCAGAGCGCGCGCTCGGCGAACGGCGCGGAGTCCGTCCGGTCCGCCGTGTTCACCGTCTCCGCGGAGAGCGGCACGCCCGCACGCCGACGGCACTACTGCGGCATGCAAGCTGCTCGAGGCGGACCTGAGCGCGAGCGTGGAGCCGCGGAAAGTCGGGGCGGTAAGGAAAGCGCGCTGCTCCATGGCGGTACGTCCGTACCGCTGCGCTGAGGTGACCCAGGCCCTCCTGAAGGTGGCCGAGTCGAATCAGCCATGACGGGTGCTCCGTCTCTAGCCAGCGGTCCTCGCAGCTCAGGAGCTCGTGCCGCAGCGTGCGGTACGGGGTACGCAGATAGTCCAGGAGCGCGTCGACGAACGCCGGGAGCGGGATGTGACAGAAGGCGGTCACGGTCGGCCGTCCCGGAGTGAGGCACAGGAATGCGCCGGAAGGAGACGCAGCGTCTGCCAGGGCTCGACCGCGCTCGCGGGGCCCACCCTCGGTTCCTCCGGCACGATGGTGCCGCCCAGGTGCCGCCAGCTCCGCGGACAACGGTGGCGGTGTAGGTGCAGAGCGATGGTGCGGCGCTCCTGCTCGATGAGCTCCAGCGCGGCGTCGGGTGCCCATTCCGCGACGTGATCGGCGACGGCTAGCGCCATCCCGAAGCCGGCAGCTTCCTCCTCATCGCCGTGGCCACAGAGATCGCGGTTCTCGGCGTCGACCACGACTGCAGCGGGACCGGATCGTTCCACCGCCCAGGGCCCGGGCCGGCCGGGCCGGGCCGGGCCGGCGTAGCGGGCCCACTCCTCGAGCTCTTCCAGGCGGGCGAGCAAGTCTCGATCAGCCGGCAGGTCTGCAGAGCCGGCGGTCAGTGCTCCTGCCGACGATCGCGGCGGCCGCGCTGCTTCCCCCAGCCCGGCGCCCCGACGTCGAAGACGGTCGCACCGAATCGAACATATGTTCCCCTATGTGAGAGGAGGATTAACATCGGGAGACGAGCTGGCCAGCGGCGTTGACCCGTAGCGGTACCCGAATCATCAGAGGACCAGTCGGGACGTTGACGCAGGCGTGGCCGAGGACGAGCAGACCGGAGAGCCGCAGACCGTGCGGGACCGAGTGATCACGATGGGTCTCAACCTGGAGCGGTTCGACGAGATGCTCGCCGCGGGTCGCGTGGCCCTGCTCGCCAGGGATGGGTCACGTAGCGCAGCCCGCGGCCGATCAGTAGGTGGGCGCGACTACCTGTACACCGAATTGGCGCTCGAGGTCGTTCACGTCCGATGCCTTGCCGGTGACGTAGCCGGTCACGGGGATTGGCTTGCCCGGCACGAGCCCGTTAGAGCCGCTGTTTCGGCTCAGGTTGCCGGCAAGGACGGTCCTGCCGTTCGCGGTGAAAGCGATCGAAACGCTCTTGATGCTCAGTTGCATATCGATGTTCGTCTTGTGGATCTCCGGTCAACAGTCCAGCACCCAGCGCTCGGATCGCCTCACCCATGGTCGCGAGATCCGCGGCGTGGAGTTCGACCACTGAGGGGCGAAGAGCCGCGGGGCGGTGCGCTCCTGAGTCGGCTTGAGGACCCCCCAGATCCGGTCCAGGGCCTCGAGCCCGAAGACATCGGCAAGCACCGATGGCAGCTCACTTTCCTGCGTTTCGTCGACGAGCGCGATGAGCATCTCCGTGAGGTCGCTGACGACCTCGATGACCGCGTCACCGAGGTCGGGAACGACCACACGCGTGGTATTCATCCTGGTCAGAAGCCTAGCGCCGGTCACCGACAATCCTTAGCCTCGTCACCGGCGACGTCGGGGTGGTGAGGCGGTTCGGCGCGCGCAACGACAACAGCTGAGCAAGCACGGGGCAAGTCGGCGGAAAGCGGTGCCGGTGACGGTGGTGTCCCCGACGAGAGGAATCCACCGTGTCCACCACCAGCACCGACGCCCCCGACCTGCTCGGCATCACCCTCGCGCACCGCATGATGCGCACCGACCTGCACCGGCTGACCGACGTCGCCGAGCGCATCGCCTCCGGCGCATGCGGCTGCACCGACCGCAGGGCCGCCGCCATCGCGGCCTGGATCGGGACGCTGTGCGACGAGATCCACCACCACCACACCTCGGAGGACGAGATCGCCTGGCCGGTGATCACCCGCTACGCCTCCGGCTGCGTCGACCTCGCAGTGCTCACCGACGACCACCACGCCCTCGACCCGCTGCTCGACGAGGTGCGCTCCGCCGTCCAGCGCCTGACGTCGGCCCGCACCGGCGCCCGGGGCCCGGCCGCCGGGGAGCTGGCGGCTCGGCTGGCCCGAGTCCGCGACGAGATCGACGAGCACCTCGACGCGGAGGAGTCCGGTCTGTTCCCGGTCATCGAGCGCTACGTCCCGGCGGCCGAGTGGAAGCGCATCGAGGAGGAGGTGCGGCGCAACGGTCCCGGCGCCCAGTTCGTGCTGCCCCGCATGGCCGATGTCGCGAGCCCCGCCGAATGGGCGCACATGCGGGCCGTGGCCGGTCCGGTACCCGCGGTGCTGGCCCGGCTGATGCGGCCCGGCCACCGGCACCGGGAACGGCTCGTGTTCGCCTGACGGGCGTCAGGACCGCAGGGCGTCCAGCGCCTGGCGCTCCCAGTGGGGCGCGCCGACCTCGCGGGCGAGCCGGGCGGCGGCGTGCAGGTGTGCCTCCCGCTGCTGGGCCGGCCGGCCCAGCAGCAGCACGAGATCCGCCAGCGCCAGGTCCACCGGGCCGAGGGTGATCGACCCGCTCGACAGCCCGGCGAACGAGCCCGCCCACGGCAGCAGTTCGGCGTGCAGGCGGGTGCCTTCGACACGGTCGGCGAGAGCGACGGCGATCTCCGCCCGCAGCACCGTCCACAGCAACCAGTAGTAGTTGCGCGGCAGCATCACGTCCGGGCGCCACATCGCCCGGGCCTCGTCGATCCACCCGGCGGCGATGAGTGCCACCACCACGTAGTCGACCATCGTCAGGGGCAGCCGAGGCATCAGCTCCAGCAGCTCGGGGGCGAGCTCGGCCGTGCGGCCCTGTGCATGGCGCACGGCGAACCGGCCTGCCACGCCGATGAGGTCCCCGTTGACCGCGCCCGCCGCGACGAGCTGCTCGCTCAGCGCCGCGTACATGGCCTCGGCGCGGTCGAGGTCGCCGTGCACGAGCGACTGCAGCGCCTGGAAGATGGCGGCCCAGCCCAGTGTCAGGCCCAGCTGGCCGCCGGTGGCCGACGCGATCGCGGCGTCGGCGTGCCGCTGCGCGGCGGCGAGATCGTGGCGCGAGGTGCTGACCATGAACAGGACGTGGTGGCCCTGTGACTCGTAGCCGGCGAGCCCGGCGGCCCGGGCCGTGGTCACGAGCTCGGAGCCGACCGGTTCCATCTCCTGCCACAGGTCCGGGCCCAGCGCCGCGAAGAACCTCGCGTTGAGCGCCGTGCAGCGCAGATGCGGGTCGTCGAGGCCTGCGGAGAGCGTCATCGCCTCCGCGCTCGCCGACCGCACCCGCTCGTCGTCGTGGCTCTCCAGCTCGAACACCAGCGCGGCCAACAGGCGGCACCGCGTTGCGGCGTCACGGGTGGCGGCCAGGGCGGTCTCCATCAGCTCCACCAGATCGTGGTCCACGCCCATGTCGGGCCGGATCGTCCACGACACGGGGGCGTCGTAGCTGGTCAGAGCGCTGACCAACAGTTGCGGCCACTCGCGGGCACGGTCGACGGCCGCGCGCCGGGCCCGCACCGCGGCGATGCTCTCGCCCGCGTTGGCCAGCGCCGAGACGTGCGCGCAGCGCAGCGCCATCTCCCGCTGGACGTCCATCCCGGCCGCCGCGGCGAGCTCCACGGCCGCGCCCCACAGCCGGGCGGCTTCGCGGCGGGCTCCGAAACGGTCGGCGGCCCCGGCGGCCGCGGCGGCGTGCTCGGCCGCCCGCTCGGCGGGGACGGACGGGCCCGCGGCGAGCGCGTGGCGGGCCAGGGCCGCATGGTCGTCCGGGTGGGTCGCGGCAAGCACGTCCAGCGTCGCCGCGTGCAGCCGCGTGCGACGCAGACGGGGGATGTCGGCGTAGAGCGTGTCGCAGACCAGCGCGTGGGTGAACCGGACGCGGCCGGGCGCCGGCTCGGTCAACAGTCCACCGAGGACGCCCAGTTCCAGGGCGTCGAGCGCGGCGTCCTCGTCGGCGGTGAGCTGCGCCAGGACGTCGACGTCGACGTCACGGCCCAGCACCGACGCCTGCCGCAGCACCGTCTGGGCGGGCCCCGGGAGGCGGGCGAGCCGTCGGCGGAGCACGTCACGGACTCCCGCGGGCACGGCGTGCCCGGCGGCCGCGACGCCCTCCGCGGCGATCAACCGGGCCAGCTCCCGCACGAACAGCGGATTGCCCCCGGTGCGGTCGGCGACGAGGGCGACGGTGGCAGGGTCCGCGCCGGCGACTCCGTGGCGGGCCAGCAGGGTGCGGACCTCGTCGGGGCCGAGGCCACCCACCTCGATGCGGTCGGCGGTCGGCTCGGCCAGCGCGGCGAGCGCGGCCTGGACGTCGGGCCCGACCTCGGCGGGCCGCAGCGTCGCGACGACCAGCACGGGCGCCCCGGCCAGCCCCGCCACCACCGACCGCAGCAGCTGCAGCGTCTCGCCCTCGGCCCGGTGCAGGTCGTCGAGCACGAGCAGCAGCGGGCCCGAGCGGGCGGCGCCGTGCAGCAGATCGACGACGGCGCGGGCGATCCAGAACGTCTCCTGCGCGGCGGTCGGCCCGGCGCGCAGCGCGGCGAGCCGCTCGTCCATGTCGGCGTCGGTGGGATGCGCGGCGAGGACCTCCTCCACCAGCTCCCGCCACGCCCACGCCGGCGGAGCCCCGTCGACCTCGGGACAGCAGCCGACCGCGGTGGTCCACCCGGCGGCGGCGCGCTCCGCCCGGAACGCGGCGACCAGGGCGGACTTCCCACCGCCCGCGTCCGCCGAGACGAGGACGACCTGGGTTCCCGCGACGGCCCTGTCGGCCGCCTCCCGCAGCCGTCCCAGCTCGGACGTGCGGCCGACGAGGTCCGGTGCGGGTGACCGGACAGCGGGCGGGGCGGGCGCGACGGGCACCGGCCGGGGGAGGACGTGCTCGACGTGCCCGAGGACGTCACGTTCCACCGCGCGCAGTTCCGGGCCGGGATCGACACCGAGCTCGTCGGCCAGCCTCCGGCGGGCGCGGGCGAGCACCGCGAGCGCGTCGGCCTGCCGGCCGGTGCGGTAGAGCGCCAGCGCGAGCAGCCGCACGGCTCCCTCGCGCAGCGGATGGTCGTGCAGCAGCCGTTCCAGATCGGGGACGGCGGCCGCGGGGTCGTCCAGCGCCAGCCGGACGTCGGCCCATCGCTCCACTGCGACGAGGCGCAGCTCCTCCAACCGGGCCACCTCGGGCACGGCCCACGGCTCGGCGGCGAACTCCGCGAACGCCGCACCGGACCAGCAGGCGAGCGCGTCGCGCAGGTGCTGGGCGGCCACGGCGGGGTCGGCGGAGGCGGCGGCGTCGAGCAGGGCGGTGAACCGGAGGGTGTCGAGCGAGTGCGGGGCCAGCGCGTAACCGGGCGGAACGCTGAGCAGCACGGTGGCCGGCGCCCGGGGCGGCCGGTGCGGCTCGAGGGCCCGGCGCAGGTACGAGATGTGCACCTGGAGCGCGCTCAGTGCCCGCGGCGGCGCCTCACCGGGCCACAGATCGTCGACGATCGCGTCCGTGGACACCACGTCACCACCGCCGACGGCGAGCCGGGCCAGCACGGCACGCCGGGTGCGGCCCCCGAGATCGGCCGGCCGGCCATCGACGTCCGCGCGCAGTGGACCGAGCACCCGGACACGTACTGCGCTGATCACCGCTGGGGTCATACCGGGAGCAGGGCCTCCACGACGTCGGCCAGTTGAGCTGCCGTGCGGCACTCGTGCATGGTATCTGGCCACGATCGAGCTCACCGAACGGCTTCTCGCCCGCCAGGCCTCCGAGGAATCGGCATGATCATCGTCGCGGTTCAAGGCGCTCCGGTTGCGGCTCCAACCCGAGCCGGCGCTGATGCCACGATGGCCCGACGCGTGCGCGTCACGACGCTCGGCCAGCGGGTAGAAAGATGATCATTCCATGTGCCCAGGTCGGCGTCGTTCTTGTGCAGCACGATTGCGCCGGAACCCTCGGCGTCCTTGTTACCGCCTACCCGACCGGGCGGGGTTCCGGGGTGCCCGGGGCGATAGCCGAAACCCGGGCCGGCGCCGCGCCGAATGATTGACCGTCTGCAGAAGGGGAACGTCGGCTCGACCGATGATTCGTGGAGGCGCCCCATGCCGCAGGACCAGTTCTCCCAGCAGGACCCGACCGAGCAGCACGCCGCACCCGGCAGCGGCGACGAGACGATCGAGCACCCCGGGCGCACCGCCGACATGGACGTGCGCCCGGACCACGGGGAGCAGACCTACCGCGGGACCGGACGCCTCGAGGGCAAGAAGACGGTGGTCACCGGTGGCGACTCCGGGATCGGCCGGGCGGTCGCGATCGCCTTTGCCCGCGAGGGTGCCGACGTGCTCCTCACCTACCTGGAGGCGGAGAAGGACGACGCCGAGGAGACCGCACGCTGGGTCCGCGACGCCGGCCGCACCGCCGTCACGATACCGACGGACCTGCGGGACGAGGGCAACTGCCGCGAGGTCGTGCAGCGCGCGGTGCAGGAGTTCGGCAGGATCGACGTGCTGGTGAGCAACGCCGCCTACCAGATGTCGCAGGACGGCGGGATCGACGACATCACCAGCGAGCAGTTCGACCGGGTGATGAAGACCAACGTCTACGCCCTGTTCTGGCTGTGCAAGGCCGCGGTCCCGCACATGACGCCCGGCTCGTCGGTGATCGCGACGTCCTCGGTGCAGGCCTTCCAGCCCTCGCCGCACCTGCTGGACTACGCCACCTCCAAGGCCGCGATCGTGAACTTCACCAAGGGTTTGGGCCAGAACCTCGTCGAGCGGGGGATCCGGGTCAACTCCGTCGCCCCGGGGCCGGTCTGGACACCGTTGATTCCCGCGACCATGGACGAGAAGAAGCTGGAATCCTTCGGGGCTCAGGCCCCCATGGGCAGGGCCGCCCAACCCGTCGAGCTGGCCCCGTTCTACGTGTTCCTCGCCTCCCAGGAGTCGAGCTACATGACCTCGGAGGTCCTGGGCGTCACCGGAGGATCCCCCATCACCTGAGACGCGGGGACGAGACGTCCCGCCCCGTCACCCGCCGGCTCAACGGCTGGTCTTGGGGCGCTCCCCCGGCGCGTCGGCGGCATCCGCTCGACGGCGCCGGCCGCCGCGGCCAGCGCCCGGTCCAGCCTCGCCAGGACCTTCTCCGCGACGCTGCCGCTGAGCTCGTCGAGCTGCTGGAAGCCCGGACGCCTACGGCTCCAGGCGGAGGAAGCTGTGCGCCAGGACCCCTTCGTCGACAGAGAACGGGGCTCCTCGAGAGAGAACGGGGAGCCTCGAGCCCGCACGCGTAGATCGCCTCGCCGCTGATACCGAGCCGTCCTCATGGTCCATGTCGACTGCGATGACGTATCCATCCAGCCACAGCCACAGCCGCACGGCGGCCCGGCGGCCCCACGGTCGGGCTCGAGGCCCGGGGAAGGCGGAGAAGCCAGGGGGCCGTGTCGGAATTCGGCCCGACGTCGCCCTCGGGTGATGGAAGTCCAGCCGAAGAGGGCCGCAGTCGTTCGAACATCAGCAGGGGCCCGCTCTGGATGCCCGCCCTTAGGACTGGTTCACCCGGCCACCCGCCGGGTACGTGCAGTTATGGCGCGTGCGATCTGGACGGGGACGATCTCCTTCGGGCTGGTGTCGATACCGGTCGGGCTGTTCAGCGCGACGGAGGACCACACCATGCACTTCCACCAGTTCGAGCGGGGCACGTCGGACCGGGTGCGGATCCAGCGGGTCAATGAGCGGACCGGTGAGGCGGTCGAGTTCGGGGACATCGTGAAGGGGGCGGAGGTCAGCGACGGCGAGTATGTGATCGTCGAGCCCGACGAGCTGGACGCCATCGCCCCGGGCCGCTCGCAGTCCCTGGAGATCAGCGACTTCGTCGACCTGGCCGATATCGACCCGGTGTATTTCGAGCGGACCTACTGGCTTGCCCCCACCGCGGAGGCACACGCCAAGCCCTATGCGTTGCTGCGGCGCGCGATGGCGGACGGGGACAAGGCCGCGGTCGGTACTTTCGTGATGCGCGGCAAGGAGTACCTCGCCGCGGTTCGGTCCGACGGGGACGTGCTCGCACTGCACACCTTGCACTTCGCGGATGAGGTCCGGGACCCAACCGCCGAGCTGGACAACGTGCCCTCGGGTCGAACCTCCGGCGGGGAGAAGGAGCTACGGATGGCCGCGCAGCTGATCGAGTCGATGTCGACGGCGTGGAAGCCGGATCAGTACCGCGACACCTATCGTGACCGGGTCGCGAAGCTGGTGAAGGACAAGCACGCCGGTCGTGAGGTCGTTACCGAGTCCGCCGCCCCGGAACCCACCGACATGTCGGACCTGATGAAGGCGTTGCAGCGCAGCATCGACGAGGCGACCGGGAAACGGAAGAAGACTCCGGATCTTGCGTCGGCGAGTAAGAAGGAGCTGCACGAACTGGCCAAGGAGCTCAACGTTCCGGGCCGATCGACGATGACCCGGGACGAACTGCAGAAGGCTGTGCAGCAGGCGGGCGAGAAGAAGGCTTCCTGACTTCGGGTCAGCCTTCGACGTGGGTCAAGGGAGTTCGAGCATCAGCTCGAAGCGGCTCGTGAGGAGGCTTGCAGCCAGCGGGACTCCGCGGCCGAGTACCACGCTGCGGTCGCGACCGCCGTGGCTACCACTGACGGTCTGCGGGCGCAGCTCGACGCCGAACGGGTCCACGGTCAGCAGCGCGTCGAAGACGCGACCGCCCGAAGCGCCGAACGGCTCGCTGTTTTTGCAGGCCCGGCACGACCAGGAGAACTCCGAACTCCACCGCCAGCTCGACGAGGCCACGCAGGCCCGCAGTCAGCCCACGGCGACGCCGCTCCCCCGGTGCCGGACATTCGGGTGAGTAGATACGGCGCCGCGCTGAACTCCCGCTGACGCCGTCGGAACTGCTGCAGAGACGACCTGGCCCTCCTTCACCGCCGCGTCGATCACCCCTGCCAATCCGGCCCACCGCCCTCATCCGGGTTCGATACGGGAGCCGCCCGTCCCGGCGGCGCTCCGCCCGAACCACACGCTGGCCAAGGCCAGTGCACCGACTGCCAGGGCAGCCGCGATGGCCGACCTGCGCTTTCGGGAAGGAAACTCATGTCGCCTTCTCCTCATGACTCAGGCACGGGCGTCCGGCGTGCCGCACCCCGCACTCAGAGCTCATCCGTCAGGCGAGGCGTACTCGGAGATGGTCCAGGCCCCGGGGATGGTTGCACCTCTTGATGGTAGCCAGAAGGCCATCGTAAGGATACCTGTATGCCAGTATTGGATCCGACTTACGGCTTTCGATTAGTCGACCTTCTGGGTCGTCGGGTTGCGCGAGCTGCTTCCTGTCGCCCCAAGGGGATCCCCGACCCGGCGGCCCCCGCAGCGAAGGAGTCTGGCCGCCGAGGGGCGTCACACCTCTTGACACCGCTCACAGATTCAAGGATGGTTCGAATATTGCTCGGTAGAGCAACCGTCTGAGCTGGCTATCTGCGACACCACCGGCTAGTTCATCCTTCTCATTTTCGAACCACTTGCAAACACACGGGGAAGCTGTGCGTCGAGAATCCGATCCGGCGCGGCTTCCCGATCTCGGCCCTTCACCGGCGATAGGAGAGTCCATGGCTCAGTTGGCTCCGAACCCGCGGAGAGGCCATCTGTCCGTCGCCTCGTCGTGGCGTAGGCGGATCTTGGCGCCCGTGCTGGTAGCTCTCGTCGCGACCTTGCTGGCCGCGTGCGGCGGCGGTATGCGTTCACAGCAGAACACCGCTGGCGGCGACGCCGGCTTCGCCACCGGCGAGATCGACCGCGACGCGACGATCCGGTACGCCGGCACGGCACCGCCGACCTCCTTCGATCCCATGGCCAGTCAGTCCGAACTGGACATGCCATGGCTCGCCCCGGCGTACGACCGGCTGACCGCGGTCGATGAGGCCGGCGCGCCCGTGCCGCAGTTGGCGACCTCTTGGGAGCTCTCCCCCGACGGCAAGGCGCTGACGCTGCAGCTGCGCCAGGGCGTCACCTACTCCGACGGGACGCCCTTCGACGCACCGTCGGTGAAGGCGAACCTCGACCGCTACCGGACCAGCGAGAAGTCCCGACTCAAGAACGACATCCTGATGATCGCCGGCGTCGACGTCGTCGACGCGTCGACCGTGACGATCCGCGTGACGGGCTCGGGCGGCGCGCTGCTGAACGTGCTGGCCTCCCGGGTCGGGATGATGGTGTCACCGGCGGCGTTCGCGAACCCCGACCTCGACCAGAAGCCGGTGGGCGCCGGCGCAATGGTCCTCACCGGGGTCCGGCCCAAGACGGAGTACGTCTTCACCCGACGCGCCGACTACTGGGATCCCGAGGCCTTCCGCTACAAGACCCTCGTCTTCTCCGTGAACGACGGGTCCGGTGTGGTCAACCTGCTACGCACCGACGCGCTCGACTACGCCCGGCTGGCGGGGCCCGCCGCGCTGGAGGCCGAGGCGGCGGGCATCCGGCTCTTCCGCGCGCACAGCATTTCGGGCGCCCGGATCCTGCTCAACCCGACGCGCAGCAAGCTGGGCTCCAAGGAGGTCCGGCAGGCGATCAGTCTGGCCATCGACCGCGACGCCACCTCCCGGATCGCCTTCAACGGCGATTGCGTCAAGACCGTGCAGCCGTTCCCCGAGGGCTACTTCGCCCACTCGGCGACTGTCGACGCCGAACGGGAGGAGTGGGGCTACACGCGCAACGTCGCGAAGGCCAAGGAGCTGCTGGCCCGGGCCGGGCTGGGCGAGGGCTTCGAGATGGACATGCTCGTGCCCGGGGTCCCCACGACCCAGACCCGCGCCGTCCTCTTCCAGCAGAACCTCGCCGAGATCGGGATCAAGGTGAACCTGCGGGTCGTCGACGTGGTGCAGGCCCGGGTGCTGTTCGGACAGGGCGAGGGCGACTCCTACGCCGGCGACGGTGCCTCCTACACCGACCCGTCCGTCTTCGCCGCCCAGCACTACCTCCAGGGCGGATCCTCGAACCCGGGCAATCTGACCGACCCCGAACTGGCGGCTCTGATCGACCAGGCCGCGGGCCCGCTCGACATCAACGCCCGCACCGCTCTCTACGACAAGGTGTTCGCCCGGGCGTTCGAGCTTGGCCCGGTCCATGTCTACCTCTGCAACCACGCGCTGCCGTTGGGCCACCAGAACGACGTCGTCGGTCTGGACAGGTTCGACGGCGCCGCGGGCAGCGACGTGCTACGTGGTGCCGCGAAGGTCAGGACCACCTGACCGAGTGGAGTCGCCGGCGATCCCGGTGACCCCACCCCCCGGTCCGGACCGCCCCCGAGCCCGCAGAGGAGGACTGACGATGGTCACGATCGTCGGTCGGCGCATCGTCGCGATCGTCCCGGTGCTGCTCATCGTGAGCTTCTTGACGTTCTCGCTGACCTACCTCGTCCCCGGAGACGCCGCCTCGGTCGCCGCCGGCGACAACGCCTCCGCCGAGCAGATCGAGCTCGTCCGCCAGCAGCTGGGGCTCGACCGGCCGTTCCTCGTCCAGTACGCGAGCTGGTTGTGGCACGTCGTGCAGGGTGGCCTGGGCACTTCGTTGCTAAGCAGCCGCTCGGTGCTCACCTCGCTGACCGAGGCGCTGCCGGTGACGCTATCGCTGACCCTGCTGTCGATGCTGTTCGCGGTCGTCGTCGGGTTGCTCCTCGGGCTCGTCGCAGGCCTGCGGCCAGGCAGCGCCGTTGATCGCATCGCGACGACGGTGGCCTCGCTGGGGATCTCGATGCCCAGCTTCTGGCTCGCCCTGATCCTGGTCAATATCGTTGCCATCCAGCTCGGCCTCGCCCCCGTCGCCGGGTACATCTCGATCGCCGAGGGTGGTCTCGCCGGATGGTTCCAGCACCTGCTGCTCCCGGCCGTCGCCCTCGGCACGATCACCGCGGCCGAGGTGACCCGACAGACGCGCGCGGGCGTCGTGGACGTGAGCGAGCAGGACTACATCCGCACGGCGGTGGCCAAGGGCATGCCGACCCGGCTGGTGGTCGTCAAGCACATTTTGAAGAACGCCGCCATCCCCGTCGTCACGGTGCTGGGCCTGCAGTTCGGCGCGCTGGTCGGCGGCGCCATCGTGATCGAGCGGATCTTCGGGCTGCCCGGGCTGGGCACCCTCGCGATCGACTCCGTGCTCAACCAGGACTTCCCTGTGGTGCAGGGCCTCGTCCTGATGATCACGCTGTTCGTGCTGCTCGTCAGCTTCCTGGTCGATACCTCCTATCTGTACTTCAATCCGAAGGTGAGGCAGTCGTGACGGTCGTGGATGCGCCCGTGTCGGCGGCGGCTCCGGCCCGCTCGCCGATGCGAGTGTTCGCCCGGCGGGTGCTGCGCAGCAAGGTCAATCAGGCGTGCCTGGTGTTCCTGGGGCTCGTCGTGGTGTGTGCGGTGTTCGCGCCGCTGCTCGCCCCGTTCGACCCGAACCTGCAGCACCTCGACAGCCGCTACCTGCCCCCGTTCAGCCAGCCGTACGTGTTCGGGACCGACGACCTCGGGCGCGACGTGCTCAGCCGCGCCCTCCTCGCCAGTCGGGTCTCGGTGATCGCGCCGCTGATCTCGGTCGGTGTGGCCCTCGCAATCGGGGTCTCGTTCGGGCTGGCCGCCGGCTTCGTCGGTGGCCGGGTCGACTCCGTGCTCGGCCGGCTGGCCGACGCGGTCAACTCGATCCCCGCGCTCATCCTCGCCCTCGCGGTGATCGCGGTGCTGGGCCCGGGGCTGGTCAACGCGATGCTCGCCGTCGGCCTCGCCTCGGCACCGCGACTGTTCCGGGTGGTGCGCGGGGCCACGCTCGCCGTGCGAGAGGAGACCTACATCGAGGCGAGCACCGTCGTGGGCTGCTCGGGTCTGCGCACGGTCGTCGTGCACGTGCTGCCGAACGTCCGCTCGCCGCTGCTCGTGCAGACCAGCCTGCTGATGTCGTTCGCCCTGCTCGCGGAGGCGTCGCTGAGCTTCCTGGGGCTGGGCATCCAACCACCCGATCCGAGCTGGGGGGCGATGCTGCGCACCGCGTTCGAACAGCAGTTCCTCGGACCATGGCTGGTGGTCGTCCCCGGCCTGCTGATCATGTGCACGGTCCTGTCCTTCAACCTGCTCGGCGACGGCATCCGCGACGCCGTCGGGCGCGAGCGAGGCACCCGGTGATCCCGGAGCCGCTGCTGCGGATCCGGGACCTGCAGGTCGAGTTCGCCTCCGAAGACGGCTGGCAACGAGTCGTCGACGGCGCTCACCTGGACGTGCAGCCGGGCGGGGCGCGCGCACTGGTCGGCGAGTCGGGATCCGGCAAGACCGTCACCGCCTTGGCCGTGATGGGTCTGCTGCCGCGCCGGCACAGCCGCATCCCCGCCGGCCGGATCGAACTCGCTGGCCGAAACCTGCTCGACCTCACCGACAAGCAGCTGCGCCCGATCCGCGGCACCGAGCTCGCCATGATCTTCCAAGAGCCCATGACCAGCCTCAATCCCGCCTACACCGTCGGCGAGCAGATCGCCGAGACCGTCCGCGCCCACACCGGCGCCTCCCGTCGCGACGCGTGGCGACGCGCCGTCGAGGTCCTCGGACAGGTCGGCATCCCCGCCGCCGCCCGCCGCGCCGCCGAGTACCCGCACACCTTCAGCGGCGGTATGCGCCAACGCGTCATGATCGCGATGGCGATCTCCTGCCGCCCGAAGCTTCTAATCGCCGACGAGCCCACCACCGCGCTCGACGTCACCGTCCAGGCCGCCATCCTCGCGCTGCTGCGCGAGCTGCAGGAGACCACCTCGATGGCGGTCCTGCTGGTCACCCACGATCTCGGGGTTGTCGCCGACTTCTGCGACGACGTCACCGTCATGTACGCCGGGCAGCCGGTCGAGGAGGCCGACACCGTCGAGCTCTTCGGCTCGCCCCGGCACCCGTACACCTCCGGGCTGCTACGGGCCATGCCCCAGGCCGCGCATACCGGCCTGGACCTGAGCTCCATCCCCGGCGTCGTGCCCCGAGCCGACCGCATGCCCCCCGGCTGCCGCTTTCACCCCCGCTGCAGCCACGCGCAGGAAGGGCTCTGCGACACGACCGAGCCGGACCTGCTCGTCGTCGACGGCACCCGCGCCAGCCGCTGCCTGCGCATCCAGCGCGGCGAAATCGACGAGCTGCCACGGATCGTCGACGACCGCGTCGCGGCCGCCCACTCCGACCTGGACCGGAGGAACTCGTGAGACAGCCGGAAACGGTCGGGGCGACCTCGGCACCCGCCGAGCCGGCCCCGCTCGTCGAGGTCGAGGACCTGCGGAAGTCCTTCCGTCGCGGCGGAGGCCTGCTGGGCAGGCGCGGCACCGCCGTCCGCGCCGTGGACGGCGTCGGCTTCACCATTCGGGCCGGCGAGACACTCGGCATCGTCGGCGAGTCCGGATCCGGCAAGTCCACCACCGGTCGGCTCCTGCTACGCCTGCTCGAACCCGACTCCGGACGACTGCGCTTCGACGGCCAGGACCTGCTGGCCGAGTCACGCTCGGCGTTCCGCCACCGCCGCCGCGACCTGCAGATGATCTTCCAGGACTCCTACGCCTCCCTCGACCCCACCAAGACCATCAGGGCGTCGGTCGGCGAACCCCTGCGAATCTTCGAGAAACTGGCCCGCCGCGAACGCGACGACCGCGTCCGCGAGCTACTCGGCCTCGTCGGCCTGCGCCCGGACCACCTCAACCGCTACCCGTCCGAGATGTCCGGCGGGCAGCGCCAGCGCGTCGCCATCGCCCGGGCACTCTCCCTGACCCCACGCCTCGTAGTAGCCGACGAGGCCGTGTCTGCCCTGGACGTGTCGACGCAGTCGGACGTACTCAACCTCATGCGCCGCCTGCAACGCGAGCTCGACCTCACCTACTTGTTCATCTCCCACAACCTCAGCGTCGTCCGGCACATGAGCGACCGGATCGCGGTGATGTACCTCGGCCGGATCGTGGAGATCGGCCCCGCCGACCAGGTCTACCTCGAGCCCCGGCACCCTTACACCCGCGCCATGCTGTCGGCGATCCCGGTGCCCGACCCTCTGGTCCAGCGGACCCGCCCGCGGATCGTGCTGACCGGCGACGCCCCTGACCCCGCCCATCCGCCGCCGGGTTGCAACTTCGTCACCCGGTGCCCACACGCTGTCCCGGTGTGTCACGAGGTCGATCCGGTGCTGGAACCCGATGGCGATGGGTACGCGGTCGCCTGTCACCTAAGCGGGGAGGTGCGAGAACACCAGCGCGACAGACATGACTCCGAGATCCCGAAGTTCCGCGCGACATGAGCGATCGGCTGGTCGCCATGGCGCGGATCGCGGCGGCGGCGTCGGATTCGGCGCGCTGCTGGGCGCACTCAGCGGCGTCCGCCCAATGGTGGCGGGATCGGGGCGCGGCAACGCCGGAACGCGCACAATCGCCAATCTTCGCGCGCTTCCCGGACGTCGACCGCAAGGCATGAGGAGGTTTCGAAGGAACGTAGAAGCAGCCGGTACTCCTGGCTCGACCGGCTGGACGAGCACGGGATGGTCATCGATCACTCGACCGGTACGACTGGCAAGGTGAGCTTCATCCCACGCTCACGCAACGAGTGGCGGGCGTGGTCCGCGGCGCGTGCTGAGGGCATCGACGACCTCCTGGAAGGCCGGACTGACGGGACTAGATGTGCTGCCCGGAGAGGTTGGTCAACCGGGTCATGGGTGGCCGGCCTCCCAGGGCGGTGTGGGGCCTGTGGTGGTTGTACTCGTGCAGGAACGCCGGGAGTGCCTTGCGGCGCTGTGACTCGCTGGAGTAGAGGCGTCGGAACGCCCAGCGGTCGGCCAGGGTGCGGTGGAACCGTTCGATCTTCCCGTTGGTCTGGGGCCGGTAGGGCCGGGTCCGGCGTGGGCTGACACCGAGCTCGGCGCAGGTATCGCGCCATAGGTGCGAGCGGTAGGCCGGGCCGTTGTCCGAGAGCACTGTCTCGTCCCGGGTTTGATGGAGGCCATCAAGCCTGGAGGATGATCGACCGA
>JAOZVV010000076.1 GCA_025869365.1 Pseudonocardia sp.
GGGCCTGGCCGGCCCGGGGGGCACCCGGTGGGTGGCGCTGGACCGGTCCGGTGCCCGCTCGGCGATCCTGGACGCGAGGGTCGCCGCCGCTATCGCGGCGCGGGCCGCGGCCGGGGCGGCCGCGGCCGCCGCGGCGCCGCCGGCCGCGGACGGCACGCCGCCACAGCCCCCGGAGCCGCGGCCCCCGGAGTGGATGCGGCCGCTGGGCCCGGGGGAGACGCCGCCGCAGTTCGTCCTGTTCTCCTTCGACGGCGTCGGCTCGCACGAGCACTGGCAGCGCGTCCTGGCGCTCGCGGAGAGCTCGGGGGCGAGCATCACCGGCTTCCTGTCCGGCGTCTACCTGCTCGAGGACGCCCGCCGTGCCGAGTACCGGGGCCCCGGCCGCGCGCCGGGCAGGTCCTCCATCGGGTTCGGCGGGACCACCGGGGAGGTGGACACCCTCGTCGGGGACCTCAACCGGGCCGTCGCGGCCGGGCACGAGATCGGCACGCACTACAACGGCCACTTCTGCCAGGGCTCCCCGCCGTCGGTGGGGGACTGGACCACAGCGATGTGGGATGACGAGCTCGACCAGTTTTTCGCCTTCGTCACCGCCGCGCGGGCCCGCGGCCTGACCCTGGACCCGGCGACGATCAAGGGCGGCCGGACGCCCTGCCTGGAGGGGGACTGGGCGCAGGCCTACCCGTCCATGCGCGCCCACGGGCTCACCTACGACAGCAGCCGGACGTCGAACGGCATCGCCTGGCCGAGTGACGAGGGCGGGATCCGGGAGTTTCCGATGCCGCTGATCCGGATCCCGGCGCTGGGCCGCAAGGTGATCCTGATGGACTACAACCTCTGGTACTCGCTCAACGGCGCCCGCGACGAGCCGAACCGTGCCGCGGAGTTCACCGCGGACACCCTCGAGGCCTACCACGCGGCGTTCGACGCCGCCTACCACGGCAACCGGGCGCCGCTGGTCATCGGCAACCACTTCAACAACTGGTCCGGCGGGGCCTTCTCCGCCGCCGTCGAGGCGCTGATCCCCGATCTCTGCGTGCGGCCCGGGACGGTGTGCGCGACCTACAGCCAGGTGAGCGCCTGGATCGACCTGCAGGATCCCGCGGTGCTCGACGTGTGGCGGGCGAAGCCGGCCGCCCAGGTGCCCGCGACCTGACCGCGCGGGTCGACGGCGGTGTCCCCCGATCGACGGACGGCGTGCTCGTCCCGCGGACCGGCCGACGGGCCGACTGTGCCCGCGCCGGATCAGGACGACCGTGAACGGCATCGGGGAACACGCCCCGGAGGCCGAGACGGAGACCACGCCATGAGCATCACCACCACTCCCGAGTCCAGCACCACCAGCATCCACACCCGCACCACCGGCCGCCGCACCACGATCGTGACCGCGGCGATCGCGCTGCTCGCGGGCGCCGGGATCGTCACCGGGATCGTGGCGGGTGTGGCCTGGTCCGCCCCGGCCACACCGCCCGCCACGAGCGTGTCGGCCGGGACGTCGATGCCCGACGGGTACGTCCCCGCGACCGCCGGCCACACGGCGGGCACCGTCACCCCGGCCCACGGCACCACCCCGGCGAAGCCGGTCACGCCCGTCACCCCGGTGGCCCCGACCGCCGCGATCCGGACCCTGCAGACCGAGCTCGGGCAGCTGAACTACTACGAGGGCCCCGTCACGGGGGTGATGAACGCGCGGACCACCCAGGCCATCACCTACCTGCAGCTTGACGCCCACCTCCCGCAGACCGGGACGATGACGTCCGCGACGCAGGCCGCCCTGACCTCGATGCTGGCCACGGGTAACAACCAGATGGGATCGTGACGACCCGCGCCACCCGGAGAGATGCCCGCACCGACCATGGTGCGGGCTTCCGCGCGTCCGGGACGGACGAGGGCCGACCGGGCGGTCCGGCTCGGCCCGGCCCGATCGATCGCGGCCGGTCGGGCCTCCCGCCGTCACACTGGGAGCCATGAGGACCACCGGCGTGCTGGCGCAGGCGGACGCGTCGTTCGCCCGGCGTGCGTGGAGGGACGCCTACGCGCGCTTCGCCACGGCGGATGCCACCACGCCGCTGGCTCTCGACGATCTCGAGAAGCTCGCGCTCGCCGCGTACCTGGCCGGACAGGACGAGGAGGCCACGCTCGCGTGGACGCGCGCTCACCACGACGCGCTCCGCCGCGGCGACCCGCGGCGCGCCGCCCGCAATGCCGTCCTGGTCGGGTCGGGTCTGATGTTCCGGGGCGAGAGCGCACCGGCGCTGGGATGGTTCGCCCGCGGTGGCCGGGTCCTCGAAGGCCGCGACGAGTGCCCCGAACACGCGTGGTTGCGCATGTGGACCGCCTTCGCGCAGGTGTGGGGCGGAGACCCGGAGGGTGCGCAGCCCGCCTTCGCCGGGAGCGCCGCCGTCGGCCGGGGTGTCGGCGACACCGACCTGCTGACGATGTCGCTCCTCGGCCAGGGCATGTGCCTGCTCCTGCAGGGCCGAGGCCCGGCCGGCCTCGCCCTGCTGGACGAGCTCATGGTGGGGGTCACCGCCGGCGAGGTGTCACCGATGTACGTCGGGATCGCCTACTGCACGGTGATCGCCGGCTGCTCGGACCTCTTCGACCTGCGGCGCGCCCGGGAGTGGACGGCCGCACTGACCCGCTGGTGCGACTCCCAGCCCGATCTGGTGCCGTACCGGGGCAACTGCCTGGTCCACCGCTGCGAGCTCATGCAGGTGGAAGGCGCCTGGACCGAGGCGATCGAGCTCGCCCGGCAGGCGTGCCGCCGGCTGTCCGGGCCGGTCCGGTGGGACACGCTCGGGTCCGCCTACTACCAGCTCGGTGAGCTGCAGCGGCTGCGGGGCGAGTTCGGCGAGGCCGAGGAGAGCTACCGCATGGCCGGCGAGGCGGGCCGCCGACCCGAACCGGGCCTGGCTCTGCTGCGGCTGGCGCAGGGACGCCTCGACGTGGCGGCCGCCATCCTGCGCCGCGCCGTGGCCGAGACCCGGGAGCCGCCCGCGCGATCCCGGGTCCTGCCCGCCCACGTCGAGGTCATGATCGCGTCGGGGGACGTGGCCTCGGCCCGCGCCGGCGCCGACGAGCTGGTCCGGATCGCCGGGCTCCTGGACGCGCCCTACCTGCGCGCGGTGGCCGCGTCCGCGGACGGAGCGGTGCTGCTCGCGGAAGGAGACGCGCGATCGGCGTTGCCGAGGCTCCGCCTCGCCGGATCGGCGTGGCGCGGGCTGGACGCCCCGTACGAGACCGCACGCGTCCGGGTGCTGACGGGCCTCGCCTGCGACGCGCTGGGCGATCCGGAGACGGCCGCGATGGAGTTCGACGGCGCGCGGAAGGTCTTCGCACAGCTGGGGGCCGGGCCGGACATCGCGCGACTCGATGCCCTCACGAGCCGGCCGGCGGACAGGAGCACCCCGGGAGGACTGACCGCGCGGGAGGTGCAGGTGGTGCGGCTGGTCGCCTCCGGGCGGACCAACCGCGCGATCGCGAAGGAGCTCGGCCTGTCCGAGAAGACGGTCGCCCGGCACGTCCACAACTCCTTCCTCAAGATCGGCGTGCCGTCCCGCGCGGCGGCCACCGCCTACGCGTACGAGAACGGCCTGATCGAGGGCGTGGGCCCCCCTCCACAGAAATGACCACGCCGCCCACCAGGCGTGTGGACCGTGTGACCGAAGCCGTCCCGACCGCGCCCGCCTAGCGTTGCCTCCTCTGCAGGCGGCCGAGGAGGGAAGCGGACATGACGGATCTGCGGCAGGAGCCGGCGCGGCACGGCGGGCCCACCGCGCCGGTCGAGGCGTGGGATGCGATCGCGGCGCTGTACGACGAGCACGTCGCACCGGGTGAGTCCGACCTGGCCACGGCCGGACTCGGGCTCGCCGGGCTGCAGGCGGGTGACACGTTCCTCGACGTCGCCGCGGGGCCGGGCGGACTCGGCCTTCCGGCGGCACGGCTCGGCGCCACGGTGCTGGCCACCGACTGGTCCCCGAGGATGATCGAGTGCTTCACCGCACGGGCGAGGGCCGAAGGGCTCGACGCCGAGGCCCGCGTGATGGACTGTCATGCGCTCGACCTCCCCGACGACACCTACGACGTCACCGGCTCGCAGTTCGGCGTGATGCTCGTCCCGGACCAACCGCGGGCGCTGCGCGAGATGGTCCGCGTGACCCGGCCCGGCGGACGCGTCCTGCTGATCGCCTACGGGGACCCGGGCGAGTTCGAGGCGCTGCACGCCTTCGTCAGCGCGGTGCAGGCGGTGGTTCCCGAGTTCGAGGGCCCCGCGGAGGACGAGCCGATGCTCGAGTTCCAGGTCGCGGACCCGGCCGTCCTCCGGCAACGGCTGATCGACGCGGGCCTGTCGGACGTCATCATCGACACCTCTCAGCGGGAGCGGCTCACGGTGCGGACCGGACAGCAGCTGTGGGACTGGTGCCTCGGCGGCAACCCGGTCCCGGGCATGCTCGTCGCCGATCTCACCGCCGGGCACCGCGCGGACATCATCCGGGTGCTCGACGGGATGGTCCGCGAACGCTCCGGCGGCAGCGGCCCGGCCGTGCTGACCGCGCCGCTGAACATCGGGGTGGGTACGAAGTAGGGCGGTGCCGGAGGGCGGTGTCGTAAGGCCGGGTCGGAGGCCGGGTCGGAGAGCCGTGTCGCGTTCCGGCCGCGATGCCCTACTGCTCGTCGAGGTCCTGGGGTGCGACCTCCGGGGTCGGCTCGAGGTCCGCCGAGCGGGCCCAGGGGGCCGCGCCGAGCTCGTCCGGGCTGCGGACGCCGAGCTCCGCGAGCCGCGCGCTCTGCTGTCGCTGCCGCTCGCTGGGCCGCTCCGGTGCCTCGGTCCGCGCGATCGCGGGAGCGACGGCCGGCATCGTGTGCAGCCGCTTGCGCAGGGTCTGCCCACGTTCGGGCAGGGGAGCCGCCCGGCGCGCCGAGCGGGCGGCCGGGAGCATCACACGTCCGGGGCGCACGGCTACGCGTTCACGGCGTCGGCGGTTCTCACCCCTCCAGCATGAGGCCGGGAGGCCGTGATCGCCAGCACCGTCCCCCGTCCTCCCCGGAGCGGGTTCGTCAGGCCGTGCCGGCGGCCGGTTCGGCCGCGTGTCGAGCCGTCTCGCCGGTCGTGGCGCCCGCCGGCCGGCTCAGCCCGGCGATGATGGTGATGATGCCGTGGGCGACGAGCAGGATGCCGATGACCCAGGCCAGGGCGACCGCGCTCGCCAGGGGGGCGGAGAGGATCACGATCCCGCCGACGACCCCGATCAGCCCACCGACGATCGCCCAGGCCCGGCCGCGTTCGCCCCGGCCCGATATCCCGGCGACGATCTCCATGATCCCGTTGACCAGCCAGAAGGCGCCGAGGACCAGGGTGAGCACGACGATCGTCTGCAGGGGGGAGCGGAGGCAGATCACGCCGACGATCACGGACAGGATGCCGACGACGACGGCCAGCACCTTCGTCCCGCTCGACGTGTCCGGGACGGCGAAGGCCGCGACGATGCGGAAGATGCCGAGCACGAACAGCTGGATCGCGAACAGCACCGCGAGGGTCAGCAGGGTGGCGCCGGGCCACACGAGGACGGCGATGCCCACGAGCAGGCTCAGCACGCCGTAGGCGATCCACCACCACTTCGACGCTCCCACATCCGCCATCCGGTCGGCGATGTCGCCCCGGCTCCCGACGGTGCCGCTCTCGGACATGGCTCTCCCCTTTCGATCGGCCGGTCCATCGTCGGCGCGGGGCGGCGCCGGTGCCTCATCCGCCGTGGATGACCGCCGCTCCGTCGTAGGGCGCGCGTCAGTCGGAAAGCCGGTGCATGTCGGTCATGTCCAGACCCAGCAGGCGGAACCGCGTGAGCAGGCCGTGCAGCTGGGCGGCGTCCTCGACGTACCCGCACAGCGTCGTGGCCGCGGATCCGACGGCGCGTCCCACGGCGGGCCGGCCGAGCTGGGGCAGCTCGGCCGCGACGGCGTCGGTCACCGGCTCGGTGAAGGTGAACTCGTATCGCATGCTCCCCCCAGGTCGGGCCGGCCCGTGCGGTGGCCGGCCGCCCGTCCGCAGGTGTCGTGGCGTCTCAGTCCGGGAGGCGGTGGAGGTCGACCAGCTCGAGGCCCAGGTCGGCGAACCGTGCGACCACGGCGCCGAGGTGGTCGGCGTCGCGGATGTCCCCGTACAGGAGGGTCTGGCCGGAGGAGTTCTCGGAGTGGTCGAGTTCGGGGAAAGCGGCGGCTGCCATGTCCGACAGCCGGGACCTCACCGAGAACTCGTACCGCATCGTCGCCCCCCGTCCCGTCCGACCCGTCCCGTCCGACCCGTCCGATCGGGCTCGACGGTGGCAGAGGTCAGGTCGGCGACGCGTCGTCCGCCGTGGGTGACCGGTCCGGTCGGGCGGGCCCGGCGCCCGCGGCCCGGGTCTCGGGCGGGGTGTCGGGCGGGGTGTCGGGCGGGGCCGGCCCGCTCGCGAAGAGTCCGGAGATCCACCGGGTGCTCGGGTCGACGTCGAGGAGCAGGGCCTTCGCCAGCAGGGTCAGCGGGATGGCCAGCACGGCACCGAGCGGCCCGATGACGAAGGTCCAGAACACCAGCGACAGGAACGTCAGCGTGAGGGAGATGTCGACGGCGTCGCTGACGAACTTGGGCTGGATGACGGACTGGATGACGAAGTTGATCGCGCAGTAGACGACGATCACGATGAGCATCAGCTGGGGGCCGCTCTCGAGGAGGGCCAGGAGCGCCGGCGGGGCGAGCCCGATGAGGAAACCGACGTTGGGGATGTAGTTGGTGACGAACGCCAGCAACCCCCACAGCACCGCCAGCGGCACCCCGGCGATCCAGAGGAACACCCCGTCGATCACGGCCACGACGAACCCGAACACCGTGGAGACCACGAGGTAGCTGCGGGTACCGGTGACGAACCCGCCGAGCGCGGTGAGGAAGGCGGAGTGCTGCTCGCCGACCCGGGCGAGCCGGCGGGCGAAGTACACGGAGTCGAGCCCCATGAACAGCACCACGAACAGCAGGAACACCAGGTCGGTGAAGGTGCCGGCCAGGCCCAGCAGGATGTCGGTGATCACCCCGGCGACCCGGCCGAAGGAGATCTGCCCGGCGACGGCCTGGAGCTGTTCGGGGCCGACCCCGAGCGTCGCCAGCCAGGTGCGCAGGTTCGCGACCAGGACCGTGAACTCGTCCTGGTAGGTCGGCAGCAGCGTGCCCAGCCGGGCGATCGAGACGGCGAACGAGACCGCCAGGCCGATGATGATGGCGAAGACGGCCAGCAGGGTGACCACGACCGCGAGCCACTGCGGTGCGCCGTGGCGGTGGAGGATGCCGGCGAGCGGATGGACGCCGATCACCAGGACCAGGGCGAGCAGGACCGGGGCGAGGATCGTCGAGAACTGCTGCAGCGCGAGCGTGGTGATGAGCAGGCCGGTGATGCAGAGGATGACGACGAGCCCGCGCGGCATCGCCGCCCCGCTCAGCCCGGCCCGGGCCGCCGGCACGCCCGGGGGCTGCGCCGGGGCGGCCGCGCCGCCGGGCTGGGGCAGGGAGGGGCCGGGGTCGGCCATGGGGGTTCCTCACTCGCGCGGTGCCCGGTCGTCACGGGCCGGACGCGCCTCATCGTCGCGGCGTGCGACCGTGTGAACCTCGTTCGCCGCGGATGAGCCTGGTGTCGTTGGGCCGATCGTCGGAATGTCACTGCCGCACTTGTCAGCAGGCCGTCGACGGGTCCATTTTGGTCCTCCGGCCGTCGAGCAGAGGGCGGGCCGGGGCTTCGGGTCACACCAGGGGGCGTGATGTCGACCGCGAGCAGCCCGCCGAGCGGCATCACCTCGGCCACCGCACTCAAGATCCGCATCCCGCGGCAGCCGCGGGGCACCGTCGCGCGACCCGAGCTGGAGGCGGTGCTCCGACCCGCCGGGAGCGACGCCGACGAGCTCCCCCCGGTCTTCCTGGTCACCGGGCCGGCCGGGGCCGGCAAGACCACGCTGGTCTCGGGCTGGGCGACGGGCCGGCAGGCGGACGAGGGGGTCGCCTGGGTCACGCTCGACGCGTCCGACGACGTGACGGCCCTGTGGAGCGGGATCCTCGCGGCGGTCCGCCGGGCCGGCGTGCATCCGCGCCCGGACGCGGTGGCCCGGTTGGTCGTGCCGAGGGACACCGGGGACAGCGGCTTCGTCGCCGAGGTCGCGGAGCTCCTGGCGGAGTGCCGGCGCCCGCTGTGGATCGTCCTCGACGAGATCGAGCACCTCACCGATCCCGGGGCGGCCCGCAGCCTCGACCTGATGCTGCGCTGGGCCCGCGAGCCGGTCCGGATCGTCCTGGTGGGCCGCTCGGAGCCGCCGGTCGCCCTGCACCGGCTGCGGCTGAACGGGCGGCTCGTCGAGATCCGGGGCCGTGACCTCGCCTTCTCGACCGAGCACACCGTCGAGCTGCTCGCGGGGCACGGGGTGCGGCTCGACGACGCCGATCTCGAGCTGCTCATGGGCCGCACGGAGGGCTGGGTGGCGGGGGTGCGGCTGGCCGCCCTCGCCCTGGAGGGCGCGGCCGAACCGCATCGCCAGCTCGTCGACTTCGCCGGGGACGACCGCGCGGTCGCCGACTTCCTGGTCGGGGAGATCCTCGCGCGGCAACCGGACGACGTGCGCGAGTTCATGCTCCGCACGTCGGTCTGCGACGAGATCTGTCCCGGGCTCGCGATGCGCCTGACCGGACGCGACGACGCCGGCGCCGTCCTCGGGGACCTCGTCCGGCGCAACGCGCTGACCGTCGAGCTGGGTGGGCACGCCGGCTGGTACCGCTACCACCCGCTGTTCGGGAGCTACCTGCGCGCGGAGCTCGAACGCCGCTCACCGTCGGGGGCGCGCGTGCTGCACGGCAGGGCGGCGGGCTGGTTCGAGGAACAGGGTGACCCGGTGCGCGCCCTCGACCACGCCGCGGCGGCCGGGGACACCGCCCGGATCATGGGCCTGACCCGCCGGCACGGGCTGGGTGCGGTGCTCGCGGGACGCGCCGCCGAGGTGAGCCGGATCATCGCCGCGGCTCCCCCGGACGCCCGCGACGAGCCGGCGGTCGCGCTCGTGGCCTGTGCCGCGGCACTCGACCGCGGGCGGACCGACGAGGCGGACCGCTGGCTGGGCCGGCTCCCGGACGCGGAGCTGGACCCGGTGGCGGAGGCGCTGCGGGCGGTCCTCGTGCTCTCCCGGGCCCGGATCGCCGGCGCCTACACCGCGGAGCTCGCCGCCCTGGACGACACCGTCGCGGGATCCTCCGGAGATCGCGACCTGGACCTGCTGGCCCTCGCGGAGCGGGGCCTGTGCCGGTTGTGGCTGGCCAGGCTGGACGAGGCCGAGCGGGACCTGACCGAGGCCGTGACCCGTGCGGAGGCCGACGGGCGGGACCACGTCGCGCTGCGGAGCATGACGAACCTGGCCGCGGTCTCCTCGGCTCGCGGGGACCTCGTCGGGACGGCCGGGCGCAGTGCCCGGGCGATCGACTACGCGGTCCCGCGCGGATGGTCGCGCAGCGCCGAGTGCGCCCACGCCTACCTGCTCCGCGGCCTGTCGGCCTACCAACAGCTCGACGACGAGCGGGCCCGCCGCAACGGGGTCCTGGCCCGCGAGCTCGTCGGGGGCGCGCCGGACCCGACCGTGAGCTACACCGCGGCGGCGCTGGAGCTCGCGACCCGCTACGAGATCGCCGGCGACCGGTACAGGGCCGCGGTGGAGGCGGGGCTGCTGTGGGAGGAGCTCGGGACGGCCCACCTGGCCCCGGCGCTCGTCGCCTACGCCGCCCTGCCCCACCACCGGATGTGCATGCAGGTCGGCGAGCTCGAGCACGCCCGGCGGATCGCGGAGGTCACCCGGGAGCGGCTCGGCGACGTCGGCGAGTCCAGGCTCCTCGAGGGGTACGCGGCGGTGAACCGCGGCCGCGGGCAGGAGACCCGCCGCCGCCTGCAACCGGTCCTCGACGGCCGGATCGCGTGCGTCGTCCCCACCACCCTCGTCGCGGTGTGGCTGCTCGACGCCGTGCTCGCGGGCCACGCCGGCGAGACCGGCACGGCACACAGGTGCCTCGTGGAGGCGCTGCGCATCGCGGAGCCGATCGCGGCGCTACGGCCCTTCGCCGACGGCGGGCAGGCGGTGCGGGACCTGCTCGCGGCCGGTGCCGGCCGCTTCGGCCACGCCGAGGAGTTCGCGGCCCGGGTGCGCGAGGCGCTGCGGCCGGGGACGACCGGTGCGGTGGACCTGCTGACCGTGCGGGAACGGGAGGTCCTCGTCGAGCTCCCGTCGCTGCGCACGGCCGCCGAGATCGCCGAGGACATGTTCGTCTCGACCAACACCGTCAGGACCCACATGCGCAGCATCTACCACAAGCTCGGGGTGCCCCACCGCCGCGCCGCCGTCAGCGAGGCCCGCCTGCAGGGGCTGCTCTGAGCTTCCGCCCCCCGGGGACTCATCCGCGGTGAGGGATGCGGTTCCCGGGGGAGGCGCGTAGGACCGCCCGACGTGCCGTCGTGAGCCCTGAGCGACGGCGTCGGAGAAGTCCGGGAACCGAAGAAATCCAGGAACTTCTGCGGTTTCCGGGTTTGGCCGCCCCGAAGCCGGGCTACTCCCGGGCAACGGCTCGGGACCCCGGTCGTGTACTGCTCCGTGCCCCTCATCCGGAGAGCCGAGGTCCCGATGACCCACACGTCCGATACGCGAGGCCGCCCCTCCGCGCATGCCCGGTCCGCAGCGGTGGCCGCGGCACCGGGCCGCAACAGGTGCTGGCGGTGACGACAGCGACGGCGTCGGGCCGAAACCTGCGGACCTAGTACTCCAGCCGCAGTTCGTTAGGTGATCTTTCGATAGAGTCCGATCTTGT
>JAOZVV010000077.1 GCA_025869365.1 Pseudonocardia sp.
CGATCTACTCGTCATCCTCCTCGGCGCCGCCGCCGTGGTGGTCGTGGTGGCGGGGATCCAGGCGGTGGCCTGGCTGATCGGCCCCGCCTTCATGGCGCTGATCATCGTGATCGCGGTCGCGCCGGTGCAGGGCTGGCTGCGCCGCAAGGGCTGGCCCGCCTGGGCGACGACCCTCGTGGTGGTCCTGCTGGTCTACGGGCTGCTCCTGGTCCTCGCGTTCGGCCTGATCATCTCCGTCGCGCAGCTCGCGACCGAGGTCCCGCAGTACGCCGGGAAGGCGGACGGGCTGGTCAGCTCGCTGACCGCGGAGCTGGCGCGGTTCGGCATCGGTCCCGAGCAGCTCGCGACCGCCCGCGACTCGCTCAACCTCGGCAAGCTCGCCGGGCTCCTGGGCGCGTTGCTGGGCAGCGTCGCCGGGCTGGCGACGAACCTGGTGTTCCTGCTGGCGCTGCTGCTCTTCCTGGCCGTGGAGTCCGGCGGTGCGGGCGCGCGGATGGCCGCGATCGCACGGGACCGGCCGGGGGTCACCGAGGCGCTCGGCCACTTCGCCTGGGGCACCCGGCAGTACCTCCTGGTCACCACGGTCTTCGGGGCCATCGTCGCGGTGCTGGACTGGGTCGCGCTCGCGATCATGGGGATCCCGCTGGCCGCCACCTGGGGGCTGCTGTCGTTCATCACCAACTACATCCCGAACGTCGGCTTCATCATCGGGGTGATCCCGCCCGCGGTCCTGGCCCTGCTGACCGGCGGGCCCGCGCTGGCGGTCGCGGTGGTCGTCGTCTACTGCGTGCTGAACTTCATCGTGCAGTCGATCATCCAGCCGCGCTTCATCGGCGACGCCGTGGGCCTGTCGGTGACCGTGACGTTCGTGGCCCTGGTGTTCTGGGCCTGGCTGCTCGGACCGCTCGGCGCGATCCTGGCGATCCCGCTGACGCTGCTGTGCAAGGCCCTGCTGGTGGACCTCGACCCGCAGGCCCGGTGGGCGAGCGTGCTGTTGCGCGACACCCCGATGGAGCCCGAGGAGGCCGCCGCGGCGAAGGCCGAGCGCAAGGCCGCCCGCAAGCGGCACCGCAGCCACGAGCCCGATGCGTCGAGCGGCAACGGCTCGGCACCCGCAGCCGCACCCGCAGCCGCGGGGGAGCCGGGCACCGAACCACCGCCCGCCCAGGCCTCCGACGCGGCCCCGCCGCGTCCGGCCGGCGGCTGAGCGCCGCGCTCGCCCCGACCCGGTGTCGAGGCCTGACGACGCACTCGGCCCCGCGGAGGAGAGATGAGTACCGAGGCGCTCCTCCTCGCCCTGTCCACGATCGTCCGGCCGACGACCGTGGCCGCGGTGTTCGCGATCCTCGCGACCCGCGCCCCGCATCGGCTGCTGCTCGCCTACGTCGTGACCGGCGCGGCGTTCAGCGTGCTGGTCGGGATCGTGGTCCTCGTCCTCCTGCGCGGCCTGGTCTCGGCCACCGCGTCCTCCGCCCCGCGGCCGATCCTCGATCTCGTTCTCGGTGGGGCGGCGCTGGGCTACGCGGGCGCGGCCTGGGCGGGGTGGGCACCGCGCAGGCGCGAGCAACCCCCCGACCAGCCGACCTGGATGCAACGACGGCTGCAGGGGCTGACGGTGCGTGGCGCCGCCTTCGCCGGGGCGTTGACCCACCTGCCGGGGCTGGTCTACCTCGCCGCGCTCAACGCGATCGTCGCGAGCACGACGAACGTCTTCGACGGGCTGCTGCAGATCGGCGTCTACAACGCGATCTGGTTCTCGCTCCCGGTGACGGCGCTGCTGCTGTCCTTCCACCGGCCCGAGCTCTCCCGCGAGCTGCTGGAGCGCCTGGGCGCCTTCACCCGCCGGCACCGGCGCCTGCTCACCGTCCTGTTCCTCGGTGTCCTCGGCGGCTACCTCGTCGCGGCGGGCCTGACCGATCTCGCCGCGCCGCCGGCCTGACGGAGCCCCGCTCGCCCGCGACGGGTGATGCCCCGACCCGTGGGGCTGCGCAGAGTTCGGATCGATCTGCGGCGCACGTCGACGAGGAGGCTCGGTATGGGGACCCTGACGGTGTGGAAGTTCGACTCGGCGGGTGGCGCGGAGAGCGCGCTCGAAACGCTGGAACGGCTGCAGAAAGAGGAGCTGATCCAGGTCAACGACGCGGCGTACGTCTACTGGCCCGAGGGGCGCAAGAAGCCCAAGACCGAGCAGCTGCACAACATGACCGGTGCGGGGGCGCTCGGGGGCGGGTTCTGGGGGCTGCTGTTCGGGTTGATCTTCTTCGTGCCGCTGCTGGGACTCGCGGTCGGCGCGGCGATGGGCGCGCTGACCGGGTCGATGGCGAAGGTCGGCATCGACGACGACTTCATCGACGAGGTCCGGCGCAACGTCACCCCCGGGACCTCGGCCCTGTTCGTGATGACCTCGAACGCGGTGACCGACAAGGTCCTCGACCGGTTCAAGGGCAGCGGTGCGTCGTTGATCTCGACGAACCTGTCCAGCGAGCAGGAGGCCCAGCTGCGCGAGGCGTTCTCGGAGGTCGAGACCGCCTGAGCCGACAGGGCCGGGAGAACCGGGGCAGGGAGAACCGAGAACCGGGGGCAGGGAGAACCGGGGGCGGGGGAACCGGGGGCGGGGGGGAGACCGGGGGCCCGCCCCCGATTCTCGCGTGTCCGGGCTTTCATCCGGAACGGGCGGGTACCGGCACCGCCTCGGGGCCCACGATGGCGCGATGACCAGCAGGATCGGTGGGCTCCTCGAGTTCGAGGGTCCCTGGAACCCGGACTTCGACGATCCACGCCACGAGTGGCGGCGACTGTTCAGCGAGGTGTTCGGCACCTTCCTGCTGGTCCTCGTCGGGGCGGGCGGAGCGGTCGTCGACGCGGCCAGTGGCGGGCAGATCGGCAGAGCCGCCGCCGTGACCGCACCCGGCCTGCTGGTCCTGAGCGTCATCCTGT
Source organism: Pseudonocardia sp. (assembly GCA_025869365.1). Taxonomy (GTDB): domain Bacteria; phylum Actinomycetota; class Actinomycetes; order Mycobacteriales; family Pseudonocardiaceae; genus Pseudonocardia. Next base: position 2,938 of record JAOZVV010000077.1, read on the forward strand.
TCATGGGCGGGATCGGCGGAGCGCATCTCAACCCGGCGGTGACGCTGGCCTTCTCGGTACGCGGGGACTTCCCGTGGCGCCGCGTACCGGGCTACCTGGTGGCCCAGCTCCTCGGCGCCACCGCCGCCTGCGTGCTGCTCCGGGGGCTGTTCGGCGAGATCGGGATGCTCGGGGCGACCCTGCCGGGGCCCGGGATCACCGACCTGCAGGCCGTCGTCATGGAACTGCTGCTGACCGTCGGCCTGGTCAGCGTGATCCTCGGGACCGCGTCGGCGGCGCAGAACGTCGGCCCGCTCTCCGCCATCGCGGTCGGCGGCTACATCGTCCTGGCGGGGCTGTGGTCCAGCCCGGTCAGCGGCGCGTCGATGAACCCCGCCCGCTCGTTCGGCCCGGCCGTGGCGACCGGGGACTTCCGGCAGTACTGGATCTACCTCGTCGGGCCGACGGCCGGGGCGCTGATCGCGGTGGGGATCGCGTTCGTCCTGCGCGGATCCGGTGGTGACCGCGGCGGGCGCGCTGCGGCACAGGGAAACCTCTAGGGCCGGAACGGCCCCGGGTCGACCTCACCCGGCGCGGGGGATGCCGGCACCCGGCCGGACGGGCCACCGTCTGCCCGGGACCGCAGGTGGCGGGCCGGACGGGGGGACCCACGATGACCACGGTCGACGTCGGCGCCGAACAGCCGCTGCCGCAGACGATCCGCCGGGTGCACTTCCACGACCCGGCCGCACCGGTGCCGACCGTCGTCGCCCCCTCCGTGTTCGTGGCCGCGCGCAACACCATGGGCCGCCTGCTGCTGGTCCGCCGCTGCGACAGCGGCACCTGGGAGTTCCCCGGTGGCCGGGTCGACGTCGGCGAGAGCGCGATCGCGGCGGCGGTCCGCGAGACCTGGGAGGAGGCCGGGGTCCGGATCCGGGTGACCGGGCTCGTCGGGCTGTTCACCGATCCGCAGCACGTGGTCCGGGCCGCGGGCGAGGGTGTGGTCCGCCAGCAGTTCGTGGCCTGTTTCCACGCCCGGGCCGTGCGCGGCCGCCTCCGGCCGGACGGCCGGGAGACCGACGACGCCCGCTGGTTCTCCCCGGCCGACGTGCTGCGGCTGCCGATGGAACCGGGGGCCGCCCGCTGGGTCCGGTGCGCGCTCTCCGGGCAGCCGATCGTGCACCTCGACTGAGTGCGAGCCCCGTCCCTGCGCCCACACCCGAGCCGAGGAGCCCCCGATGAGCCGAAGCACCACGCGCCCTCCACGTCGTCAGGTGGCCCGCGGCACGACGAGCACGGCGGCCGGCGGTCCCGGGACCGCGCCGGCGCCCACGAGAGGCCCCCGCCCCGCGATGGCGGAGCCGGCGCCCCCGTCCCGCGCCGAGCGGACGGCTCGAGGTCGGGCCCTGCGGGCCGAGGTGCCCCGGTCCGCCCACGCCGAGTTCACGGCCGGAAAGGACCGCGAGGACGCGCTCGACCTGCTGCGCAGCCAGGAGGCCGCGCGGGTCCCCGAGCTGCTGCCGATCCGCTACGGCCGGATGGCCGTCTCGCCGTTCACCTTCTTCCGCGGCGCCGCGCTCCCGATGGCGAGTGACCTGTCCCGGACTCCGCGGACCGGGATCGACGTCCAGCTCTGCGGCGACGCGCACCTGGCGAACTTCGGGGTCTTCGCCTCACCGGAACGACGGCTCGTCTTCGACCTCAACGACTTCGACGAGACGCTGCCCGGTCCCTGGGAGTGGGACGTCAAGCGGCTCGCGACCAGCCTGGAGATCGCCGCCAGGGACAACGGCTTCTCCCGCCGTGCCCGCACCCGCATCGTGCGCGCGGCGGTGGCCGCCTACCGGTCCGGGATGGCGGAGTTCGCCGCGTGCACCGCCCTCGACGTCTGGTACACCCCGGCCGACGTCGATTCCGTCCGCGCACGGTTCGCCCACCAGGTCCGCGGCAACCGGGCCCCTCGGATGGAGAAGACGCTGGACAAGGCGCGCAGCCGGGACAATCTCGGCGCCCTGTCCCGGTTCGCGGGCGAGCAGGGCGGCACACCCAGGATCATCGCCGAGCCGCCGCTGATCGTGCCGGTCTCGGACCTCACGGAGACCGGTGAGTCCGCGGACGACGTGCTGGCGGGGATGCGCGAGGTCGTCCTCGCCTACCGCGAGAGCCTCGAGCCGGAACGCCGGGTGCTGCTCGACCGCTACCGGCTCGTGGACATGGCGCGCAAGGTCGTCGGCGTCGGGAGCGTGGGGACCCGCTCGTGGATGATGCTGCTGCTGGGGGACGAGCCGACGGATCCGTTGTTCCTGCAGGCCAAGGAGGCCGGGCCCTCGGTGCTCGAGCGGTACCTGGGCGGGAGCGAGTACCCGAACTCGGGACAGCGCGTGGTGGTGGGGCAGCGGATGATGCAGGCGGCGAGCGACATCTTCCTGGGCTGGGTCCGCGTCTCGGGGTTCGACGAGCAGACCCGGGACTTCTACCTCCGGCAGCTGCGGGACTGGAAGGGCAGCGCGGACGTCGGGCGGATGGCGCCGAAGGGGATGCAGACCTACGGCGAGCTGTGCGGCTGGACCCTCGCCCGCGCGCACGCCCGCACCGGTGACCCGGCCACCATCGCCGGCTATCTCGGCTCCGGCCCGGCGTTCGACGCGGCGGTCCGTGACTTCGCCGCGGCCTACGCCGACCGGAACGAGCTCGACCACGCCGCCCTCGTCGCCGCGATCGGAGCGGGGCGGATCGAGGCCCGCAACGACCTGTAGCGAGACCCCCTAGGACCGGCGGGTGCCGCCGGCGAGCAGTCCCTGCTCGTGGGCGGCGAGCACCGCCAGCCGTCGGCTGCTGACCCCGAGCTTGGTGTAGATCGAGCGCACGTGGCTCTTCACGGTGTTCACCGACACCGCGAGCTCCGCGGCGATCTCGTCGAGCGAGAGCAGGGACGGCAGCAGCGCGAGCACCGTCAGCTCGCGGTCGCTGAGCGCCGACGACCGGGGCAGGCGGGCGTCCGCCCCCACGGCGAGTGCCCGCTCGCCGAAGGCCTCCACGGCGCCGAAGCTGCCGTGCTGGTGGGCGAGCAGGTCCCGGACCCCGGGATCGGCGTGGGCGAAGGGACGCAGGGCGTCGAGCGGCTCGGCGAGCGCGAGCGCGGTCTGCAGGGCCGCCCGGGCCGCGGGCCGCTCGCCCACGGCGACGGCGGCCGAGGCCTCCAGCAGCCACGCCTCGACCGGGCTGTGGGAGAGCAGCGCGGGCACCTCCCCCTCGAGCAGCGGCGGCAGCAGGGTCCGGGCCTGGTCCAGGTGCCCGGCCGCGGCCTCGGTCCAGGCCCGCATGAGCGCCAGCTCGGCGTTGTCCGATGTCCGCGCGGCGAGCCAGCCCTGCACCGTCCGGGCCGCGACGGTGTGGCCCAGGTCCAGCGCCGCCCGGAACTCGAGCACCGCTGTCGACGCCGCCTGCTCCGGGACGAGGTCGAGATCTCCCAGGTCGGATCGGGCCTGTCGCATCTGGGCCAGCCCGGACGCGCGGTCGCCCTCGTCGAACACCGCGGCGCCGCGGGCGGTCTGCAGCGCGGCCCGGAGAGGCCGGATCTGACCGATGTCCTCGCTGGTTCCCGTTCCGCTCCCGATCCCGTCCCGGCCCGCCGTCCCGGTCACCGCGAGCCCCCGGGCGGTGAGCCGGAGCGTCTCCTGCGGGTGGCAGCGGTGCAGGGCGGCGTAGGCCAGCATCGCGTCCGCCGCGGCGGACCACAGGGAGCCCTCCCAGCCGTGCGCCTGCGCGGCGACGGTGGTCTCGGCGCCGATCGCGGTCATCGCGGGGAAGTCCCCGGCGGCGCTCGCGATCACCCCGAGCAGGGTCAGGCACTGCAGGGTCAGGAAGTCGAAGCCGTGCCGGCGGCCGAGGGCGAGCCCGGCTTCCAGCTCGATCCGGGCGACCTCGCGGTCGTCGCGTTCGAAGAGCGCCTGCGTGCCGCGGCTGAGCCGGACCAGGGCCTCGAGCTCCGGTTCGGGTGGCAGGTCCGGGACCCACCGATCCGGGCCGCTCGGGTCCGGGTCGTCCGCCGACCCGTCGGGCGGTCCTGCCCCGAGCTGCTCGGCCGCGGTCCGCAGCACCGCGAGCTCCGGGTCCTCGTGCTGCGGCCAGTGCCGCCGGGCCTGGCGCAGATCGCCGCGGGCCTGCGGCAGCTCGCCGGCCCCGAGGTGGATGAGCGCCGACGCGAGCGCCAGCCACGGGTCGTCGGCGGTGGTGCGCGCGTGCAGGGTGGAGAGCGCGCGGCGCAACGTGCGGTGGTCCCCGGTGAGGAACAGCGGGATCGCGAAGCGGTGCAGCAGGTCGGTGGTGAGCTGCGGATCGGCGCTGAGCGCCGCATGTTCCAACGCCCTGATCGGCCGCTCGCGCTCCGCCCACCACCGTGCCGCGCGTCGGTGCAGTTCCTCGGTGTGCCGCCGACCGCGGCGCAGCAGGTCCGCTGTGAGGTGGCTGCGCAACAGCTCCTGGATGCGGTAGGAGTCCGCGCCGTCCCCGTCGGCCGACTCGACGTCCTCGTCCTCGCGCAGGGTCCCCGACGCCCGGACCACCAGCGAGGTCCGGTGCTCGAGCTCGTAGAGCAGGCTCCCCGCGTCCTCGCGGCCGGACAGCTCGGCGGCCAGGGCGGCCGGGATCGGCTGGCTGATGCTCGCCACCCGGAGGAACTCCCGTTGGTCCTCGGGCATCCGTGCGAGGACCTCGCCGGCGAGGTAGTCCGCCACGGAACGCTCGTCGCCGGAGAAGCGGTCCAGGACGGCCTCGACGTCGGGTGCCTCCGTGACCGCGAGCGAGGCGAGCCGCAGGCCCGCGGCCCAGCCCCCGGTGCGCCGGTACAGCAGATCGACCTGCCCGGCGGTGAGGTCCCGCTCGGTCAGGTCGAGTAGCCGGGCGGCCTCGGCCGGGGAGAACCGCAGCCGGTCCGCCCGCAGCTCGTGGATCTTCCCGGTCAACCGCAGCCGCGGCAGGGCCAGCGGCGGATCGTGGCGGGAGGACAGCACGAGCCGGAGCGTCCCGGGGCGGTTGCGCACCAGGATGCCGATGCCGTGCAGGGTGTCCGGGTCGGCGAGGGCGTGCACGTCGTCGAGGACGAGCCGGACGGGGCGGGGCAGTCTCGCGATGTCGTCGAGGAGTTCCGCCAGGTATTCCGGCTGGGCGCCGGGACGCCAGGGGCGCGGGGTGCGCAGCCTGCTCGCGGTCGGGACCGAGGGACAGGCGGCGATCGCGGCCACGACCGCGGCCCACAGCCGGCGGGGGTCGTCGTCGTCCCGGTCGAGGTCGACCCAGGCGACGTCCTCGGCCCCCGCGGCGAGGGTGTCCCGGGCCCAGTCGGCGAGCAGCAGGGTCTTGCCGAAGCCGGCAGGGGCGCACACGAGCCCCACGGCGGAGCGTGTCCCCGCCTCGAGGTCCGCGCGGAGCCCCGCCCGGGTGACGAATCCCGACGGCAGACGCGGAACCTCGATCTTCCCCGGTGGAACGAGCCCCATATCGAATTCCCCCATACCCTGTACAGCCTATTCACCGTGCGCAGACGCCTCGTGCTGTTCCGCCCCCGGAATGAATATGCCAGCGCACGTGATTTCGGCCGGGCAGCGAGACTAAACCCGCCCGGTTGCTGATGTCCACGGGCGTAGGACCCCACTAGCCTGCGCGGATGGACCCGTACCCCATATGGCTACGGTCCCTGTGGGCCGAACGTGGGAACCTCGGCGGGCGATCTCGCCCTCTTGGAATACTCCTCCCAGAAATTGATCACACATACGTCGGCTGCGGTGCCGGGTACTCCATTGGGCTCGTCATGAGGAATTGTCGGGCGTGTTCCGCGCTCACCCGCCGGGGATGAGGGGTGGGCGGCCGCGCCGCGCGAGCCTGACCCGGCACGGTGCGGGGCCCCGGTTCTCGAGCCCCCGGGTCGGCGGTCGGAGTGGTTGGGAGCGGTCCCGTCGGGGTAGACCCGGGTTCGGTGCCGACGCACTTCCCGGCCGGTGCCGGTGGACCCGCCGCCCGGCGACGGGCACGGTTCGGCCCCTGAGGAGTGCGCGTGAGCCAGCACGGATGGAACGGCTCCGATCGGTGCGACCTGCTCAGCAGGCACCGCGCCCAGCAGGCGGTCGAGGCGATCCTGTCCGACGACCACAACGCCGAGCGCGGACTCGCGGGCGTGCACGAGGTGACCGGGTCGGTGCTGGCAGAGTCCGGGGTCGAGGGCCTGGAGAGCCTCGCCGTCGAGTTGTCCCTCAAGCTGGCCGAGGCGCTGGAGCGGATCGCCACCGACCAGGGCCTCGTGGCGGTCGACATCGCGGATGTGCTGTTCGTCGACTGAGGCCGGGACCCGACCGGGACCGGGACCCGGCGGGAGGACGGTTGGGGACGGGACGGTTCGGGGGTAAATGCGGTGCGGCGAGCGGCCGTGCCCTGCCTGCTCGCCGCACCGCGAGCGCCGTCACCCCGATGCGCGGGGCGGCGGTTCGTCGTGGGACGTCCGTCGGGACCTCACCGGTGTGCTGGGCCTGAGTGCTGTGCCGTGTGTGGCTGCCGTGCGGTGTGTGCCGGCTGAGGGCCGGGTGGACCCTGTGGGGCGGTGGGCGGCTGTGGACGTCCGTTACCGGTGCACATCGGCATCCCTCCATTGGGAGACGTGTGATGGATCCAGCAGGTTCGCCCGCGGGTGGCCGGGCGACGTCGGATGCGGCCGCCGGACCGGGCGCTGCACCGCGGGACGTTAGTCCCTCGCGGCGGCGTTGTGGAGGTTTCGTGGAGGATTTTCCGTGGCGGATGGCGACGTGGTGCGTTCACCGGCCAGAATGACGCTCCGGCGGGCTCGAGCACGAAGGATGGTTCCGGGTGGATCAGGAGGGCGGTCCGGTCGAACGCCTCCCGTCGTCGGCCGGGATGTCGATCTCGGTGGTCGCGAGCCGTACCGGGGTCACCGTCACCACCCTGCGCATGTGGCAGTCCCGGTACGGCCTGGGGCCGAGCCACCGCTCCGCCGGGGGCCACCGCCGCTACGACGAGGGTGACGTCGAGCGGCTGCTCGCGGTGAAACAGCTGGTGGATCGGGGGGCTTCACCCGCCGAGGCCGCCCGTTCGGTGCTCGCGGCGCCCCGTCAGCTGCTCGAGCTGGCATCCGGTACCGATCCCGTCGCGCACGAGATCGGCCGCGCGGCACTGGAGCTGGACGGGCCGGCGGTGCGTCGGCTCCTCGCCCGCAAACTCGCCGAGGACCCCGTGGAGTCGGTGTGGGAGGGGGTGTTGCGGCCGGTGCTGGCCGCCATCGGCGACGACTGGCCCGCCGTGGCCCACGGGATCGCCGTCGAGCACCTGCTGTCCCACGTCGTGGCGAGCGAGCTGGCCACGATCACGGGCCCGCACTCGGTCGACGCGTCCGAGGTCCTGCTCGCCAGCGCACCGGAGGAGCTCCACGACCTGCCGCTGGCCGCGCTGCGGGCCGTGCTGGCGAGCACCGGCCGGGTCGGCACCCTGCTCGGTGCGCGGACGCCGATCGGGTCCCTCGCGGCCGCGGCCGCCCGTGCGGCCCCCGTCGCGGTGGTGGTCCTCGCGCTGACCCCGGACGTCGCGGACCTGTCGGTCCTCACCGCGATGGCCTCGTCGGCGGTCGTCGCGGCCGGGCCGGGATGGGACCCGACCCTCCTCCCGGAGCCGGTCACCCACGTCGACGGCCTGGCGGAGGCCGTGAACGTCCTCGCCGCGCTCACGGGGGCCAGGGCCGCTGACCCCGGACCACGGGCGACCAGGGGCATCGGATCGCGGCGCTGATTCTCAAGTCACCGTTGCGCAGACCTGTAGTTATCGCTATAACTTTCGTCGTCACCTCAGGCAGCACGACGGGAGGAGAGATCACGATGC
>JAOZVV010000078.1 GCA_025869365.1 Pseudonocardia sp.
GCGGGCGCCCGGCCCCCCCGGCCCGCCCCCCCCCCCGCCCGGGGGGGGGGGGGGCTCCATGACGCGGATCTTCCAGGTCAGGTCAGGTCAGGCCAGGCCCAGGTCCGCCAGGACCAGCAGGGTTCGGTACGGGGTGCCCTCGGCCTCGATCGCCTCGCGGGCACCGGTGTCCCGGTCCACCACGGTGACGACGCCGACGACGTTCGCGCCCGCCTCCCGGGCGGCGCGCACGGCGGTCAGGGCGGAGCCCCCGGTGGTCGAGGTGTCCTCGACCACCAGTACGTCCCGGCCCGCGATGTCCGGGCCCTCGATCAGCCGCTGCATCCCGTGCTCCTTGGTGGACTTGCGCACGACGAACGCGTCGATCGGCTCCACCTCGGCGTCCACGGCCCGCTCGGCCGCGGTCGCGTGCAGGACGCTGGTGGCCACCGGGTCCGCGCCGAGCGTGAGCCCGCCGACGGCCGAGTAGCTCCAGTCCGCGGTGAGCGTGCGGAGCAGGCTCCCGATCAGCGGCGCGGCCTCGTGGTGCAGGGTCACCCGGCGCAGGTCCACGTAGTAGTCGGCCTCGGCGCCCGAGGAGAGCGTGACCTTGCCGTGCACCACCCCGAGCTCGCGGACGAGCGCGGCGAGGCGCTCCAGGTCCCGGGTGGCGTTGCGGACCGTGACGGCCATCAGCGCTCCCTGTCGAACGTCGCGACCAGCCGGCGGACCAGGGAGCGGGGCAGCAACCCCACCACCCCTGTGATCGCCTTGTACTGCAGGCTCGGCACCGAAACCACCCGTCCCCCGGCCAGGTCGGCCAGGCACTCGTCGACGACCCGTTCGGCATCGAGCCACAACGGGCCACTGCGGCCACCGGCGTCGATGCCGGCTCGTTCGTGGAACTCCGTGCGCACGAAGCCGGGGCAGAGCGCGAGCGCCCGCACCCCGGTTCCGGCCAGTGACGCGGCGACGCCCTCGGTGAAGGCGGTGACCCAGGCCTTGTCCGCGGTGTAGGTCGAGCCGCTGCCGGGCAGGAAACCGGCGACGCTGGAGACGTTCACGACGCAGCCGCCACCGCGGTCCACCATGCCCGGGAGCACGGCGCGGGTCAGCTGCAGGACGCTGGTGACGTTGAGGTCCAGCTGGCGCTGCAGCGCGTCCGGCTCGGCCCGCAGGAAGCTCGCCCGCATCCCCATCCCGGCGTTGTTGACCAGCAGGTCGACGGGGGCGACGTCCGGGTCCGCGAGCCGGCGCAGCACCCGGGCGCGCGACCCGACCTCGGTCAGGTCCGCCGGCAGCACCTCGACGGCGACCCCGGTCTTGCGGTGCAGCTCGGCGCACTCCTCGAGCCGCTCCGCGGTCCGGGCGACGAGGACGAGGTCCCGGCCGTCCGCCGCGAGCCGCCGGGCGAACGCGGCACCGATGCCGGACGTGGCTCCGGTGATCAGGGCGGTGGGCACCCGCGAAGACTAGTCGGCGGTGCCGTCCACCGCGTCGTGACGGCGGCGACCGTGATCAGTGCTTGGTCGACGCGAGCGCGTCCTCGAGCACGCTCGCCACCTCGGCGAGGTCCGCGAGCAGGTCCTGCAGCCGCTCCGGTGTGGACCCGACGGGCGCGGCGGCGAGCACCCAGCCCTCCTCGGCCCACAGCAGCTCGACGTCCTCGCCCACGGCGTCCGCGGCGTCCGCCAGCCGGCGGGTGAGCAGCGGGCGGACCATGTCCGCGTCCGCGACGAAGGAGTAGCGCTCCCCGACGGGTTCGAGCAGGTCCAGGCCGCCGCCGTCCGGCAGCGGGGCCGAGGGCAGGCGCAGCTCGACGGCCGCGGGGACCGGCTCGCGCAGCGCGACCGCGACCAGCACCGAGCTGATCCGGCCGACCTGCTCGTGGTCGAACACGTAGCCCTGCCGGCCGCCGTCCGGCGTCGGGACGTCCCCGGTGACCAGGTTCCGGGCGAGCCCCGGGCCGCCCTGGTGGATGGTGCCGTAGCGCCACCGGGTGGTCAGGACGGGATCGCTCTCCGCCCACTCCCAGTCGTGCAGCGCGGCCCAGCGGCGACGGTCACGCGAGCCGCCGACGCCCCGGGAGCGGTCGGCGAACAGCAGCGCGCCGCCGATCAGCACCGCGACCACGGCGATGAGGAACCAGACCGTCGACATACCCACGGGCGCACCCTAGCCCTCCCGGCAGGCAGAGTCCGGGAGCGCCACGATCACCCGACCGTGCCCGATCTCCACCGGCCTTCGTGCAGCCGTTGTCCACCCTGCTCCTTGCCCAGCTCGACCCCGATCCGCACCGGGACCCGCTCCCCGGCCCCGGTCAGGCGCGCCACCGTCGTGCCGAGCCGGGTGGGGTCCGCCGCGGGCGCCTCCCCCGCGCGGACCGCCCTGACCTCCACCAGGAGCCCGGACACCGCGGCCTTCAGCGCGTCCGCGCCGTCGTCGAGCGCGCGCACGGTCTCGGCGATCCGGTCCGCGATCCGCAGGGCCAGGGCCGAGGCCTCCGCGAGCATCGCCGGGATCATCGCGGCGCCCGCGGCACCCGCCGTGACCGCGGTGGCCAGCAGCCACGACACCAGGTCCGCGACGAACGCCGCGACGGCGTCCCGGACGACGGCGCGGACGGCCCCGACCCGGGCGCCGCTCGCCAGCACCACCTCGGCCAGGGTCTCCGCGCTCCGCGAGGCGGTCCGCAGGCTGCGGTCGAGGCCGAGGGACGCCGCCCCGTACGCGACGGCCGCCTCCCCGGTCCAGCCCCGCAGGTCCACCGCGACGTCGTTCCCGTGGCGCTGCGCCTGCGCGCCGAGCACCCGCGAGAGGTGGTGCCAGGAGTCCGCGCTCGCGACGATCGCGTCCGGGTCGCCCATCAGCGCGTCCAGGGGCTCGCGCAGGAACGAGAGGTGCTCGATCGCCCAGCCCACCCCCGCGGAGAGCAGGGTGCCGACCGGGTCGATCACCCCGCCGAGCGTGTCGAGCCCGACGGCCACGCCGTTCATCCCCACGGCCAGCGGGTCCGCCCCGTCCGCGACGGCGCCGGCGAGATCCGCGTAGCCGGAGACGATGCCGGCCCCGGCGAAGGGATCGTCCTCGGACGCGTACACCGAGGCGGCCACCGCGGTGGTCGTCCCGGAGGTCGGCCCGGAGGTGGTCCCGGAGGTCATCGCAGAGGTCATCGCGGACCGCCGACCACGCCGGCCGCCTCGCCCAGCCTCGCGGCCGCGGCGCGGTCCGCCCCCTCGTAGGTCGCCGCGCTCTCCCGCAGCCCGGACGCGACGGCCGTGAGGCGACGCCGGAGCTCGTCCACGCCGTCGAGGGCGCCGTTCACGGCGAGGATCGCGTCCAGGGCGAAGACCCGGCCGACCAGACCGTAGGAGTCACCCGGCGAGGCGGACGCGGCCGCCGCCCGCCCGATCGCCGCCTCCGTCTCCTCGACGTGCCCGGCGTGCGTCACGAGGTCCGCGGGCCGCACCGCGATCGCCCCGTGGACCCTCACGAGCGGGCGCCCGGGGCGGCGGGAGCGGCGGCAGCGAGGGACGCCGTCACCGCGGCGACCTCCGCGGTGACCTCCGCCCGGGCCTCGCCCGCCGCCGCGAGGACGAGCGCGGCGAGCCGGGCACGGGAAAGGCCTTCGGCCGCGGGGCCGAAGGCCAGTCCGGTGAGGGTGCCGCCCGGGCCCACGGTGGCGGTGACCGCCCCGTCCGGGCTGCTCGCCGTGGCCGTCAGGCCCTCGAGTCGGGACCGGGCGCGCTCGGCGCGGGCACGGATCCCCTCGACGCGTCGGCGGTAGTCCGCCAGCCAGGCCTCACCGGCCCCCGGCCTGTCGCGTCCGTGCGTCTGTTCCATGGGCCGGGACAGTAGGAACACACCGCCCCGGCCCGTGGGCGTTCACGGGAATCAGTTCACGATCGCAACCGGTGCCGCCGCGGCCTTCCCGACGATCAGGCCGCCGGTCCCACCGGACGCCGTCGGGTCCAGGTCCACGCGGACGGTGTCGCCCTCGCGGATCCCCCCGCCGAGCAGCTCCTTCGCCAGCTGGTCCCCGATCGAGGACTGGACGAGCCGCCGCAGCGGCCGGGCGCCGTAGACCGGGTCGAACCCGTTCATGGCGAGCCACTCGCGGGCCCCGTCGGACACGTCGAGGGTGAGCCGGCGCTTGGCCAGCCGCGCCTCGAGCACCCGCAGCTGGATGTCCACGATGTGCGTGAGCTCCTCGGTCGACAGCGCGTGGAAGACGACCACGTCGTCCAGCCGGTTGAGGAACTCCGGCTTGAAGTGCCCGCGCACCACGCTCATCACGGCGTCGTGGCGGCCCTGCTCGTCCAGCGCCTGGTTGGCGATGGCCTGCGAACCGAGGTTCGAGGTGAGCACGAGGATCGTGTTCCGGAAGTCCACGGTGCGGCCCTGGCCGTCCGTGAGCCGTCCGTCGTCGAGGACCTGCAGGAGCGTGTCGAAGACGTCCGGGTGGGCCTTCTCGACCTCGTCGAACAGCACCACCGAGTACGGCCTGCGCCGCACGGCCTCGGTGAGCTGGCCACCCTGGTCGTAGCCGACGTAGCCGGGCGGGGCACCGACGAGCCGGGCCACGGAGTGCTTCTCCGAGTACTCGCTCATGTCGATGCGGACCATGGCCCGGTCGTCGTCGAACAGGAACCCGGCGAGCGCCTTGGCCAGCTCGGTCTTGCCGACGCCGGTGGGCCCGAGGAAGAGGAACGACCCGGTGGGGCGGTTCTCGTCCGCGATCCCGGCGCGGGCGCGGCGGACGGCGTCGGACACGGCGCGCACGGCCTCGGTCTGCCCGACGACGCGCTTGCCCAGCTCGTCCTCCATGCGCAGCAGCTTGGCGGTCTCGCCCTCGAGCATCCGGCCGGCGGGGATGCCGGTCCAGGCGCTCACGACGTCCGCGACGTCGTCCGGGCCGACCTCCTCCTTGAGCATGACGTCCTCGTGCTCCGCGACGACCGCGGTCTTCTCCGCCAGCTCCTTCTCCAGCTGGGGGATCCGGCCGTACCGCAGCTCGGCGGCGCGGCCCAGGTCCCCGTCCCGCTCGGCCCGCTCGGACTCCCCGCGCAGCTGCTCCAGCTGCTCCTTGAGGTCCCGGGTGATCTCGATGGCGCCCTTCTCGTTCTGCCAGCGGGCGGTGAGTGCGGAGAGCTCCTCGCGCTTCTCGGCCAGCTCGGCGCGCAGCGCGGCCAGCCGGTCGATCGACGCGGCGTCGGACTCCTTGGCCAGCGCCATCTCCTCGATCTCGAGCCGGCGCACGGAGCGCTCGACGGTGTCGATCTCGACGGGCCGGGAGTCGATCTCCATGCGCAGCCGGGACGCGGCCTCGTCGACCAGGTCGATCGCCTTGTCCGGCAGGAAGCGCGCGGTGATGTAGCGGTCCGACAGCGTAGCGGCGGCGACGAGCGCGGTGTCGGTGATCCGGACGCCGTGGTGCACCTCGTAGCGCTCCTTGAGACCGCGCAGGATGGCCACGGTGTCCTCGACGGACGGCTCGCCGACCAGCACCTGCTGGAACCGCCGCTCGAGGGCCGGGTCCTTCTCGATGTGCTGGCGATACTCGTCCAGCGTGGTGGCGCCGACCATCCGCAGCTCGCCGCGGGCGAGCATCGGCTTGATCATGTTGCCGGCGTCCATCGCCCCCTCACCGGTGGCACCCGCGCCGACGATGGTGTGCAGCTCGTCGATGAACGTGACGACCTCACCGGCCGAGTCCGTGATCTCCTTGAGGACGGCCTTGAGCCGCTCCTCGAACTCGCCGCGGTATTTCGCGCCGGCGACCATCGAGCCCATGTCCAGGGCCACGACGCGCTTGCCGCGCAACGACTCCGGGACGTCCCCCGCGACGATCCGCTGGGCCAGCCCCTCGACGATCGCGGTCTTGCCGACGCCGGGCTCGCCGATCAGCACGGGGTTGTTCTTGGTGCGGCGCGAGAGCACCTGCACCACGCGGCGGATCTCGGTGTCCCGCCCGATGACGGGGTCGAGCTCACCGGACCGCGCGCGCTCGGTGAGGTCCACGCCGTACTTCTCCAGGGCCTGGTAGCTGCCCTCCGGGTCCGGGCTGGTCACCCGGGCGGAGCCGCGGACCTTCGCGAAGGCCTCCCGCAGCGCGTCCGGGGTGGCGCCGTGACGGCGCAGGAGCTGGGCGACCTGGCCGCCCTTGTCCGCGAGCCCGACGAGCAGGTGCTCGGTGGAGACGTACTCGTCCCCCATCTCGGTGGCGAGCTGCTGCGCGGCGGTGATGGCCGCGAGCCCCTCGCGGTTGAGCTGGGGGGCGCTCACGCTGGAGCCGGCGGCGGACGGCAGCCGGTTGCCGAGCTGCGTGAGCTCGGAGCGGACGGCCGCGGCGTCGGCACCGACGGCGGCGAGCAGGGGCGCGGCGATCCCGTCACCCTGGGCCAGCAAGGCGCCCAGCAGGTGCGTGGGACCGACGTCCGGGTTCCCGGCGAGCGTGGCGGCCTGCGCGGCGGCCGAGATCGCCTGCTGGGTCTTGGTGGTGGGGTTGAAGGAGTCCATTCCCCGCGTTCTCCTCGTTCGTGCTGGTGGCGTGTGGTGTGTGAACACTGTGTCCGTGGGCACTCCCGGTAGGACCCAGTGTGCCCTCTGGTCTCTTCAACGGCAGGAAACTTGAGTCTGTTCCGCTCAAGGCTGACGAGTTTCCCCGACCCGGTGATCGCGGGGGGATACTGGCCCCGATGCCTGACGAGCGCCTGCCCGACGACCCCCTGCTGACGAGCCTGCTGTCCGCCGTCTCCGCGGCGCCCGACGACGTTCCGCTGCGGCTGCACGTCGCGGGGCTGCTGACGGGTGCGGGCCGGCACGCCGAGGCCCTCGCCCACACCAGCCACGCGCTCGGTCTCGCGCCGGGGGACCGGGCGGCGCTCGGGCTGTTGCAGCGGATCAGCACCGCGATGTCCGGCACGGGGCCCGGCGGCCCGCTCCCGCGGGACCGCTCCGGCCCGCCGACCACCCCGGACGTCGAGCAGCCGATGCCGGCCCGCCGCCCGGACGGCACCTTCGACTGGCACGCCGCGGAGGACCAGGTCTCGGACATCCCCGTCCCGGCGTTCGGCGCCGAACCCGTTCCCGGGGAGGAGTCCGGGTCGGCGGTCACCGAGGACGTCGACGCGGCCACGACACCCACCGTCCGGCTCGCCGACGTCGGCGGGATGGAGGCGGTGAAGCAGCGCCTGGAGCTGTCGTTCCTCGGCCCCATGCGCAACCCGGAGATGGCTCGGGCGTTCGGCAAGGGACTGTCCGGCGGGCTCCTGCTCTACGGGCCGCCCGGCTGCGGGAAGACGTTCCTGGCCCGCGCGGTCGCGGGCGAGCTCGGCGCGTCGTTCTCCGAGATCGGCATCTCGGACGTCCTGGACATGTGGGTCGGCGCCAGCGAGCGGAACCTCGCGGAGATCTTCCGCGCCGCCCGGCGCAAGGCCCCGCACGTCCTGTTCTTCGACGAGATCGACGCCCTCGGGCAGAAGCGGTCGCACCTGCGGCACTCCGCGAGCCTGCGGAACACCGTGAACCAGCTGCTCGCGGAGCTGGACTCGCTCTCCGGCAGGAACGACGGCGTGTTCGTGCTGGGCGCCACCAACCACCCGTGGGACATGGACAGCGCCCTGCGCCGCCCGGGCCGCTTCGACCGCATGCTGCTGGTCCTGCCCCCGGACGGGCCGGCCCGGGCGTCGATCCTGCGCCACCACCTCAAGGACCGGCCGCTGGCGGAGGTGGACCTGGACAGGCTGGTCAGGGCCACCGCCCACTACTCCGGCGCGGACCTGGCCCACCTCTGTGACACCGCGGCCGAGCGCGCCCTCGCGGACTCGATGCGCACCGGCCGGATCCGCCCGCTCACCACGAAGGACCTCCTGGCGGCGGCCGGGGAGGTGCAGCCCAGCACCGGGCCGTGGTTCGCCTCCGCCCGCAACGTCGCGCTCTTCGGGAACACGGACGGCAGCTACGACGACCTCGCGGACTACCTGAAGAAGAACCGCACGCTGTGAGCACGCTCGACGCCGCCCGCCGCGCCGAGCACCTGCGCGGCATCGGACGGCCCGACGAGGCCGAGGCGATCCTGCGGGCCGCGCTGGCGGAGGAACCGCAGGACCCGACGTTGCTGACGGCGCTCGCGGCCGCCCTGCTCGCGTCCCGGCGCCACGCCGACGGCCTGGCGGCGGCCGAGGCCGCGTGCGCCTCCGCCCCTCAGGACGAGCGGCCGCACCGGATCCGGGCGCTGCACCTGTCCCTGCTGGGCCGCCACGACGAGGCACTCGCCGCCGGGTACCTGGCCGTCACCCTCGCCCCCGACGAGCCGTACGCCGCCACGGGGTACGCCCGCGTCCTGCAACGCGCGACCCGGCTGCGGGACGCGCAGGAGGTGGCGCACCGGGTCGTCGCACTCGATCCGACGTCCGCGGAGGCGCATTTCCTGCTGGCGGACATCGCGAGCGACGCGGGGGACCGGCGGACCGCGCGGACGGCCTACGAGGAGACCCTGCGCCTCGATCCTGAGCACGCGGCGGCCACCCACGACCTCGCGGTCCTCGACGCCAGAGCGCACCGACCCGCCCGCGCCCTGCACGGCCTGATCGACGCCGGACGGCTGGATCCCGCCATGCCCGAGGTCGTGCAGACCGTCGTCGCCGTGCTGTGGCAGCTGTCCTGGCGGCTGCGGATCTGGCTGATCGTCGCGACCGTCGCCACCTTCGCCGCCGCGGCGCCCCACGGGCTCGGCGTCCCGGGGGCGAACGCCCGCATCGCGGCGGGCGCGGTGCTCGCCCTGACGGCCGCGCTGATCCGGTGGACCACCCGGGACCTGCCGAGGCGGACATGGCCGGTGGTACGAGCCGCCGTCCGCACGGACAAGCCCCTGCTGCTCACCTACGCGGCCCTGGCCCTGTGCGCGCTGCTCTACGTCTCGGTGCTGGCCTCGGGGATCGCGGTGGCCGCCGGGGCGGTCTGGTTCGTGCTCGTCGCGCTGGGCTGGCTCGCGCTGGTCATCCGGCTCGTTCGATCTCGTCGACGGGGGCGGACATGACCGGCTCGGGCGTGGTCACCGGGGTGCCCTTGACCCGGAAGTAGTCCCCGCCCTTGCGCGCGGGGGCGTCGGTGCCCCACGCGCGTCTCTCGTCCACCCGCTCCATCCGGGGGATGTGCTTGCGGCAGTGGATGTAGGCCTCGTGGACGTCGACGACGACCCAGCGCTCGGCGCGGCGGCCCTCGTCGGCGTCCGTGCCGATCTCCGGGTGCCGGCCGCGCAGGTCCGCGTCCTCGACCACCGTGGCACCGCCGTTGACGTGCAACCCGATGAGGTCCCGCTCGAAGTCCGCGGTGAACAGGCCGATGTGCGGGTTCTCGGCGATGTTGCCGAGGCTCGCGTGCACCCCGTTGCCCCGGTACTCCGGGTAGGCGATGGTGCACTCGTCGAGCACCCGGACGAAG
This sequence comes from Pseudonocardia sp., assembly GCA_025869365.1. Classification (GTDB taxonomy): domain Bacteria; phylum Actinomycetota; class Actinomycetes; order Mycobacteriales; family Pseudonocardiaceae; genus Pseudonocardia. Next base: position 9,424 of record JAOZVV010000078.1, read on the forward strand.
CCGGGCGGCCCCGCCCGCAGTGACGAATCACACTCCCCGTTCGCGTCCGCCGTCGCGATGAAGATCATCTCGGCCCGCTGCAGGAACTCGATCATCCGCGGCAGCAGCCGGTCCCGCATCTGGTCGGCGTAGAAGCGATCCGCCCGTTCGGTCGTACCGAACTCCTTCTGGAGTGCGCGCTCGCCTGCGGATCCCGGACCGTGCTCGAAGAGTGACACCCCGCAACCGTGCCATCCCCGGGCCACGGGGTCACGCCATCCGGGTGTAGACGCTAGGCTGACCCTCTGGTTCCGCAGGGAATCGGAGCGTCACGAGGCGTCCCGAACGGACGACCCAGGAGTCCCGACCCGGGAATCCGGATCGTCTGTCCGGCCGCGGCGGAACGAGGGAGGGTGTCGGCCGGCATGACCACCGAACAGCTGCTGAGCGCCGACTCCCCGGAAGCACCCGCCCCCACGCCGGAGACCTCCGGCCTGGTCGAGGCCATCCGCTCCAGCTACGAGCTCGTCGCGTCGCAGGCCGAGGACCTCAGCCGGCACTTCTACGCCACCCTGTTCACCCGGGCCCCCGAGACCCGGGACCTCTTCCCGGCGAACATGGAGGTCCAGCGCAGCCGCCTGCTCCGGGCGCTCGTCCACGTGGTGCAGATGGTGGACCAGCCCGACGAGCTCATTCCCTTCCTCCAGCAGCTCGGTAAGGACCACCGCAAGTTCGGGGTCATCGCCCGGCACTACTCCGCCGTGGGGGACGCGCTGATCGGCGCGATCGCCCGGTACTCCGGGGACGCCTGGACCCCCGAGGTGGAGAAGGCCTGGACGGACGCGTACGACATCGTCTCGGCGGCGATGCGCCTCGCCGCCGAGGGCGAGCGTGGGCCCGCGACGTGGTCCGCACGGGTCGTCGCCCACCGCCGGATCGGGTGGGAGCTCGCCGTCGTCACGGTGCAGACGGACCAGCCGGTTCCCTACCTCCCCGGCCAGTACCTGAGTGTCGAGACGCCGATGCGGCCACGGCTGTGGCGCTACCTGTCCCCGGCCAACGCCCCCCGCCCGGACAACACGCTGGAGTTCCACGTGCGGTCGGTGCCGAACGGCTGGGCGAGCCGCGCGATCGTCGCGCACTCCGAGGTCGGCCAGACCTGGCGGATCGGCCCACCGATGGGCCGGATGAGCCTGAACCCGGACAGCGGCCGTGACCTGCTGATGGTGGCCGGCGGCACCGGCATGGCCCCGATCAAGGCCCTGCTGGACGACCTGGTGCGCCGCCCGAAGGACGCCGAGCGCCCGCGCGTGCAGGTCTTCGTCGGCGGTCGGACGTGGGAGGACCTCTACGACTTCCCCGCGCTGCGCACGCTGTCCTACGACCACCCATGGCTGGACGTCGTGCCGGTCGTGGAGGAGGAGGACGGGACCTCGGGCGCGGAGCAGGGCACGCTGGCGGACGTCATCGCCCGCTACGGCTCCTGGGCGGACCACGACGTCCTGGTCTGCGGCTCGCCCACGATGATCCGCGCCACCGTCTCGCGGATGCTGGTGGCGGGCACCCCGCTGGACCGGATCAGCTACGACCCGTTCACCCTGGACTGACCAACCCCCGGACCCGCGTCATGGAGCCCTGACGCGGCCCGACGGCCTCGAGACCCGCGTTGTGGAGCCGTGACGCGGTGGTCAGCGGGCTTCCGTGGTGCGGACCGTGAGGACGTGCAGGCGGCGCTCGCCGGTGTAGCCGTCCCGGCCGTGCAGGTAGCGGTAGTTGTCCAGGACGAACAGGTCCCCGGTGTCGAGCCGGAAGCGCGGGGCGCACTCGGCCGCCGTCGCCAGGACGTCCGCGTAGTCGTCGAGGAACCGCAGGTGGGTGTCCCACTCGGGCTCGCGGGGGACCGGTGCGGCGTAGTCGCTGGCCCGGACCACCCGCCGTCCGCCTCGGGTGTACTCGGCGAGGCGGCGGACGAGCGGCGTCGCCGGGACGCCGCGGGCGGGCTGCGCCCAGGAGCCGAAGTAGTCCACGTCCGTGCCGGTCAGGAACGCATGCAGATCCGGGAGGCCGGTGCGCAGGGCGTCGAGCAGGGCATGCCCGTCGACGAGCACCGAGTCCCCGCCCGCCGGCGCGGGGCCGCTGCAGAGCATCAGCAGGAAGTCCTCGTCCGGGTCCCGGAGCTGCGTGCTCCGCCCGTGCACGTCCACCACGACGTTCGCGCCGTCCGAGTGCAGGCCGAGCGGCGGCGCGTCGACGCCGCCCTGGGGCCGGATCCCGAACAGCTCGCGGAGCGACCCGCCGAGGGTCTCCGCAGCGGCGGTGACCAGGCGTTCCGGATCGCTGCCCTGCCCGCGGACGACCACCGCGCCGTCGCGTTCGAGGATCGCGCGGGCCTCGGCGGACCGCTCCGCGGCGAGCGTCACCGGGACCCGGCCGACCTCGCCGAGCAGTTCCTTCCACTCCGGCCGGACCTCGCCGTAGCGGCGTCCGCTGTCGCTCGTCCGCGCCATGCCCGCTCCCTTATTTGCCAAATAGTCGCATCTGCACCCTATTGGCTGGACCAGCGTCCTTCCAGCTGTCGGCCGAGCAGGGTGACGAGCAGGGACGTCCCGACGACCGCCACGGCCGGGATCAGCACGAGCTGCGGGGCGACGAACAGGTACTGCCGGCCCTCCGCGAGCATCGCGCCCCACTCGGGGGTCGGGGGCTGAGCGCCGAGACCGAGGAAGGACAGGCCCGCGATCGAGAGCAGCACGTTCGCGAACCGCAGGCAGGCGTGCGCGACGAGCGGGCGCAGGGCGTTCGGCACCACGTGCCGCACCGCGATGCGTACCGGTCCGGCCCCGATCGCGACGGCACCCTCCACGTACTCGCGGGAGCGCTCCCGGAGGGTCAGCTGGTGGGCGAGCCGGGCGAACGGCGCCCATCCGGTGAGCAGGACGGCGATCAGCAGGGAGCCGAGCCCCGGCTCCCGCACCGCGACGACGACCAGCCCGACGATGACGGTCGGCACGGCCACCAGGATGTCCACCAGCCGCTGGACGACCGCGGCCGCGGCACCGCCCGCGTAGCCCGAGAGCAGGCCCGCCAGGGTGCCCACGACCGCGCAGAGGGCCACCGCGAGCAGGGTGAACCAGACCGAGAGGCGGGTCCCCGCGGCGAGCCGGGCGAGGACGTCGCGGCCGAGGCCGTCCGTGCCGAGCGGGTGGCTCACCGACGGGCCCTGGAAGCGCTCGCCGAGGTGGGTCGTGATCGCGTCGACCGGGTACAGCGCGGCGAGCAGCAGCACGGCGACGGCCACGCCCGCCAGGACGAGCCCGCCGCGCCTCACCGCAGCGCCCGGGACAGCGCGACGGGATCCATCGTCAGCTGGGCGAGCTCGGCGGCGGCACTGGCCAGGACGGCGATCACGACGATCGCGAGGAGCCCCGCCTGGATCATCGGCAGGTCCTGGCCGAGCACCGCGTCGTAGAGGAGCCGGCCGACGCCCGGGATCCCGAACACCACCTCCACGACCACCGCGCCCCCGATCAGGCCCGCGAAGAACAGCCCGGACAGCGCCGTGACGCCGGTCAGCGCGAGCCGGGCGGCGTGCTTCCAGAGGACCCGCCTCTCGGTGAGGCCCTTGGCCCGCGCGACGGGGATGTGCGGGAGGCCGAGCGCGTCGAGCGTTTCCGCGCGGGTCAGCTGGGCCGCGAGCGCCGTCGGGAACGCGGCGAGGGTGAGCACCGGCAGGACGGCCTGCGGGAGGGTGCCCCAGCCCGTCGCCGGGAGGAGCGGGACCGCGATCGCGAGCACCAGGACCAGCACGGGCGCGAGGATGAACTCCGGGACGGCGACACCGAGCACGGAGAGCCCGGTGACCACCCGGTCCAGCGCGCCCCGCGGCCGCCGTGCCGCCCACACCCCGGACGGGATGCCGACGACCGCGGCGATCAGCAGGGCCAGGACCGCGAGCACCGCCGAGACCTCCAGCGCCGCGCCGAGCTGGGGTGCGACGGCCGTCCGGGTGGCGAAGGACAGCCCGAGGTCACCGGTCAGCGCACGGCCCAGCCAGCGGAGGAACTGCTCGATCCACGAGCGGTCCAGGCCGAGCTCCGCGGTGAGGCGCGCGGCCACCGCCGGGTCCGGTTCCGCCTCGGCGACCCGGCTGCGCAGCACCGCACGCACGGTGTCGATCCCGGCCAGCCGCGGCAGCAGGAACACGAGCAGGGCCGCCGCCAGCACCACGAACGGCAGCGGCAGCAGCCGGCGGAGCAGGGCCGTCGTCACTCGCCGAGCACGGCGAGCCCGGGCGTCACCAGATCCTTGGCCAGCGGGTCCACCGTGTAGCCGGAGACGTTGCGGGCCACACCGTTCTCCTGCGAGTGCACCAGCGGGACCCCGACGACGTCCGCCGTGAGCATCGCCGAGGCCCTGCGGAACACCTCCTGCCGGGTGGCCGGGTCCGCGGTCGTCCCGAGCGGGGCGAGGAGCGCGTCGAACGCGGGGGAGCAGTAGCGGTTGATGTTGTACGAGCCCGCGCAGGAGTAGTCGCTGACGAGCGTCGAGCCGGCGTCCGGGACGTCGGTGAGGTAGTTCCGGGACAGCAGGAACAGGTCGTAGCGCCCGTCGAGCAGGTCCGGCTCCTGCGTGGCGTACTCACCGATCTGGATCTGCGCGTCGATCCCGACGTCCCGCAGCATGCCCTGCACCGCGGTGGCGAGCGTGGGCAGCTCGGGCCGGTTCGGGTAGGTCTGCAGGCGCACGGTGACCGGGTCGTCCGGGCCGTGCCCGGCCTGCGCGAGCAGCGCCTTCGCACCCTCGACGTCCGGTGCGGGCGGCGGGTCCTGGCTGCCCCACCCGACCGCCGGGCCGAACAGCTCGGCCGCCGGCAGGGCCGCCCCGGCGAGGGCCTGCTCGGCCAGTGCGGTGCGGTCCAGCGCCTTCTCGACGGCCTGTCGCACCCGGACGTCCGCGAACGGCTCGGCGGCCTGGTTCATCATCAGCGTCACCGTGCGCGGGGCGGCGACCGCCGAGTTCGTGTAGCCGCCGCCCTCGGTGAACTCCAGCAGCGAGGACTCGGGCAGCCCCTGGGCGATGTCGACGTCCCCGGCCCGCAGGGCGAGCGCGCGGGCAGCGGGATCGGGCACGAAGGTCGCCGTCACCGTCTTCAGCGATCCCTTCGTTCCCCAGTAGGCGTCGTTGCGCTCGAGGACGGCCTGCTGCATGCCGTCGGCCGCCGTGAGCCGCATCGGGCCGGTCCCGGTGCCGAGGACCGTCGGCGGGGCGTCGGCGCGGTACGCGGACGGGGCGAGGATCGCGGTGTTCACGCTGCTCAGCCTCAGCGGCAGGATCGGGTCCGGTCTCGTGGTCGTGACCCGCACGGCGGCGGGACCGTCCGCGACCGCCCGCAGCCCGATGCCCTTCACCGCCCGCGGCGGCGCGGCCACACCACTCACCCAGGTCAGGGCATTGACGACCGCGGCGGGATCGAGCGCCGTGCCGTCCTGGAACGTGACGCCCGGCCGCAGGTCGAACCGCCACGTCGTCGGGTCGACCTGGGCCCAGGAGGTGGCCAGCCCGGGCTGCGGCCGCCCGTCGGAACCGGAGTTCACCAGCGTCTCGGTGGCGCCGAACTGGTGCAGGACGAACGCGTCGTCGGTGTCCATCGCGTAGCCGGAGCGCGGGGAGAACTGCAGCGCGACGCGCAGCTCCCCGTCCGGCCGGACCGGGCCGGTCGCCGCGCCGGTCGCTCCGCCGCACGCGGTGGCGAGCGCCAGCACGGCGGCGAGGCAGGTACCGGTGAGGGTCGTGCGGGAGCGACGACGGGCGGGAGGCATCGGGCGACCTTCCTCGGGGTCCGGGCGGACGGCGGGGACGGCGACCGGAGTCCCGGTGACCGTGCGACCCGGAGCATTCCCGGGCCGTGGCGGATCATCTGTTCGTCCGCTCATCCTGTCAATCCTGTGCGCGGACCTGCATGAGTTCGGTCGCGAAGCCCGCTCGGGCCACTCTGTCACGATGAAGCTGCAGCTGCTAGAACTAGGCAACTATGGCCAGCAGCGACTCCCGCACCGGTCTGCGCCGGTGGCGCCTGCTGGCGGACCTCGATCGGCTCCCGCCCGTCATGCGGCTGCTCGTGGGTACCCAGCTGGCGTTCAACGTCGGCTTCTACATGGTCCTGCCCTATCTTGCGACGCATCTCACGGACGACCTCGCGCTGGCCGGCGGCGTCGTCGGGCTCGTCCTCGGGCTACGCACGTTCTGCCAGCAGGGCCTGTTCGTCGTGGGAGGGGCCCTGGCCGACCGGTTCGGGGCCAAACCGGTGGTCCTCGTCGGCTGCGCGCTGCGCGTGCTGGGGTTCCTCCTGCTCGGCGTCGCGGGCGGCCTCGTCGGGGTCCTGGCCGGGGCGCTGCTCACCGGGTTCGCCGCAGCGCTGTTCTCGCCCGCCGTCGAGTCCGCGCTGGCACGCGAGGCGGGGGAGCAGCAGGCGGCGGGCGGACTCGCGCGGGCGGACGTGTTCGCGCTGTTCGCCGTCAGCGGGCAGGTGGGATCCGTCCTCGGGCCACTCGTCGGGACCGCGCTCCTGCTCGTCGACTTCCGGCTGGCGTGCATGGTGGCCGCGGCCGCATTCGTGCTGATCGGGCTGGCGCACCTGCGATGGCTGCCGCGCCGGGAGGCCGCGCACGCCGGGGAACGGATGCTCGCGGGCTGGGCGGAGGTGCTGGCGAACCGTCGGTTCCTGGCCTTCGCGGCCGGCTACTCGGGCTATCTGCTCTGCTACAACCAGCTCTACCTCGCGCTGCCCGCCGAGCTGCGGCGGGTGACGGGGGGCCAGGCCGCGCTGGGGTGGCTGTTCGTGCTGGCCTCCGTACTGGTGATCGTCGGTCAGCTGCCCGCGACGCGCTGGGCGCGCGGCCTGGGCGGGACCCGCGCGATCGTGCTCGGCTTCGGGCTGATGGCGGCGTCGTTCGCGCTGGTGGCGCTGTCGATCGCGCTGCCGGTGGCGCCGTCGGTGTGGCCCGTCGCGGTGTTCGTCGTGGTGCTGACGGCCGGGCAGATGCTGGCGGTACCGATCGCGCAGGATCTCGTGCCGAAGCTGGCGGGCGAGCGGCGGCTCGGGGCCTACTTCGGGGTGCTGTCCTCGGCGGGCGGGATCGCGGTGCTGCTCGGCAGCACGCTCGTCGGCGCCCTCCTGGACCCGGCGGTGGCCCCGCCGCTCGTCCCGTGGCTGGTCCTGACCGCGGTCCCGCTGGTCAGCGCGGCGACGATCGCCGCCCTGAGCCGCCGGGGCACCCTGACCTGACCCGCGTCATGGAGCCTCAACGCTCTTCTTCACGCCGTCAGAGCGCGTCATGGAGCCATGACGCGCTTTCTTGGGCCGTGAGAGCGCGTTGTGGCTCCACGACGCGGGTTACTGGCCGGGCTTCTTCGGGTGCCAGACGACGATCTGGCTGCGGCGGTCCACCGGGACGAGGTCCCGGCGGTAGGACTGGTGGACCATCGCCGCGGCCTGCTCGGCGGCGGCGTGGGCGGCCTGGACCTCGTCCGCCATCTCGGCGATCCGGGCCTTCAGGTCGTCCACCAGCTGTTCGAGCTCGATGATCCGTTTGATCCCCGCGAGGTTGACGCCCTCCTCCTGGGAGAGCCGCTGCACCTCGCGGAGCAGGGCGATGTCCCGCGCCGAGTAGCGCCGCCCACCGCCCGCGGACCGGCCGGGGCTCACGAGCCCCAGCCGGTCGTAGCTGCGCAGGGTCTGCGCGTGCAGCCCGGACAGCTCGGCGGCGATGGAGATGACGAAGACGGGACTGTCCTGTCCTGCCCCGGGGGGCAGCGGCGATCCCTGACCGTCAGTCGGTGTCGACATCCCTCATCACTCCGTTGATGCCCACTGTTACCGCCCACCGCCGAGCAGGTCCGCCCGGGGGTCGTACGACTTCGTCGCCTCGACGTAGCGCTCGAGCGCCTCCGCCGCGGCGTCGTCCAGCTTCTGCGGGACGGCGACCTCGACGGTGACCAGCAGGTCTCCCTTGCGCCCGTCCTTGCGCTCGACGCCCCGGCCGCGCACCCGCAGCGTCCGGCCGCTGGAGGTCCCCGCGGGGATCTTCAGCGAGACGGTCGAGTCGAGCGTCGGCACCGTCAACGTGGTGCCCAGGACGAGCTCCGGGTAGGTCACCGGCACCTTGAGGGTGAGGTCGTCCGAGTTCTTGGCCGACCGCCCGAAGATCCGGTGCGGCGAGACGTGGACCTTCACGTACAGGTCCCCGGCCGGGGCGCCGCCCCGGCCCGGTTCGCCCTGCCCGGCCAGCCGGATGCGCTGGCCGTCGTTCACACCCGCCGGGACGCGCACGGTGAGCGTGCGGGTCCGCGTGCTGACGCCGTCCCCACCGCATTCGGGGCACGGGTCGTCCACGATCCGGCCGCTGCCGCGGCAGTCCCGGCAGGGCTCGGAGAACGCGAACGCGCCCTGGCTGCGGCTCACCACGCCCTGGCCGTTGCAGGTGGGGCAGGTGCGGACCGACGTGCCCGGTCGCGCCCCGGAGCCGCCACAGGTGTCGCAGCGTCCCGGGGACGACAGCCGGATGGGCATGGTGGCGCCCCGCACCGCGTCCTCGAAGGAGATCCGCAGCTCGCTCTCCACGTCCGCACCGCGCTGGGGGCGGCTCGCCGTGGAGTAGCCCTGGGCCCCGCCTCGGCCGGCGTTGCCGAAGAGACCGCCGAAGATGTCCCCCAGGCCTCCGCCGGCGCCACCGGCACCGGCACGGCCGAAGATGTCCCCGACGTCGAAGCCCTGCGTGCCGCCGCCGGGGAAGCCCCCGCCGAAACCGCCGCCGGCTCCGCCGCCCGCGAAGAGCGCGCGTGTCTCGTCGTACTCCTTGCGCTTGACGGGATCGGACAGGATGCCATAGGCCTCGGACACGGTCTTGAACCGCGTCTCGGCCTTGGTGTCCCCGGGGTTGGCGTCGGGGTGCAGCTCACGGGCGAGCTTGCGATACGCCTTCTTGATCTCGTCCGCGGACGCCGTGGAGGCGACGCCCAGCTCGCGGTAGAAGTCCTTCTCGATCCAGTCGCGCTGGGTCATCCCGCCTCCTTTCCGTTTCGCCGGCCGCTCAGGCCGGGTTCGTGGGTTCGTCGGGGTCGACGGCCGGCCCCGTCTCGTCCGCGGGGGCCGGCGGGACCGGCGCCTCGGCCAGGAACTCGGACTCCGGCTTGTCCACGACGGTCACCATCGCGGGCCGCAGCACCCGGTCCTTCATCCGGTAACCGCGCCGCAGCACCGCCGAGAGCACCGTGACGGTGGGTCCGGCGGAGTCCGCGGGCTCGTGCTGGACGGCCTCGTGCAGCGAGGGGTCGAACAGCTCGCCCTCGGCGCCGAACTTGTCCAGGCCGAGCTTGTCCACGACGCCGACGATCTTGTCCGCCACCGCCTTGAACGGCCCGTTGAGGTCCCCGTGCTGCTCCGCGCGATCGAGGTCGTCGAGCACGGTCAGGAGATCCGCGACGAAGGACGCCCGCGCCCCGTGGAGCACGGCCTCCCGGTCCCGGTCCACCCGGCGCCGGTAGTTCGCGTACTCCGCGGAGACCCGCTGCAGGTCTCCCGTCCGCTCCTCGAGCTGCTTCTCCAGATCCGCGATCCGCGGATCGTCGGTCGGCAGGTCCTCCGGCTCGGGTCCGGGGGGAGTGCCGGGAGCGGCCCCGGGGGCGGCGGCACCCTGCTGGGTGCCGCCCCCCGCCGTGCCACCTCCGGCGTGGGTGCCCTGCGGAGGCCGGACCTCACCCGTCTGCGGGTCGATCCGCCGCCGGTCGCGCACGACGACCGGCTCCTCCTGCTCCCCCTCCGGGCCCGGCCTGCGGTCGGATCCGTACGGGGTGCTCACTTCTTGTCCTTGTCCTCGTCGTCGACGATCTCCGCGTCCACCACGTCGTCCGCGGCGTCGGCCTGGCCGGCACCGGCGGCACCCGGGGCGCCGTCCGCACCGGGGGCACCCTCGGCGCCCGGCTGCTGGTAGAGCGCGGCACCGAGCTTCTGGCTCTCGGTGGCGAGCTTCTCCATGGCGGCCTTGATGGCGTCCGTGTCGGTGCCCTTGAGGGCCTCCTGCGCCTCGCCGAGGGACGTGTTCACGCTGTCCTTGACGTCCGCGGGGAGCTTCTCGTCGTTCTCCTTGACGAACTTCTCCGTCTGGTAGACGAGCGTCTCCGCCTGGTTGCGGACCTCGGCCTCCTCACGCCGCTTCTTGTCCTCCTCGGCGTGCTGCTCGGCCTCGCGCATCATCCGGTCGATCTCGTCCTTGCCCAGGGCGGACCCACCGGTGATCGTCATGTCCTGGCTCTTGCCGGTGCCCTGGTCCTTGGCCGAGACCTTCACGATGCCGTTGGCGTCGATGTCGAAGGAGACCTCGATCTGCGGGACGCCGCGGGGGGCGGGGGGCAGGCCGGTCAGCTCGAACATGCCGAGCTTCTTGTTGTAGGACGCGATCTCGCGCTCACCCTGGAACACCTGGATCTGCACCGACGGCTGGTTGTCGTCCGCCGTCGTGAAGATCTCCGACCGCTTGGTGGGGATCGTGGTGTTGCGCTCGATGAGCTTGGTCATCACGCCACCCTTGGTCTCGATGCCCAGGGAGAGCGGGGTGACGTCGAGCAGCAGGACGTCCTTGACCTCACCGCGGAGCACACCGGCCTGCAGTGCGGCACCGACGGCGACGACCTCGTCCGGGTTCACGCCCTTGTTCGGCTCCTTGCCACCGGTCAGCTCCTTGACGAGCTCGGTGACGGCCGGCATGCGGGTGGAACCGCCGACGAGCACCACGTGGTCGATCGCGCCGACGGAGATGCCGGCGTCCTTGACCACCTGGTTGAACGGCGCGCGGGTGCGGTCCAGCAGGTCGCTGGTGATCCGCTGGAACTCGGCGCGGGAGAGCGTCTCGTCCAGGAACAGCGGGTTCTTGTCCCCGTCGACGGTGATGTACGGCAGGTTGATCGTGGCGCTGGAGCTGCTGGACAGCTCGATCTTCGCCTTCTCCGCCGCCTCACGCAGGCGCTGCAGGGCCATCTTGTCCTTGGTCAGGTCGATGCCCTGCGAGTTCTTGAACTTGTCGACGAGCCAGGTGATGATCCGCTCGTCCCAGTCGTCGCCACCGAGATGGTTGTCGCCGTTGGTCGCCTTGACCTCGACGACGCCCTCGCCGATCTCGAGCAGGGACACGTCGAACGTGCCGCCGCCGAGGTCGAAGACCAGGATCGTCTGCTCCTTCTCACCCTTGTCCAGGCCGTAGGCCAGGGCAGCGGCGGTGGGCTCGTTGACGATGCGGAGCACGTTGAGGCCCGCGATCTGGCCGGCCTCCTTGGTGGCCTGACGCTGCGAGTCCTCGAAGTAGGCGGGGACGGTGATCACCGCGTCGGTGACCTCCTCGCCCAGGTACGCCTCGGCGTCGCGCTTGAGCTTCTGCAGCACGCGCGCGCTGATCTCCTGGGCGGAGTACTTCTTGCCGTCGACGTCGTCCGTCGACCAGTCCGTTCCGATGTGGCGCTTGACCGAGCGGATCGTCCGGTCGACGTTGGTGACGGCCTGGTTCTTCGCCGACTGTCCGACGAGAACCTCACCGTTGCGGGCGAACGCGACGACCGAGGGCGTGGTTCGGGCGCCCTCGGAGTTCGCGATCACCGTCGCCTCGCCGCCCTCGAGGACGGCGACGACGGAGTTGGTGGTCCCGAGGTCGATACCGACCGCACGAGCCATGGTGGTTGCCTCCGTGGTGATGTAGCACTTACAGGTCTGATTGAGCTTGCGCGACTCAAGTCTCGTCGACATCCTGCCATACGGACCGACGGTCCTTGAGCCGGATCCACTCAACTTGCTCACTCGACCCAACGAGCCACTTCCCGAAGTTGTTCCCGACGGACTCAACTTGGCCGATGACCTGCAGAGATCGTGAGCCGCTGCGGCGGCCGGCACCGGCCCCCGATAATCCCCGGCATGACCCGCGGGCTTCTGGACATCCGTCCACTGCGCGCCTCGGCGGCGTTCCGGCGCCTCTGGATCGGGACGTCGGCGAGCACTTTCAGCGGCCAGATCACCACCGTCGCGGTGCTCTACCAGGTGTGGGAGCTGACCCGTAGCCCGTTGTGGACCGGCGCCATCGGCGTCGCGACGGCCGTCCCGACGATCGCCCTCGGCCTGCTCGGCGGGACCCTCGCGGACATGGTGGACCGGCGCCGCATCGTCCTGCTGACGAGCGTGGGAGCGGCCGTCGCCGCGGCGCTGCTGACGGCGCAGGCCGTCCTCGGGATCGGCTCGGCGGTGCTGGTGCTGGCCCTGGTCGCGGCGCAGACGTCCTGCATCGCGCTGGGCAAGGCGTCCCGGCGGTCGTTCATCCCACGGCTGCTCGCGCCGGACCAGGTCCCGGCGGGGGTGGCGCTCGATCACGTGGCGTTCCAGGTCGCGATGCTGGTCGGTCCGGCGGTGGCCGGGGTGGTGCTCGCCCGGTTCGGGCCGGGCTGGGCCTACGCCGTCGACGCCGTCGCGATCCTGATCTCGCTCTACGGCGTCGCGCGGCTGCCGTCGATGCGGCCCGAGCAGGGCGGGGAGCGGGCGGGCCTGCGGATGGCCGTCGAGGGAATCGTGTTCCTGTGGCAGCGGCCGGTGCTGCGCGGGGCGCTGGCGACGGATCTCGCCGCGACCGTCGTGTCGATGCCGATCGGGCTGTTCCCCGCGCTCAACGAGGAGCGTTTCGGGGGCGACCCGCACACGCTCGGGCTGTTCCTCACCGCGCTCGCGGTCGGCGGGACGGCGGCCGGGCTGCTGTCCGGCGCGGTGACCGCCGCCGTCCGCCCCGGCGCGGTGCTGCTGGGCGCGGCCGGGATCTGGGGGCTCGCCCTGGCCGGGTTCGGCCTGGTCGGCGGCCTCGCCGCGACGCTGGCCTGCCTGGCCGTCGCGGGCGCCGCGGACACCGTCTCGGTGATCTCCCGCGGGACGCTCGTGCAGCTGGCCACCCCGGACCGCCTCCGCGGGCGGATCAGCTCCGCCGAGTACGCGGTCGGGGCGGGTGGGCCCGGGATCGGCGACGGCCGGGCCGGGCTGGTCGCCGGGCTGTTCTCCCCGGCCGCGTCGCTCGTCGGCGGGGGACTGGCCTGCGCGCTGGCCGTGGCGGTGATCGCCGGGACCCACCCGGCCCTGCGGCGCTGGCGGCGCCGCGGCCAGGCTCTCGAGGAAGCCTGACCGCGGCGACACCGACTCGCACGGCCTCAGATCGCGACTCGCGGGGATTCTGGCGGCGTATCGGTGTTTCTTCGCGTGGCGCTAGAGAGTGGTAGACGGGGTTACAGGGGATCGGCGGGGCGCGGTTCGACCCGGCCCTCGGACGGAGCCGGGAGGGGATCGTCGACCGGGGCGAGGACGCGGTGGTCGTTCGGGACCGGGGCCCCCGACGCGTCCCGGTACTCCAGCTCACCGGAGCGGTCCAGGTCCGCGACGTAGCCGGCGGCGGCGAGCTGCTCCTCGTCCAGGTCCGCCAGCAGCTCCCAGCGGCTGGGGACGACCCGGTAGTCCGGCCACTGCAGGTGGCCGTAGGCGTCGTGCAGGTCCGCGAGCATCCCGGCGAACACCTGCTGCCAGCGCAGCGGCATGGACTCCGCGAGGGACCGGGGGACCACCAGGTAGTCCGGACCGGCGCCGGGCGCGGGACGGTCCAGGTAGTCCGCGAGCGGGGTCGTGGAGGCAGGTCTGCGCGGGGCTGGGGTGCGCGGGTCCTGGCGGGCCATCGGGGGGACTCTCCGGGTGGGGCTGGGGGATCGGCTGGGGGGATCGGGCTGGCGGATCGGGCCGGGTGGAGCGGGGGTTCAGGCGGTGTTGGGCGTGGTTCCCGGCCGGGTGGCCAGGGGTACCAGTTCCCGATAGTCCCACGGCACCGGTTGGATCCGGACGTTCTGCCCGCTGTACGGCGCCTCGACCATCTTGCCGTCGCCCATGTAGAGGAAGACGTGGTGGATCGTCGACGGGTCCGACGGGTCCGTCGCGTAGAACATCAGGTCACCGGGCTGGGCGTCCCGGACGGGAAGGTGCCCGCCGGCCTTGAACTGGTCCCGGGAGACCCGGGGCAGGTTGATCCCCGCGGCCTGGAACGCCCGCAGCATCAGCCCCGAGCAGTCGTAGGTGTTCGGCCCGGTCGCGCCCCAGACGTAGGGCTTGCCGACCTCACCGAGGGCGAAGTCGATCGCGGACCTCGCGACGCCGGCGGGCAGGCTGGCCGAGCCGGAACCGCACCCGGACGGGTCCGGGACCGCGGCGATGGTCCCGACGAGCTGGGCGGCGAGGCCCTCCCATTTGGCGTAGGCGTCCGGGAAGGCGGAGCGCTGCACGTCCTGGGCGGCCTTGGTGACGGGCTTGGCCTCCCAGTTCCCGCTGCCGGCCAGCGCGTCGTAGAACTTCCGGGCGCTGTACCTCGGGTCCGTGACCTGCGCCGGGGACCCCCAGCCCTGCGAGGGGCGCTGCTGGAACAGCCCGAGGGAGTCCCGGTCCCCGTAGTCGATGTTGCGCAGGGTGGACTCCTGCATGGCCGTCGCCAGCGCGATCAGCCACGCCCGGGACGGCAGGTTCATCTCCTTGCCGACCGCGATGATCGTGGCGGCGTTCTGCTTCTGCTCGTCGCTCAGCGTCTCGAAGGTCGCCCCCGCCTGGCGGGCGGAGCTCAGCGGCCCGATCCCCGCGTCGCAGCTCGTGGGCCCCTCCGGTGTCCCCGTACCGGACTGGGGCGCGAACACCACGAAGCCGATGCCGAGGAACACGACGAGCGCGGCCCCGATCGCCACCAGGGGCAGCAGGAGCCGCAACGGCCGGAACACGCTCATACCGCTGCCGCCTCCACGGGAGGGCGCACGTCCGCGGTACTCACGCCTTGTCGTAGCCGGCGACCTGCCAGCCCCCGCTCTCGGACTGCACGACGAGGACCCGCAACGTGAGCGCGTCGGTCGGGACGTCGACCTGCACCGACCGCGGCGAGACCTGCACCGCCACCGGGTCCCCGGTGACCCGGCTCGCCGGGATGTTCCGGGGATCGACGCCGGTGAGCGTGCCGATGTACTCGTCCGTCGTGTACGGGCGCAGCCCCGCGACCCACTGCTCGGACGTCATGCCGTCCGGGTGCGTGGCCCAGTTCCGGGACCACGCCGCGGCGACGGACAGGGCCTGGGCCGGCGCCTGGGACACCGGCAACGTGGTCGGGGTCAGCGGTGCGACGGGCGGCAGCGCGGTCGGCGCCGCGGAGGCGGTGCTCCGGGGGACGCTGGTGCTCGGGCCGAACCGGGACCCCGGCTGCCCCGTGACGACCGGGTCCGGCTGCGGCCCGCGCAGGGACGTCGCGAGCGCGCTGACGCCGACGACCAGCCCGATGACGACGAGCGCCGAGACGGCCAGGCGGAGTGGCGAGCGCAGCGGCCACGACCAGACGGAGCGGTAGGCCGCCGACCGGCCGCGCGGGGACCTAATCGGCACTGCCGCTCCAACCGGGCCGGTTCGTGGCGGCGGAGCGCGGGCGGTAGATCCGGTAGACGGGGACGCCGTCGACGAGCTCGGGCTCCACGGGCCGCGCCGGTGGCCGGCCCGTGTCCGAGCGCCTGTAGATGCCGCGCTCGTCGAACCCGTCCGGGTCCGCCCGGCCGGGCACCCCGCCGGCCGGGTGCGCGCCGGCGCCCCCACCGGACGGGAGCGCCTGCCGCCGGGCCCCGGAGATCGCGGCCGACGAGGCGGGCTCGACCTCGGCACGGCGGCGCGGCGGGCGGGCGCCCGGGCCCGTGGGGCGGGCGTCCGTCGCGGTGGCGCGCACGGACTCGGCCTCGGGCCGCACCCGGTCCCCGAACTGGTGCTCACCCGGTCCGCCGCTGCGCTCGGTCCACCAGCGGCCCTGCCGGTCCTCCGGTTCGGAGCCGCGGACCCGGCGCCAGACGCGGGACATCGGCCCGTCCCCGGCGCCGGGGACGATGCCGCCGAACTGGTCCCGGGTCAGCGACACCATCGAGACGAGCCGGCGGAACGGCCGGGCCACGGCCCAGAGGACCACCGTCACCACGCCGGTGACCAGCAGTGCGAGCCAGAGGTCGATCCCCGCTCCCGGCCGGAAGAGCGACACGACGAGCAGGGCGTGCAGCCCCGCCAGCGCCCCGACGACGATCGTGTTGACGATCGCGGACCCGGCCACCCGCAGGAGCGCGGGCAGGATGTCCGGCTTCAGCACCGCGACCACCGCGATCGCGGGCGCCGTCATCACCATGAGCCGGAGCAGGAGCATCGCGACCAGGACGAGGACCTTGGAGAGGAGCTGGAACAGCGCGATGCACACCGCCTGGATCAGCGAGAGGACCCCGACGCCCACCCGGCTGCCGGACTCGCCCTGGAAGTAGCTGTAGCGATCGCCCATCCGGCCCGCGAGGTCCGCGTAGGCGGCCTTCTTCTGCTCGGCGAGCTCGGGCGTCGCCCGGTTCTCCAGGACCTCGTCGATCGTGAAGGTCTGCGCGCGCAGCAGGTCCCGGCCCAGCTCCTCGGCCTGCGGGACGTCCGGTGCGCCGAAGTTCCCCCGCAGCCAGTTCTGGTAGACGACCTGGTCCACGAGCACGGTCGGCAACGTGTCCTGGTCCCCCAGCCCGACCTGGGAGAGGAAGCCCTGCTGCATCTGCGTGACGCCGTCGAGGAGCAGCGCGTCGCCGGCCTTCGCCCAGTCCACCGGCGCGAGGTACGCGACGCCGGCGAGCACCAGCGCGCCCAGGGCGAAGGCGGCGCGCTGCGTCTGTCTCGCGAGATCGCCGCGCATGGCCAGGACCAGCAGGATCACCGCCAGGATCAGCAGCGCCACGCCGATCCACACGGTGAACACGGACTCGTACATCGCCTTCGTGGCGTCCGTGATGATCCGGTCCAGCGGGTCCAGCAGGGCCCCGCCGTCCGCGATCAGGTAGTGCGCCCAGTTCACCCCGCCGACGATGACCTTCGACAGGTTGAAGGTCTGGTTGCCGAGCCAGGTGTCCGTGCTGGTCGCGGGGTTGAGCACGGAGCCAGCGCAGCCCAGGTCGTAGTTGTGCCAGACCAGCCCGGCGTAGCCGACCTCGCGGTACACGCTGCCGATCTCGCCGCCGTCCGCGCGCGGCCCGTCGATCGACCCGACGAGCCCCGTCCCCGGCCGGTCCGGCTCCGGGGACTCCTTGCAGTCGAAGGGCTGCGCCATCGCGGGCGTCCCGATCAGCACCGATCCGCCGACGAGCGCCACGACCACCAGCAGCGCGGCCCGGCGCCGGCCCCTCGGACGCACGGGACCCGCACCCGACGGGTCCGCGGCGGCCCGGGCGGCCCGGCGCCGCCTGCGCCACGCCGCGATCACGGCGCACAGCAGCACCAGGAGTACCGGCCAGGCGCCCGATCCCGCGAGCGTGTCGCCCCCGGTCACCGCCGCCGGGCCTCGCCGGCGGCACTCGGGTGCGCCTCCGGATCGTGGTCGATCACGCCCTCCGTGCCGCCGGACCGCTCGTCGGGCGCGCCTGCCCCGTTCCGCCCGGAGCCGTTGCCGTCGACCCCGTCCCGATCGGCCCCGTTCCGGTCGGCCCAGCTCCGGTCAGGGTGCCGGGAGCCGTTCCGGCCGTCGCCGTTCGCGCGGTCGTCCGCGTCGTCCGCCGCGTCCGTGACCTCGGTGTCGTCCGCGTCGTCCGCCCAGGGATCGTCCAGGTCGTCGTAGAGGTCGACGTCCTCGTCGTCGAGCAGTTCGGCCTCGCTCGGCACGATCTGCACCGACCCCGCCCGGCCGTAGCGACCGCCGAGCATCTCGTCGTCCCCACCGGGGCCGACGCGGGTGGCGCGGCCGCTGCGGATCTCCGGGGAGGAGAGGTCCGGACCGCCCTCGTCGTCGTCCAGATCGATTCCGCCGGGCGGGACCGGCCCGGGTCGCGCCGCGAGCGCGGACGGCTCGTCCGGGGCCCGCACGGTCTCGGCCCGCACCGGCACGCCGCGCACGGCGACCCGGTTCGCATCCGGGTTGGTGTCCAGCGCGTCGCGGACGTGCTCGAGATGCGGCGCCTCGAGGTCGATCCGCACCTTCTCCACGCCGCCGTGGCCGTCCGCGAACACGAACTGGCGCGGGGTGTCGTCCGGGCGGTCGTCGTGGCGGGGTCTCGGGGACAGCGTCCCCAGCATCTGCTCGTAGCCGACGCCGGTGGGCACGCGCAGCAGCCGCAGCGCCTCGGTCTGGGCCTCGTCGTCGTCCGTGCGCCCGACGAACACCGCGTTGACCAGCGACGCGAAGCCCGAGACCCGCAACAGGTCCCCTGCCAGCTGGGAGGCGAACAGCGCGCGGACGTTGAACTTGCGGGAGTCACGGGCGAGGCGGTCGATCAGCACCTTGCCCGTGGGGACCTGGGAGAGGAAGTGCGTCTCGTCCAGCGCCACGCCCTTGCGCGCGTTGCGGTCCGCGTCGTAGATCGTGCGCTGGGTGAGCCAGGACGCGAGGTTGAGCAGTTCGACGGCCAGCGACTCGCCGTCCGTCCACTCCTCGCGCGGGCTGCCGGGCCGCGGCAGCGTCATGCCCTGCATCGTCAGCACCGTGAGGCGGTAGTCCCGGTCCGCCGCCCACGGGTCGTCCCGGCTGGTGTCCGGGAAGAGCAGCGCGGCCTGCGGGAGCTCGCGGCGTTCCTCCAGGAAGTCCGCGACGACACCCGCGTGGTCCTCGCCGTCCCGGGCGTGCCGGCGCAGCGCGTCGATGACCAGGCCGGGATGCCGGTCCGGGGCGCCGCCGACCTCGCGCACCGCGCGGAGCAGCACGATCCGGGTGTGGGGGAGCCGCGCGACGTCGAAGGGCAGGAGGCCGGTGAGCACGTCCAGCACCAGCCGGCGCCGGGTGGCCGCGGCCAGCGAGCGCTCGCGGCGCCAGGCGCGCTCCGGGTCCTCCTCGTCCCCGAAGTGCTCCGGCCGCGGCTCGGCGACGACCCGGTACGGGTTGAGGATGCCGGGATCCGCGCGGAGCAGGTTGATGTGCCGGGAGAACGGCGCCAGCTCGGGCAGCCGGGTGAGCTCGGCCAGCGGGCCGGACGGGTCCAGCACCGTCCACTGGGCGCCGGCGCGCAGCGTCTTGTAGACGATCAGGCCGGTGAGGAAGGACTTCCCGGACCCCAGCCCGCCGACGACGGCGGTGAGGCCGGACGCGCGGCGGACCTCCTGGGCGAGCCACGGGTCCCACGCGACGGGCCGCCGGGTGGCCGTGCAGGTCTCGCCGAGCATGATCCCGCGCCGGTCCCCGACGCTGGCCGTGGCCGCCGGGACCGCGGCCGCCGCCCAGGTCACCGAGCCCCGCCTGCGGTACGCGGTGGACGCCAGCGCCTCGCCGGGGATGAACTCGCGGGCGTAGCGGTACTGCGCCTCCGGGTGCTCGATCTGCACCTTGGGCGCGTAGTTCTCCAGCACCTGCTGGGCCCGCGTCACGGCCTCGGCCTCGTCCCGCCCGGCGACGGCGATGCGCCACCAGCCGTAGAGCCTCGTGTTCAGCTGGGTGAGGCCGCTGGTGAGCTCGTCCTCGACCTCGAGGACCCGGTCCGCCTGCCGCGCGAGCGACATCGGGGGCTCGAGGTCGTGGTCGTGGGTGTAGTGCCGGATCTGGCTGCGCACCTTGCCCATCTGGCGCTGCAGCTCGCCCGCGACCTCCTCGGGTTTGCGGATGTAGATCCGCGCGGACCACTCCACCGGGAACGGGAGCCGGTCGCTGTGCTGCATCCACGGGTCGTCGATCTCCGGGATGCGCAGGCCCTCCATCAGTCCCACGGACAGGACGGCGACGTTGCGCTGCACGGTCTGGCTGCGCATCCGGCCCACGACCTTCACCGTGGGCGCGTACGGCTCCTGGTGCAGCTCGACGCCGTCGGTGAAGGCGGCGAGATCCTCGCCCTCCCAGCGGCTCACCCCGGCCGGGACGGAGGAGAGGCTGCGCGGTGCGGGCAGCCCGAGGGCCACGCTGCGGTGCATCAGCCAGGACATGTCCTCGGCGGTGGCCGGCACGGCGTCCAGCCCGGCACCGGAGACCAGCACGTCCAGGTGGTTGACCTCGGACTCCAGTGCGGAGAGCTCGGCCCGGACGGCGGCCGGGGCGACCTTGCCGAGGACGGGCGCGGCCTTCTCCACCCAACGGTCCAGCATGCTGCGGCCGGACACCTCGATGCCGAGGAAGACCTCCTTGTCCGACATCGACAGGCCCATCAGGTGCCGCTGCTCGCCCTCGAGGAACGAGTCCCAGCCCAGCGCGCCGGGCACGTCCGGCATGCGGCCGAGGGCGTTGTTGTCGAAGGACTCCGCCCACATGTGGACGGGATAGGGCCGGGTCGTGACGCGCAGGTGCAGCCAGCGCCCCTGCAGCTCGCCGAGCTGCGCGGCGATCTGGCGGATCAGGATCTCGCGCTGGGAGTCGCTGCGGAAGCTCCAGGCCTGCGCGGCGAGCCGGTACCAGGCCATGACCTGGGTGCCGGTGCGGGTGACGTGCCCGTCGATGGAGCGCAGCGCGATCGTCGGGGTGAACTTGGGGAGGCCGGACTCACCGGCGAGCGCCCGCCCGGCCGAGCGGCGGCCGGCCCGCAACGCACCGTTCCTCTGGTCCTCACGCGCGGCCACGGGCCCGGTCCTTCCAGGGACGCGCCGCGGCCGTTGCGTCGCGCCGGCCCGGCGCCGGCCCCGGGACCTGCGCCGGGAACCGTTCGGGCGACGCGCGGACGGCGTCCGCACCGCCCGTCCGCCACACCGGCGGCCGGTCCCGGGCAGGGGCCGGACGGGCGGCGGCGACCCCGCGGCCGGCGGCGGGACGGATGCGCACGTGCCCCGCCCGGACCGGACCGCCCCGCGTCCCGGATCGGGCCCGTGGGCCGGTGACCTCGTGCGAGAACAGCGCGAAGACCTGCCCCAGCGGGCGTTCGTAGTCGATCCGCTTCCCGAGCAGCCGGGTCACCAGCACCGTGATGATGAGCCCCCAGGCGACGGAGAAGAAGCTCAGCCCGATCCCGACCCGTCGCTGCAGGAACATCACGAGGATCATCGCGAGCAGGCCGACCCCGTAGCTGACGTAGCGCGCGCGCCACGGGAACGTGGCCCGCGGCGGGCCGAGCCAGACTGAGTCGACGCGGTAGACCTCGTCATCGGTGCGGACGAGCACGTCTCATCCCACGATGAGGTTGGCGAGGAACGCCCCGACGCGCGGGCCGTTCCCGGATACCGCGATGCCCAGCGCGATGAGGCCCACGATGAGGCCGATGCTCCGGCGTGCGACGCCCGCGTTGTCCCCACGTCCGCCGATCCACAGGATGATCACCGCGATGGCGAGGAGGATCAACGGGACGACGTTGTCCGAGATCCAGCCCTGCAGGCCGTTGGTCGTCAGATCCTGGGCGTACCAGAAGGCTCGCGCCCCTGGTGCGTGCATGACGGCTCCTCCTGATTGACGACCCCGCGAGGGAGCTTAGCGAGCGAACGTCCGGGGCATGGGGTGGAAAGCGTGCACTCACACCGAGGCACCAGTGCCGCCACCCAGCGTGACAACGCTACGGCGCGACCAGGTGACATCGGCGTGAAGTGCGCCGGTCGTGGCGAGAAGAAGTGCCCCGGCCCGCGACGGCCGGGGCGAACGGTACCGCGTCCCGGCGGACGTCCGGGCGGCCCCGGTACGGCCGGCCGGTCCGATTCCGGCCCGGCGCGGACCGCAACCGGGATGATTCGGCTCACAGCGGCCATGGGCCCGAACGGTACCCGAGCCGGGTCCCACCAGGTCCCGATTCGGTGACGACGCCGATTCCGCCCCGCTGACCCGCACGTCAAGGAGGCGGAACGTCGCACCGGTGACCTATTCTCCGGCTCACGCGATGCCGTCGCGGGACCGCAGTGAGGCCGCCACACTCGGAGTTACCGACGAGTACAACCCTCTGCACACCCTCCCGGGGCGGGGCGTACGACAGAGAGGTTCGTCGAGATGAGCTGGCTGCAGATCGTCCTCGGTCTGATCACGGCGCTGTCCGCCGTGGTCGCCGTCGCGCTCGTGGCACGCACCGTGGCGAGGATGCTCAGCATCATCAAGCTGGGACAGCCCGACCCGACGCGCACGGGGCCGCTCGGCCCGCGCCTCGCCACGATGCTGAAGGAGTCCCTCGGACACACCCGGATGCTGAAGTGGAGCCACGTCGGCGTCTTCCACTGGCTGGTCATGGTCGGGTTCGGCGGGCTGTTCCTCGCGCTGGTCGAGGCGTTCGGCGAGGTCTGGAACCCCACGTGGCACCTGCCGATCATCGGCGAGTGGGGTCCCTACAGCCTGTGGGTGGAGATCCTCGGCGTCGGCACGATCGTCGGCATCATCCCGCTGATCGTCTACCGCCAGGTCAAGAACCCGAAGCGGCTCGGTCGCGAGTCCCGGTTCTACGGCTCCTACATGGGCCGCGCGTACTTCGTCGAGGCGATCGTGTTCCTCGAGGGCCTGGGCATCCTGATCGTGCGCGGCGCGAAGCACGCGCTCGGCGCCCTGGACGTCCCCGCCTGGTCCGCGCCGGTCTCGATGGCGATCGGGAACATCCTGCCCGCGTCGCCGAACCTCGTCACGATCTTCGCCACGGTGAAGGTCCTGTCCGCCACGATCTGGCTGATCGTCATCGCCCGGACACCCACCATGGGTGTCGCCTGGCACCGCTTCACGGCGTTCTTCAACATCTACTTCAAGCGCGAGGACGACGGGCGCAAGGCCCTCGGCAACGTCAAGCCGATGATGAGCCAGGGCAAGATCCTGGATCTGGAGGAGGCGGACCCGGACGAGGACACGTTCGGCGTCGGCAAGGTCGAGGACTTCACCTGGAAGGGCCTGCTGGACTTCACCACCTGCACCGAGTGCGGTCGCTGCCAGAGCCAGTGCCCGGCGTGGAACACCGAGAAGCCGCTGTCGCCGAAGCTGCTGGTCAACGCCCTGCGTGACCACGCCTACGCCAAGGCGCCGTACCTGCTCGCCGGTGGCCGCACGGACATGGCGGGCGACGAGGTCGGCATCGTCGGGGACGACGCGGAGGCCCGCCTGGCCGCGATCCCCGAGGCCGCCCGCAAGGAGGCCGAGCGCCCGCTGATCGGCGGTGAGGACGTTCTCGGCGTCATCGACCCGGACATCCTCTGGTCCTGCACCAGCTGCGGCGCGTGCGTTGAGCAGTGCCCGGTGGACATCGAGCACGTGGACCACATCGTGGACATGCGCCGCTACCAGGTCATGATCGAGACCGAGTTCCCCACCGAGCTGTCCGGACTGTTCAAGAACCTGGAGAACAAGGGCAACCCCTGGGGCTCGAACCAGAAGGACCGCCTGGACTGGGCCAAGGACCTGCCGTTCGAGGTCCCGGTCTTCGAGGGCGAGCTGCCCTCGGACACGGAGTACCTCTACTGGGTCGGGTGCGCCGGCGCGTTCGACGACAACGCCAAGAAGACCACCAAGGCGACGGCGGAGCTGCTGCACCGCGCGGGCGTGGACTTCATGGTGCTCGGTACGGGGGAGACCTGCACCGGGGACCCGGCGCGGCGCGCGGGCAACGAGTTCCTCTTCCAGATGATGGCCCAGGAGACCGCGGGCACCCTCAACGAGGTGTTCGACGGCCGCGAGCCCGGCACCCGCAAGATCGTCACGACCTGCCCGCACTGCCTCAACTCGCTGAGCCGCGAGTACCCGCAGCTCGACGGGCACTACGAGGTCGTGCACCACACGCAGCTGCTGAACAAGCTGGTCCGCGAGGGCAAGCTGGTTCCGGTCGCGTCCGCCGAGCCGGCGGCCCCGGTCACCTACCACGACCCGTGCTACCTGGGCCGGCACAACGAGGTCTACGAGGAGCCGCGCCAGCTCGTCGGCGCGGTCGCCACGCTGACCGAGATGCCGCGGCACGCGGACCGCTCCATGTGCTGCGGCGCCGGTGGCGCCCGGATGTGGATGGAGGAGCGGATCGGGCAGCGGATCAACGTCAACCGGACCACCGAGGCCATCGACACCCTCGAGGGTGTCGGCGCGAAGGGCTCGGACGGCGCCGCCGGCGGCGGGACCATCGCCGTCGGCTGCCCCTTCTGCCGCACGATGATCGGGGACGGTCTGACGCAGCGGCAGAGCGAGGGCTCCGGTGAGGGCGTGCAGGTCCAGGACGTCGCGCAGCTCCTGCTCGCCGCCGTCCAGCGCGGGGACGCGCCGGAGAAGGTCGAGGACGCCCCCGCCGGGGTCACCGCGGCCGCGGGCGACGCCACCCAGGGGGACGTCGTGCAGACGACGGAGACCCCGCTGACGGAGAACGCCCAGGCCTCGCCCGGGGACGGGGTCGCGCCCGGCGCGGACGCGACGCCGGCGAGCACCCCGGACGCGGCGCCGGAGAAGACCGGACCGTCCGCGGACACGTCGAAGGACGACGTCACCACGGAGATGAACGACGCGGCGCTGAAGGCCTCGGACACCTCGAGCAGCACGAACGGCCACGGACCCGCCGCGTCGACCGGGTCGGACGACACCGACCAGGAAGACGCCAAGAAGTAGGTCGCGACACGTCGGGAGGGGCCGGTCCGCAGCCGCGGGCCGGCCCCTCCTGTCTGTGATCGGCAGCTGCGGTGCATCCCGGCCGCATGTGGCCGGGATGTACCGCGTGCGGTGATCAGCAGGGCTGGAACGAGACGATCTGGTAGGTCTCCTTGGCCGCGGTCGTCCGCACCATCTCGACCTTGCCGTGCGCTGTTCCCGCGGCCTGCGCCCACGACGTCGAGCAGGCGTCGACGACGGTGGTGGCCCCGGGCGGGAGCGGCTCGGCGCTGGTGGCCCGCGGGACGGTGGTGGGGGACGCGGACCCGGGCGTCAACCGGGTGTGCAGGACACCGACGGCGTCCGTGCAGGTGCCTGTGCCGGTGGCCCGGGTCAGCTGGGCGACGGCCGCGGGCTGGGTCATCCGGCAGATCGGCTGCGGGTCCGGCGCGCTCACCCCGTCCACGAGGATCTCGAGCACCCGCTCGGGACGGTTGACGCCGATCGTCACGGCGAGCTGGGCACCGGCCTGCGCCGCCACCTCCGCCTGCTGCTCCCGGACGTCCGCCGCCCGGAACTGGTAGCCCACGATCGACACCGCGACGAGCACCAGTCCGATCGCCAGCAGCGGCCATCTCGGCAGCCTGATCAGCCCCGCCAGCGCCACGCCGACGCTCGCGGCGAAGGCCCACGCCCACGGGTTCTGGCTGGTCCCCGCGACCAGCCCCCCGACGAGCACGACCCCGGCGACATGCCAGGTCCAGCCCATGAGCAGCCGGTCGAGGCGGAGCAGGGCGAGCAGCACCAGGGTGCCGAGGCCGAGGCCGAAGGGGATCCACCAGCGGCCGGGCTCGTCGAGGAACGGCACGAGCAGGGCCGCCGCACCGATCAGGCCGAGCCCGGTGGCGCCGCGCCAGCTGCGGGGGCGGAACCTGCGGGTGGGCGGGCCCCCGGCGGCGTCGCGGGAGCCGTCCGTGAGGCGGGACCACCACGGCCGGGCGGGCGGGTCCTCGGGCGGACGCTCCCCGTGCGGCGGCACGGTGTGCCGTCCCGCCTGCCACCCACCCTGCCGCCACCCACCCTGCCGCCGGCCGTCCTGTTGCCGGGCGTCCTGTGGTCCGGGCCCCGGCTGCTGCACGGCACCGGAACGGGGCCGCACGGCCGGCAGCCTGGCGCCGGGCGTGGCCTGCGCGGAGTCCGACGGGTACGGGCCCGACGAAGCCGGAGGCCCCTGCCGGGTGCCCCACGCGGGCCCCCCGGCGGGATCGATGTCGTCCGGGCGGGGGGACGCCGGGGCGGGCTGATCCGACCCGGGTCGATCCGACCGGGGCTGATCACGCGCGGCGGCGGGGCGGTCCGAGGGCTCCATCGCGGGCCAGCGTACTGGCCCCGGACGCCGCGGACCGGGAGCCGGACCGAGGCGGTGCAGGGTCAGAGCCAGCCGTGGTCCCGTGCCTGCACCAGCGCGTCCTGCCGGGTCCCGGCCCCGAGCTTCTGCATCGCCGACGACAGGTAGTTCCGGACGGTGCCGGGCGAGAGATGGACCCGGGCGGCGATGTCCGAGGCCGTCCCCGAGGGTCCCACCTCGTCGACGGTCCGCAGCACCTCCAGCTCGCGGTCCGTCAACGGGCACTCCTCGGTGGTCAGCGCGGTCAGCGCGAGGTCCGGGTCCACGTAGCGCCCGCCGCCGTGGACCCGCCGGATGACGTCCGCGAGCAGGGACGCGGGCGCGCTCTTCGTCACGAACCCCGCGGCCCCGGCGGCCAGCGCCCGGCGCAGCACGCCGGGCCGGGCGTGCCGGGTGAGGATGATGCAGCGGGTCGACGGCGCGTTGCCCGCGACCCACTGGGCGACCTCGGAGCCGTCGCGCCCCGGCATCTCGACGTCCAGGACGGCGACGTCCGGCCTGTGCTCGCGGATCGCGGCCACCGCCTCGTCCCCGGTCCCCGCCTCGGCCACGACCGTCAGGTCCGCCTCCAGCCCGAGCAGCGCGCCGACCGCACCCCGGGTGAGGGACTCGTCGTCCGCCAGCACCAGACGGATCATCGGGCGGGATCCGGGAGGACGGCCTCGAGCCGGAAGCGGCCGTCGCCCTCGGCACCCACGTCCAGGCTGCCGTCGTGCTCGTCGAGGTAGCGGCTCAGCCCCGCCAGCCCGGTGCCGGCCCCGCCGTTCACGGGGAGGGCGCCGTCGTTGATCACCAGGAGCCTCCGGGGGCCGATCTCGATCGTGCAGTGCCGCGGCTGCGCGTGCCGCAGGATGTTCGTCATCGCCTCGCGGAGCACCCGGCCCAGGACGGCGCGGGCGGGGGCGTCGACGCTCGCGGGATCACCGCGGACGTCCAACGCGACCCCGGCGGAGCCGAGCACCGCCCGGGCACCCGCGAGCTCGGCGGCGATGTCGGTGTCCCGGGTGGTCCGCACGAGCGCCCGCACCTCCGTCAGGGACTCCCGCGCGACATGCTGGACCTCCTCCATCTCCGCCCGGGCCCGGGCGTGGTCGACGTCCTGCAGGCGCGCCGCGAGCTCGCTCTTGAAGGCGACGACCTCGAGCGCGTGGCCGAGGATGTCGTGCAGGTCGTCCGCGAGCCGCAGGCGTTCCCTGGCGGTGGCCAGCTCGGCGGCGGTGCGGCGCGAGTCGTCCATGTCGATCACGGCCTTGAGCCACCAGAGCCGCTCGACGTCCAGGGTCCACATGGTCCCGACGAAGAACGCGGCCATCCCGGCGAAGAAGGCGGCCGCGGGCAGTCCCAGGGACACGTCGAGCGTCGCCGTCGTGATCAGGTAGGCAGCCCCGAACACCACCGCGACGGCCGAGACGACCCACACCGCGGTCCACCGGGCGCGCAGCCCGCCGACGACATCGCCGAGCAGGATCCCGGTGATCAGGGACCAGACGAACCCGCCGGGCCCCCCGGCCAGGCCGAGCAGCGACAGGCCCAGCGCGACGGCCGGTGTGACGATCATGAACCAGGTCGGGGCGGGCAGGCCGGGTGAGCGGGTCAGCGCCCGGATCCGCCACACGTGCAGGCCCAGTGCGGCGAGGAACAGGCCGACCAGCGCCGCGACGTACGGCGGCATGGGCCAGCCGCTCCAGGCCATCGAGAACGGGACCAGCAGCATCCAGCCGATGGTCATCAGCAGCCCGATCCGGCCGAACCGGCGGGCGGCGCGGACCTTTCTCTCCTCGGCTCCGGCCGGCTTCTCGGCTCCGGCCGGCTTCTCGGCTCCGGCCGGCGGGGGCGCGTCCACCCGCCGAACGTAGCCGATCACCCCGGGCCCGGGGCCCGGTCCATGACAGCTGTCATCCGTCCCGGGGACGCTGTCAGCGAGTCCCGTGACCGGCGCACCTACCGGCGTACCCCACCCACCCGGCACGGTGGATGCCATGACCGAGACAGCAGAACGGCTCCCGCCGACGGGCACCGCGACGGGAGCGGCGATCGAGGTGCGCGGCCTGCACGTGCGCTACGGGGACTTCGAGGCGGTGCGCGGCATCGACCTCGACGTCCGTCGCGGCGAGCTGTTCGCCCTGCTCGGCACGAACGGCGCGGGCAAGACCACGACCCTGGAGGTCCTCGAGGGCTTCCGGGCCCGCAGCGCGGGCGACGTGCGGGTGCTGGGTCTCGACCCCGGCACGCAACGCGCGGCGCTGCGGGACCGGATGGGCGTCCAGCTGCAGGAAGGGGGCTTCGTCGACGAGCTGACCGTCGGCGAGACCCTCGAGCTGTGGGGGAAGCTGGTCGCCCGTCCGGACCGCCCCGGCAGGTTGCTGGAGCGCTTCGACCTGGTCGCGAAGCGGGACACCAGGGTGAGCGCGCTCTCCGGCGGGGAGAAGCGCCGGCTCGACCTGGCGACGGCGGTATGGGGCTCGCCCGAGCTCGTCGTCCTGGACGAGCCGACGACCGGGCTGGACCCGGAGTCCCGCCGCCGCACGTGGGATGCGGTGCAGGAGCTGCAGGAGGCCGGTCGCACGGTCGTGCTGACGACGCACTACCTGGAGGAGGCCGAGGCTCTCGCGGACCGCGTGGCGATCATGCACGAGGGCCGGGTCGTGGTGGCCGGGTCGCTCGGCGAGATCGTCGCCAGCCGGCCGGCCCGGTTCTCCGCGACGCTGCCCGACGACGTCACCCCGCCGGACGGCGTCGAGCTCGACGGCCGCACCGTCCGCGTGAGCAGCGACGACCTGCAGCGGGACCTCACCGCGTTCCTGGGCTGGGCGGCTGCGCGAGGGGTGCAGCTGTCCGACCTCCGGGCCGCCCCGGCGTCCCTCGCGGACGTGTACCACTCGATCCGAGAGGAGTACTGACATGGACCGCGTCCTCGCCCTGACGGCGTCCGAGCTGCGGCTGATCCTGCGCAACCGGACGGTGCTGATCTCCACCGTCGCCATCCCGCTGGGCCTGGGGTTGTTCATCGCCCTGACCAACCAGGGGGACGGCGGGCTCGGCGGCGCGTCGCTCGTCGCGATGCAGCTCGCGCTCGTGCTCGGCATGGGCATCTACGTGACCGCCACGCAGACGATCGTCGCGCGCCGGCAGAGCCTGGTACTCAAACGGCTCCGGACCAGCGGGATCTCCGACGGCGGCCTGCTCGTCGCGACGATCGCTCCGGCCAGCGTGCTCGCCCTGGCCCAGCTGGTGCTCTTCGGGATCTTCGACGTCGTCCTCGGGATCGCGATGCCGACGTCCCCGCTCGCGCTGGTGCTCGCGCTCGTCGGGGGGCTGGCCCTGGTGGTGACCGCGGCGCTCGCGACCACGGTCGTGACGACCTCGGCCGAGCGGGCGCAGATCACCACGCTGCCACTGTTCTTCGTCATGATCGGTGCGGCGGTCGCCCTCGCGCTGATCCCGCTGTCCGGCTGGTTCCAGGCGATCGGGCTCGTCCCCGGCGCCGCGATCGGCGTGCTGACCAACGTCGCCTACGGCGGGGCCTGGTCCGGTGCACTGGTCCCGGTGGCGGCGCTGGTGCTGTGGCCGCTCCTGTTCGGCGTCCTCGCCCGGCGGCGCTTCCGCTGGGACCCGCGCGCGGTGTAGCCGCGGAGACCGGGGGATCGGCGGGCCGTGGATAACGGCCCGCCGACACGGCACAGTGGAACCGTGGTCGACAGAGCGGGGCTCGCGGACTTCCTGCGCCGGCGGCGCGAGGTGCTGCAGCCGGAGGACGTCGGGCTCCCGCGCGGGCCGCGGCGGCGGACCAGCGGGCTCCGTCGCGAGGAGGTCGCCGCCCTGTGCGGCATGTCCGCGGACTACTACAGCCGCCTCGAACGCCGACGGGGACCGCAGCCGTCGGAGCAGATGATCGGCGCGATCGCCCGCGGCTTCCACCTCTCCCTCGACGAGCGGGACCATCTCTTCCTGCTCGCCGGCCACAACGTGCCGCGACGGGCGCTGCGCTCGGATCACGTCAGCCCCGGCCTGCTCCGGGTGCTCGACCGGCTCGACGACACCCCGGCGCAGGTCATGACGGGCGTCGGGGAGACGCTGCTCCAGACCCGGCTCGCCGTCGCCCTCCTCGGGGACCAGACCCGCTACACCGGGATGGACCGGAGCATGGCCTACCGCTGGTTCGTCCATCCGGACGGCCGGCACACCGCACCGCTCGAGGACCACGAGAAACACGGCCGGATCTTCACCGCACAGGTGCGGGCCGCCGTGACCCGGGAGGGGCCGCGCTCCCGCGCCGCGGCGCTCGCCGAGGAGCTCCGCAGGCTCAGCCCGGAGTTCGTGCGCTACTGGGCCTACCACGAGGTGGGTCTGCGGCACACCGAGCCGAAGCGGATCGTCCACCCCGAGGTCGGGATGCTGGTCCTGGACTGCCAGCAGCTGCTCGACCCGGACCAGTCCCAGTCCCTGCTCGTCTTCACCGCGACGCCGGGCAGCGAGAGCCACGAGAAGCTGCGGCTGCTCGACGTCATCGGCAACCAGCAGCTCAACGCCTGACCCGGGTCAGCGCTTCGTGTCCACGCGGTGGAAGTTCAGGTGCGCGCGCGACGGCGTCGGGCCGCGCTGCCCCTGGTAGCGGGAGCCGACGCCCTCGCTGCCGTAGGGGCGCTCCGCGGGGCTGGAGAGCCGGAACAGGCACAGCTGGCCGATCTTCATCCCCGGCCAGAGCGTGATCGGCAGGTTCGCGACGTTCGACAGCTCGAGGGTGATGTGCCCGACGAAGCCCGGGTCGATGAAGCCCGCGGTGGAATGGGTCAGCAGGCCCAGGCGCCCCAGGCTGGACTTGCCCTCCAGCCGGCCCGCCAGATCGTCCGGCAGGCCCACGGACTCGTAGGTCGAGCCCAGGACGAACTCGCCGGGGTGCAGGACGAAGTTGTCCCCGTCCTCGGTCTCGACCGGCGTGGTCAGGTCGTCCTGCTGCTGGGCCGGGTCGATGTGGGTGTACCTGGAGTTCTGGAAGACGCGGAAGAACCGGTCCAGCCGGACGTCGATGCTCGACGGCTGGAGCATCGCCTCGTCCCAGGGGTCGAGGACGAGACGCCCGCCTTCGAGCTCCTTGCGCAGGTCGCGGTCGGACAGCAGCACCGGGCGACGCCCTTCCCTCGTGTCGTGTGGCTGGCACGACAGTAGTCAGGCCTCAGCCGGCGCTCGTCCTCGGTGCCGGGAGCTTCGACGACGAGGACAGCCCGAACATCCACGCGACGGCCTGTTCGACGCGCGCCGCCTCCAGGCCGTCGAACTGCTCGGAACGGGGGCTGGCGTGCAGCATCTGGCCGACGGTGCTCATCACCGCGGCCACCGAGATGCTGCGGATGGAGTCCCCCGGCTCGGGGATCCCGGTGCCCTCGACGTGCACCGCCGGGGCCCCGAGCCCGGGCGCGTCCGCGACCAGCGCGTCGTCGTCCGAGACGACGACCGAGCTCAGCGGCACCAGCCGCACCAGCTCGGTGAGCGCGACGTCCGGGACCACGATGACGCGCTCGTGCTGCGCCAGGCCCAGCGCGGCGGCCGAGCCCGCCTGCGCACCCCAGACGACCACCTCGGTGTCCGGCTCCCGGGTCAGCAGGCCGGGTAGCCCGTCCAGCACGCCGACCGACCCCGGGCGCTCCAGGTTGACCAGCAGGAGGTGCCGCCGGCCGTCGCGGATCCGCTCCAGCAGCGTCGCGAACCGCAGCGACGACGGCTTCGGGTTCGCGTGCACGGCGTCCCCGGTGACGATCACGTTCGGGCCGGACCGCGCCTGCTCCGAGCCGCTGCCGGCCAGGAACAGCGACGCCAGCTGGCTGATGATGCGCCGGTTCGCCTCCTGCGGGAACGGGCAGAGCAGGTCGTCCGTGCCGGCGCCGGCCTGCATGTGGATGACGGGGATCTGCCGCCAGTACGCGACCTGCGCCGCCACCGTGGCCGTCATCCCGCCGCCGTAGACGACGATCGCGGTGGGGTCCTGCTCGACGAGCAGGGCGTCGAGGCGGGTCATCAGCGCCGCGGCGATGTCCGCCGGGTTCGGGCCGGGCAGCTCACCCAGGAGCAGGGTGATCTCGGCGCGGGCGCCGAGGTCCTCCCAGGCGATGTCCACCCGCATCGGGTCCTCGCCGCTGGCGACGGTGATGGCGCGTATCCGGTCTGCCGCCGCGAAGGCCGCGGCCACCGGGGCGAGTCTTGCGACCTCGGGCCGGGACCCGGCGATGAGCAGGACGTCGTGATCGTGATCCTGGGGCGGGAGCGACCCCAGGAGCGGGTCGAATGCCGTCATCCGAGAAGCCCTTCGGAGCGGGGGCGGCTGTGCCGGGCGGTGTCTGGGCGGGCGCACGGCGCCGATAGCCCTGCGTCGAACGGTGAGCTGATCATGCCCTGACCACTCGGATGGACGCAGCCGGGAGGGTGTTCGATCACTGATCTAGGGATGCTAGAGTTCATCTGCGCACGTTGCGGATGTAGTTCAATGGTAGAACATCAGCTTCCCAAGCTGAATACGCGGGTTCGATTCCCGTCATCCGCTCTCACCACGACGGCCCAGCTCACACGGTGTCCACACCGGAGCTGGGCCTTCGTCGTTCCTGGACCCGGCAGGCCCACACCGCACGAAGGTGATCACCCCACGATCCAGGTCCATGGTCGTCCGCGGGGGAGCGCCGTCGCCCTCCTCGTCCCGCATCTGGGACTGCGAGTGGCGCTCCTGGAGCTCGGCCCGCTTCGCGCCGGTGAAGAACGCGTCCACCTCCTCCACGCCGGTGCCGGAGAGCGGCAGCGAACCCCGGCGCCACGGCAACCGGCTGCGGCGGCCGGCCCGGAACCCGAGGCGTTCGAGCGCGGCGAGCAGCACCAGCAGGCAGACCAGGCCCGGCAGGGTCAGCGCGAAGAGCAGACCGATTCCCACGTCAGGCCACCAGCCCGATCCGCATCGCGGGCGGTTCGCGGCCCGGCTCGGACGCCCCGTCCATCCGGGTCGGGCCGCGGCCCGGGCGACCGCGTCGTCGACGAGGATCACCGCGGCGAAACGCGCGAGGAACTCCGGGCCGTAGGACCGATGCCCCCTCGACGCGACGGCGATCCGCCGCAGCACGGGGCGGCCCGCCGCGACACCGGTACGGATCCGCACGTCACGAGCCTAGGACAGCTCCGGGCCTCCGGAGTCGTGATCCCGGCGCAGCCGCACCGGGGCCTTGATCCGCCAGGACTCCTCGACGAGCTCCACCAGCTGCTCCCGGCCGATCCTCTCCAGGTCCACCAGGATCGCCGGGTAGCCGTCGTAGTGCGGCGTGGTGAAGAACGTCGGATCCCCCGACGCGAGGAGCGCCTCCTTCTCCTCCATCGCGCACAGGAGCACCAGCCCGCCCTCGGCCTCGGTCCGCAGGCGGGCGAACCCCTTGCCCTTCACCTTGAGCGCCGGGGTGCGGTAGGAGGTCGACTCCTCGACCCCCGGT
Source organism: Pseudonocardia sp. (assembly GCA_025869365.1). GTDB lineage: Bacteria > Actinomycetota > Actinomycetes > Mycobacteriales > Pseudonocardiaceae > Pseudonocardia. Next base: position 42,768 of record JAOZVV010000078.1, read on the forward strand.
AGCGCACATCCGATCTCCAGCACGTCGTCCCAGGTCATGGGTCCATCATGGCGACCCCGACCCCGGGCGTCGTGGAGAGAACGGAGCTCAGCCGCAGTGCTCGACGAGGAACTTCTCGACGGCCGCGCGCGCCGCGGGGCGATCCGCCTCGGGCTTCCACGCCTCGACGAGCGTGGCGTTCGGTGCCCACTCCGCGAGGTGTCGCGAGGCGCTCTGCGGGTGGTGCTCGTCGTCCCCCATCAGCACGAGGATCGGCGTCGAGAAGGCCGCGATCTCGGATCCGGGCACGCTCCACAGCACGTCGTGGCCGCCGTAGAGGTTCTGCTTGAACCCCGCCCAGTCCGCGGGCCCGGCCTCGGGGTGCAGGTCCTTCTTCTCCTCGGCGAACGCGTCGAAGGACGCGGTGAACAGCTCCCGGTTGCCGTCCAGGCCGATCGGCTGCAGGGCCACCGCGGCCGCGACACGCGTCGGCGCCGTGTGGATCAGGCTGACGATGAACGCGCCGCCGATGCACATGCCCAGGACCCCGAACCGGTCGACGCCCAGGTGGTCCAGGAGAGCCAGCTGATCCGCCGTGTAGGTGTCCCAGCCGTCGGAGGCGTGCACCGGGGCGAAGGAACGGCCGGCGTTGCGCTGGTCCATCGCGATCACCCGGAAGTGCGGGGAGAGCGCCTCGACCGGGTTCCAGGGGGCGCGCTCCCAGAAGTCGACGGCGGAGCTCAGGCCACCGGGAGCGAGCAGCAGGACCGGGAACCCGGACCCGGTCTCCTCGTAGTGGATGCTCACGTCACCGTGCTCGAATGTCGACATCGCACATCACCTCGTCCCGAAGCGAACCACATCCGGGGCGAACCACATCCGAGGCCGGCCGGATCCGCGGCCGCCGGGTCCGCGGGGGGCGTGTCACGAGAACGGCGCGACGCCCGTCGGACGTCGCGCCGTCATGGTGCCGGGTGACCGACGTCACCTTCTCCGTCAGCGTCGCGGCGCGCCGGTCCGCTCCGCGGGACCCCACGCCGGGGTGCCGCCGGTCACCCGCTGGACCGGCAGCTCGTAGAACCCGCTCATCAGCCCGCCCTGGGCCGGTCGCGGCTGCTCCCGGCGCGAGGCGCGGAGCTCCGCCAGCCGGCGCCGCGGGCCCTCCGAGAGGTGAGCGACCAGCAGCACCAGCGCGGTCCCCACGATCACCGGCGCACCGACCACCAACACCGGCCAGCCGAACGCCAGGTACCCGACGACCAACGCCACGAACTCCATGGCGATGACCGCCCCAGCCATACGCACCACGGTGCGTTCCTCCCCTTGCATGTCCTGCACCCCGTCCTCCGGGCCCGCCCCCGCGGGCCACACTGCTCTATCTTGTCGCGCCGGGTGTTCGTGACGCCGATCGGCCTGACCGAGACCCAACCGATATCTGCCCCGCTCAGCGGGCCTCCCGTCACGGTCCCGGCGCCCCCGAGGACGGCGGCGGCGACGCCGCCCGAACGGGCGTCGCGACCCTGGATCCGTCGGTCGACGGGGCGCCGCCGGACGGTGCCCGGCCGGCCGACCCGGGCGCCGGGTTCCGGGCGGGCGCCTGCGTGTTCTGGGCCGGCGGGTTCTGGGCCGGCGGGGCTTGAGCGGGCGGGGCCTGCGCCGACGGGTTCTGGGCCGGCGGAGCCTGCGCGGGCGGCGCCTGGGCCGGTGGGGCCTGTCCCGGCGGGTTCTGGGCCGGCGGGTTCTGGGCCGGCGGGTTCTGGGCGGGCGGGTTCTGCGCCGGCGGGTTCTGGGCGATCTGCCCCGGGGTCCCGGCATCCGGATCCCGGTCCTGAGGTCCGGGGATCGGGGCACCGGAGCCCTGTGGGCCGGAGTTCTGTGCCCCGGGGTTCGGGGTGCCGCCTGCCGGCGGGTTCCGGTCCGCCCGGCCCGCGCCGGGCACCGGCGAGGTCGTCCCGGCCCTGGGGGTGACGTTCGTAGCCCCGTCGAACGAGGTTCGGCCACCCGACGTGCCCGCCGGGCCCCCGTCCGCGGGGGCGGGTTCGCTCACCGCGACCGGCGAGGTGGCGGTCGGGGTGGTGGTCGGGACAGCCGTGCTGCTCGTGCTGCCGAGGTCCGCCTCCGACCCGGTTCCGAGGGGCCGCTCCCGGGGCCAGGCGGCGACGATGCCGGTCAGGCCGAGCACCACCAGCAGCGCCGACGCGCCGATCAGCACACCCGTCCGCCGACGCCGGGCCCCGCTGCCGTCGCCGTACTCCCAGGCCGGGTCCGCCCCCGACAGGCTGGTCACCACCGGTGCGACGTACGGGGCGGGTTCGGCCGACGGCGGTACGGCCGGGAGGTCGTCCCCGTCCCAGGGCGGGGTGACCGCCGCCGGCGCCGGCGGCGCCGGTCCCGCGGCGATCGAGGTGACCGCGTCCGCGTTCGCGGCGGTCGCGCCCGCCGCGAGGATGTGCGCGGCCGTGCCCCGGTCGCCGTCCCGGGCGGGGTCCCCGCCCGCTTCGGCGCGGCCGGGCAGGATCGCCAGCACCGCGCCCGTCGCGGCAGCGTGCTCCGGGTCCGGGTGCAGCCGCACCGGGCACCCGATCGCCTCCGCGACGACCGCCGCCACCAGCGGGATCCGCGCGGACCCACCCACCAGCAGGACCTCGGTGACGGAGACGCCGGACGCGTCCACGACCCGCGCGAGCAGGGCCGCCGCGGCGTCGACGAGCGGTCGCGCCAGCGCCTCGAACGTCCTCCGGTCGACCCACAGCGCGTCGTGGCGCGGCGGCGGATAGCCGATCTCGACGGCCGGTTCGGTGGACAGCCGAACCTTCGCCACGGCGCAGGCCCGCACCACGGCGGGGTCCAGGTCCGGGTCGGCGGCGGGGACGAGCCGCTGCGCCAGCAGCCGGTCCAGCTCCGCGCCCGCCGCCCCGGCCCGCTCGGCCGCGAGCACGTCCCCCGCCGCGTCGACGACCGCCGCGGTGCAGTGGCTCTCACCGAGGTCGAGGACGGCGAGCGGCCCGTCGGGGTGCCCGCCCGTCAGCACGACCGCATGCGGCGTGGACACGAACGCCACGGCCAGCCCGAAGCCCTCCAGCGCCGCCTCGAGCAGCGACACGGTGTGCCGGCTCCACGACGGCGGAGCGCTGAGCGCGATCCCCTCCGGCTGCCCGCCCTCGCGCTCGGCCACCCGGTCGACGAGCCGGCGCACCAGAACCGCGCACAGCGTCTCCGCGGCCCACGAGCGCCCGGCGACCAGCAGCGGCCCGGGGATCCCCACCCGGCCGGTGAACCCGCGTGCCTCACGGGCCGGATCGCCGGCGCCGCCGGGCACCATCGCCCCGTCCGCGTTCAGCGAGAGGACCGAGGACAGCGCGTAGACGGTGAACTCCGGGAGACCGTCGGGCTCGGCACGGCAGACGACGGCGACGGTGCGCGTCGCACCGAGATCGAGCCCGAGCCGGTAGCCCATCCCACCCCCCTGCCGTGCGGACCGACGCCGCGAATCGCGGAAGGGTCCCTCCGGGAGGATCGGGACCCGCTGGGCCCCGGTGAACCGCCCGCGCCGGGGAACACCCGAAGGTGGGTCATCCCTCCGTGCCGCCCGGAGGGGGGCAGTGGGGGTTGCACCTGAGCTCATGCAGCACTGATGCCAGAATCCTTCCCGATGCCACCGGAGAACTCGTGACACCGCCGGACCCGACCGTCCTCGGGGAGGCCTGGTGCGTCGTCCTCGCGGGCGGCCGGGCCACGCGGTTCGGCAAGCCGAAACAGTTCGAGCCCGTCGGCGGGATCCGGATGATCGACCGGACCGTCGCGGCCGCGCGCCGGACCTGCGACCGGATCGCGCTCGTCCTCCCCGAGGGGGTCGAGTGGGACGGGGACCGCGTCGACGCGCTGGCCGTGGGCGGCGACCACCAGTCGGACTCGATGCGCGCGGCCCTCGCCGTGATCCCGGAGGACGCCGGGATCATCCTCGCCTCGGACCCGGCGCACCCACTCGCGTCGGACCGGCTGTTCCTCGACGTGCTCGCGGCCGTGCGGGCGGGCGCGGACGGGGCGGTCCCGGTGGTGCCGCTGCTGGAGATCGTCCAGCGCGTCGTCGACGGTGTGGTCCGGGAGTCCCTGCCCAAGGAGAACCTCGTCATCACCCAGGCGCCGCACGCGTTCCGCGCGTCGGTGCTGCGGAAGGTCCACGAGAGCAAGCCGAAGCCGGTGGAGAACTCGAGCCTGCTCGTCGAGCAGGGCTACACGGTGGTGACGGTCCCCGGGGACCCGGGGAACCTGCACGTCACGACCCCGGAGGACCTCGGGATCGTGCACAGGCTCACAGGGCTGTGATCTTGCTGTGATCGGCTGACCCGCACTACACAGTCCGCATTCACCTGCTCGGGCGAACGGACGACACCGAACGAGATCGGAGCGACATGAACCAGGACACACCGGTGGTGATCCTCTGCGGAGGACAGGGGACCCGCATCCGGGAGGTCAGCGAGCGCCTCCCGAAGGGCATGGTCGAGATCGGCGGCCGCCCGGTGCTCTGGCACATCATGAAGCTCTACAGCCACTACGGCTACCGCCGTTTCATCCTCTGCCTGGGCTACAAGGGCTGGGAGATCAAGCAGTTCTTCCTGGACTACCGCTCGCACCTGTCGGACTTCACGATCTCCCTCGCCCAGGGCGAGCACGAGCCGACCTTCACCAACGGCATCGCGGACGAGAACTGGGAGATCACCTTCGCCGAGACGGGCCTCGAGGCCGGCACCGGTGCCCGGCTCAAGCGCATCAGGCAGTACATCGACACCCCCCAGTTCATGATGACCTACGGGGACGGCGTCAGTGACGTCGCGATCGACAAGCTGGTCAAGGCCCACGAGGAGGCCGGCCGCATCGGCACGGTCACCGCGGTCCACCCCACGTCGAAGTTCGGTGAGATGAACGTCGACGGCGACCAGGTGGTCGAGTTCAACGAGAAGCCCACCCAGGTCACCGGCTGGGTCAGCGGCGGGTACTTCGTCTTCGAGAAGTCCTTCCTCGACGACTACCTCGACGACCGCGAGGACAACTTCCTCGAGGACGGCCCGCTCGGCGAGCTCGCCCGGGACAAGCAGCTCACCGTGAACAGGCACGAGGGCTTCTGGGCCGCGATGGACACCTTCAAGGACTACGAGACCCTGAACAAGATCTGGGCCGGCGGGAACCCCCCGTGGCGGCTGTGGGAGGACGAGACCCGCAGCTGGTGAGCGGCGGCCTCCTCAGCGAGGTGGCCCCACCGGGTCCGTCGAGGTGTCCGTGGACCGGCCGGAGGTGCCGAGCAGCATCTGCCACTCCGGGTGCTCGACGACGTCCGGCACGCTCTCGACCTCGCGTTCCTCCGCGAGGAGGTCCACCGCCTGCTCCGCCTCGGAACGCTCGCCGCGGTGCACGGTCCGAGCCAGCACCGGCCAGGACTCCCCGCCGATGATCCCGTTGGGCTCCTCCGCCTCGGTCCGCTCCTGGAAGCGGCGCACGGTGGTGGCCATCCCGGGGGAGTAGGTGCCGTCGGCCTCGACGTCGTGGCCGGCGTCGCGCAGGAGGTGCTGGACGGCCAGGACCGTCGTCCCGCTGTCCCCGGGGCGCACCAGGGGCCACGACGCCTTGCGCGTCTCCTCGCCCTCCAGGCGCTGCCCGAGGACGCCCGCGACCTCACCGCGCAGCCGCGGCAGCATCCCGTAGAGCCGGTCCCCGGGGCAGATCGTGTTCTTGAAGTCCCGGTGGCCGTAGAGCTCCGTGGGCCGGATGCCGTACTGCGCGCAGATGCGGGCGCAGGTGTCCCGGAGCGCGTTCCAGAGGGCGGGCGGCGGGTCGACGTCGATGTAGATGCCCTCGTTCTCGATCCCGACGGCGACGACGTTCTGCCCGGTGCAGTGCGCGCCCTCGACCTGCTGGCGGCCCGCGTTCAGCAGCTCCAGGCTGCGGTGGCGGCCCTCCAGCACGAAGCCGCCCCGGCTGATCGTGAAGTGCTGCCCCGTGTCCAGCCAGCCCCGGGCGTCCATGTGGTAGTTCTGGATCGACCTGGCCAGCGCGTCCGCCGCGCCCCGGCTGGTGTTCGCCTGGTTCGGGGACGCGGTGTGGTGCACCAGGATCTTCACGGGGCGCTGGTTCCAGACGGGCACCACCCGGCTGTTCGGCCGGGCGCCCCAGCCTGCACACGGGACGATGTCCGGCCCGGCCTCGGTGAGCGCACCGGTCCCGGAGGCCGCCGCGGTCCCGGCCGCCGCCGTTCCCTGGTTGAGCAGCGACAGGCCCCCGACCGCGAGCCCGCCCGCCATCAGCCGCCTGCGGGACAGCCCTCGCCCCGGTGCCCGACCCGATCCCTGACTCAACGCTGCCCCCAGCTCGTCCAGGTGACACCCCACGCGTCACAACGACCTCATCAGGACCATGCGAACCCTCGCTCACACACGCACCGTGCACAAGATCGGAGCCCGAAGGTGTGATCACCGGTTCAGGTCCTGCTTGCTCTTGTTACTGACGAGTAATATCGTGGGCATCAGTTACCGGCCGGTAGGAACAGGGTGGCCGGACGGTGTACGACGCTCGGCCCGCGAGGGCAGACGACGAATCCGGGTGGAGAGACCGATGGGCCACTTCAAGAGCAACCTGCGAGACCTCGAGTTCAACCTCTTCGAGGTCTTCCGCGTCCAGGACGGGTTCGACGCCGACGGCGTCGACCTCGACACCGCCCGGGGCGTCCTGAAAGAGCTGAACGTCGTCGCGACGGGTCCGCTGGCCGAGTCCTTCGCCGACGCGGACCGCAACCCGCCCGTGTTCGACCCCCGGACCCATTCGGTGACGTTGCCGCAGTCGCTCAAGGACGCCTACAAGGTGCTCTGGGACGGCGAGTGGTGGCGCCTCTCGGTGCCGGACGAGCTGGGCGGCTACGGCATCCCGGCGACGGTGCAGTGGGCCGCCGCGGAGCTCATCCTCGGCTCCAACCCCGCCGCGTTCATGTACATGGCCGGGCCGAACTTCGCCGCCGTCGTGCACCGCAACGGGACCGCGCAGCAGAAGCGCTGGGCCGAGATCATGATCGAGCGCGCGTGGGGCGCCACGATGGTGCTCACCGAGCCGGACGCCGGTTCGGACGTGGGCGCGGGCCGCACCAGGGCCGTCCTGCAGGAGGACGGCAGCTGGCACCTCGACGGCGTCAAGCGCTTCATCACCTCGGCCGAGCAGGACCTGACCGAGAACATCATGCACCTGGTGCTGGCCCGTCCCGAGGGTCCCGGCATCGAGGCGCGGCCCGGCACGAAGGGCCTCTCGCTCTTCCTGGTGCCCAAGTTCCACTTCGACCCCGAGACCGGTGAGCCGGGCGAGCGCAACGGCGCCTTCGTGACAGGGGTCGAGCACAAGATGGGCCTCAAGGCCTCGACGACGTGCGAGCTCACCTTCGGTGCGCACGGCACCCCCGCCGTCGGCTGGCTGCTCGGCGACGTGCACGACGGCATCGCGCAGATGTTCCAGGTCATCGAGTACGCGCGGATGATGGTGGGCACCAAGGCGATCGGCACGCTGTCCGCCGGCTACCTCACCGCGCTGGACTACGCCAAGGAGCGCGTCCAGGGCGCGGACCTGACCCGCATGCTGGACAAGACGGCGCCGCGCGTGCCGATCACGCACCACCCGGACGTGCGGCGGATCCTCATGCTGCAGAAGGCCTACGCCGAGGGTCTGCGCGCCCTCTACACCTACACCGCGACCTTCCAGGACCGGATCCGCCGGGGCGGGGACACCGCGCTCGCCGAGAAGGTGAACGACCTGCTCCTGCCGGTCGTCAAGGGTGTCGGCTCGGAGCGCGCCACCGAGATGCTGCTGCTGTCCCTGCAGACCCTGGGCGGCTCCGGCTACCTCCAGGACTACCCGATCGAGCAGTACATCCGGGACGCGAAGATCGACTCGCTCTACGAGGGCACCACGGCGATCCAGTCCCTGGACTTCCTCTTCCGCAAGATCGTGCGGGACAACGGCCAGGCGCTGGCGCACGTCGCGGGCGAGATCCGGTCCTTCCTGGAGAACGAGACCGGCAACGGCCGGCTCAAGGAGGAACGGGCGCTGCTCGCCCGCGCCCTCGGCGACGTGCAGGGCATGCTCGGCACCCTCACGGGCTTCCTCCAGCGGGCCGGCGAGGACCCGAACGCCCTGTACAAGGTCGGCCAGCACACCGTCCGGTTGCTGATGGCGGTCGGCGACCTGCTCGTCGGCTGGCTCCTGCTCCGCCAGGCGGACGTGGCCCAGAGCGCGCTCGCGGGCGAGGTCACGGCGAAGGACGAGGCCTTCTACCAGGGCAAGATCGGTGCGGCGAGCTTCTTCGCCAAGACCGTCCTGCCCCGCCTCACCGGCGAGCGCAAGATCGTCGAGAACGCGGACGACGCCCTGATGGAGCTGCCCGTCGCCGCCTTCTAGCCGCGCGTCCGGTGCCTAGCCGCTGATGTAGGACGCCAGCTGCTCGCGCTCGATCTCGAGCGCGTCGATCCGGGCCTTCACGAGGTCCCCGATGCTGACGATGCCGCGGAGCTCCCCGTCGACGACCACCGGCAGGTGCCGAACCCGCCGGTTGGTCATGACGCGGGCGAGGTCCGCGGCACTGTCGTTCGGGGAGCAGGTGACCAGGTCCGTCGTCATGATCTCGACGACGGCCGCCTCCAGCAGTGCGGCGCCGCGCTCGTGGAGGCGGCGGACGACGTCCCGCTCGGAGGCCATCCCGACCAGGACCCCGTCCCGGACCACCGGCAGCGCCCCGTAGTTGCCCTCGGCGAGCAGGGCGAGCAGCTCGCTCACCAGCGCATCCGGTCCCACCGTCGTGACCGCCGCGCCCTTGCGCCGTAGTACGTCGGCAATCCGCATCGTGCCCCCGATCGTCGTTGATCACAGTGTCGCTACGAGGGTACGAAGTGTGAGCCCGGTCTCGCGACCGCTGGTGGGATGGTTCGCGCTTTCAGCGGGGTCCGGGTCCGCCTACTGCCCGCACACCACGATCGGCGACGGGTTGTAGCGGACCGTCCGGGTCTTGTTCGTGACCTCGCCGGTCTGCAGGTTCCGCATCGTCTTCGTGTCCGTGACGGTGAAGCCGGGCGCGCCCTTGCTGGGCGTGCACGCCTCACCCTTCGGGATGGTGATCGTCTGCGGGTTCGTCGGGTTCGTCCGCGGCCCGGTCGTCGACGTGACGTCGTACCGCTTGGTGCCGAACATCTTCACCGTGAGCGAGGACGGGGTCCAGATCGTCTGGATGAGGACGCCCGTCGGGCCGTCGTTGCGGAACCTGAGGTCGATGACGTCGTCGAAGACGGTCGCCTCGCGGCCGGCCGGGTAGCGGCTGATGTAGAAGCTGTGCTCCTTGTGCTCGACGTCGACCATGCCCGCGAAGTACGCCGCGTTGTACGTGGTCGTCGCGACCTGGGAGACCCCGCCGCCGATGCCGCGGGCGGAGTGGCCGTTCTCGATGATCCCGGCCTCGACGTAGCCGTTGGAGGCGTTGCGGGGGTTGGTCGCCTGGTTGAGGCTAAAGGTCGCGCCCGGCGCCACGATCGTGCCGTTGATCTGCTCGGCGGCCCGCTTGATGTTCTGCCCGGAGTCCGCGGCGAACCCGCCCGTGGTGAAGGAGCTGATCTCCCCGGTGATGCCGAGCTGGTTGATCTGGTCCGTGGTGATCTTCGCCGGCTGGTCCGCGTAGACCGCGGTGATCTGGCGGGCGCCCTGGCCGGTGAGCACCGGGACCAGGTCCTTGAACGTCGCCGCGTAGTCGATCCCGCGACCGTCCTGCGACGGGACGAGCACGGGGGCACCGGAGGAGAAGTCCAGCGACGCGTCCTGGCCCGGCTTCTCGGTGGCCGCGAGCTGCGGCTGCACCGCGTCGGTCACCGTCTCGATGTTGACGTCCGGGACGAGGTGCGGGTCGGCGTTCGCGTCCGCCTTGAAGGTCAGCGCCTTCGCGATGTCCCCCGGCGCGAGCGTGGCCTGGGCGCCCTCGCCGAGCACCGTGACCGGCGCCGCGACCGCGGGGGTCGCGAACTGGTCGATCGCCCGCTGGACGTCCTCGGCGCTGGTGATCGTGGGCCGCGCGACCAGCGGGAGCGCGACCGGCGCCCCGGTGGCCCAGTCCCGCTCGAGGGCGCCGACCGCGGCCCGCAGGTCCAGCTGCTGGCCGGGCACCGGCGGGACGGCCGTGGGCGTGGTGCCCTCGAACGTCACGCTGCCCTCGACGGGCTCCTTGTCCACGATGGGCGCGAGCTGCTCGAGGGCGGTGGTCACCGAACGCTCGTCCGCGGTGTTGACGACACCGACCTCGCGGTCCGTGAAGAAGGACGTGATCCGGGTGATCGGGTTCAGCGGCTGCTCGCCGGCCGCCTCGATCGTGGCCCGGTAGTCCACCGCCAGGCCCGCCGCCTTGGGGTCGATCTGGCTGGTCACGGTGCCCGCGGTGATCTGCACGGGCAGCGACGAGCGGGGTTCGACCTCGGTCTGCAGCTGCCGGGTGGCGTCCGCCTTGGACAGCCCGCCGATCTTCAGCCCGGCGACGGTGACCCCGCGGGGCACGTTGCCGGTGCTGAACACCAGGTCACCGACGTAGAGCAGGCCCAGCACGGCGACCACACCGGCGACCACCAGGATGCGGCGCCTGCGCTTCGGCTTCGGGGTGTCCCCGTCCACCCCGTCCGCGGACGGATCGGCCGGCGGGGTCCCGCCTCCGGTGGCCGCGAACTGCTCGGTCGGCGGGTCGATCACCGATGTGGCGGTTCCGGCGGCCGCGTCGCCGCGGTGGAGCTTGTCCGTGGGCTGGTCGACCCCGGCCACCCGGCCGGCCGCCGATCCCACGATCATCGGGATGGCCTGGGTGGCGTCCGCCCCCCAGTCCGAGAACAGGGCCCCGGGAGTACCGCTCCGGACCGGCGCGGCACCGGGTCCCGCCTCGGCGGCGGCCCCCACAGCGGCCGCGGGTGCGGCACCGGCCGTGCCGGGGCCCGGCTCGGAGACGCCGGACCCGGCGGTGGCGGATGTCCCGTTTGCGGGCGTCCCGATTCCGGACGTCCCGTTTCCGGACGGCGCGGGACCGGATGTCGTGGCGCTGGATGTCGCAGGACCCGAGGTCGCAGGACCCGAGGTCGCGGCGGCGGATGTCGCGGGCACCGCCCCCTCGGGTGCGCTCGCCTCGGGGCCGGCCGGGTCCTCGGCGGCGACCGCGGCGGGAGCGCCGGCGGCTGTTGCCGGCGCGGGCGCCGGCTCCTCGGAGGTGGGCGCCGGGGTGGCCGGGGTCGCGTCCTCGGTGCCGGTGCCGGGACCCGGGGTGGCCCCCGCGG
>JAOZVV010000079.1 GCA_025869365.1 Pseudonocardia sp.
ACATCGATCTGGTTCAGACCAGCCCGACGATCAGCGTTCGTGGCACACAGAACAGGTCGGGATCGACGGGCTCGACACGGCAGGCACCGCGATCCGGCCACACCGCGTCCGTGTCGTGACGGCCCGGGTCGCTGCCGTGCGGTCCGTCCCCGGCCGTCACCGCCTCCGGCCGGATGCCGGCGTCGGGCCGAGTGGAAGGACGCGGGGCCGGCGACCGGGCCGGGACGTCGGAGGGGTGTGCCATCGGAACCTCGGTTCCCGGAGGAACGAACACGGAGTGGTCGACGACCGGGGGCACGGGACGCAACGCCGGTGTTGCCCGTCGGGCGGACGCCTAAACCGAATGCGTCGCACCGATGTGCCGATGTCGAGCAGGAACCGGACGCCGACGCCGCGAGTGAACCGGCCCGGGGCGGGGTATCCGGCCCCGTGAGGCCGGGCCACCCAGCGAGGTGCCGGCCTGTCATCCGCTCCGGACCTCGGCGGAAGTCCCACTGCGCGTCTGCGGCCATGGTCTCGTCGATCAGGAGGGGTGGATGCCACCTACCGCTGCTCGCTGACCGTCCTGCGGTGACACGCCGTCCCCGGCTCCGGACCGGGCCACGAGAATTCCCGACCGACCACAGAGAGCAGCCGATGACCGCCGAAGCCGCGGACCGTCCGTCCGTGATCACCGACTCCCCGTTCGACCGGATCATCGTGATCTTCAACCCGCACAGCACAGGATCCGCGGCGGACCTGGCCGAGGAGCTGCGCGCCGATCTCGCCCGACGCCTGCCTCGGGTGGCGGTCCGGCTCGGTCCGACCGAGCACGCGGGCCATGCCCGCGAGCTCGCCAGGGAAGCGGCCCGCTCCCCTCGCTCGCTGATCGTCTCCGTGAGCGGGGACGGCGGCTACAACGAGGTCGTCGACGGGGTCGTGCAAGCCGGCGACACCGGTACCGTCTGCGCGGTCCTGGCCGCCGGCAACGCCAACGACCATCGACGGACCACCGGCGAACGGCCACTCGGCGACGCGATCGTCGCAGGCGAGATCCGCCACCTCGACCTGCTGCGCCTCACCGTCGGCCACGGCCCCGACGCCGTCGTCCGGTACGCGCACTCCTACATCGGGGTGGGTCTGACCCCGGTCGTCGCCGTGGACCTGGAGGAAGGGGGCAAGGGCTCGCTGCGCGAGATCGTCTCGGTGGTGCGGACCTTTGCGCGCTTCCGCCCGTTCACCGTCACGCTCGACGACGGGACCCACCAGGCCTTCGACAGCCTGCTCTTCGCCAACATCGCGCAGATGGCCAAGTACGCGACGCTGAGCGAGACCGGCCGGCCCGACGACGGCCGGTTCGAGGTCGTCGCCCTTCCCCACGTGTCCCGGTGGAAGGTCCTCGGCGTCGCGATCAGGGCAGCGACCCGCGGTCTCGGCCCTCAACCCACGGCCATCCGGTACGGCTTCGTCACCCACCGACCGACCCCACTACAGCTCGACGGCGAGGTGCTCCCCGTGGAGGCGAACACCCCGGTCCGCGTCGAGATCGCACCGGGCGCCCTGGCGACCCTCGGATGAAGGACACCCTGGCGGTACACGAACCGGCGTCTCCCGAAGGACGTGGCCAGGCGCACGACCGGGCGTCCCGGGCCGCCGGCCCTCTCGGCCGCGTGCGAGGCATCCGGGAGGCGGAGGACATCCGTACCGCCGTTCCGCGGGTCCTCCGCGTCAGCGGCGCGGTCGGCTGGCGGTTGCTGGTGGTCGCCGCGTCCCTCTACGTCCTCGGGCAGATCGTGGCCTACCTCGCCGCGATCGTCGTCCCGGTGGCGATCGCACTGCTCCTCGCCGCCCTCCTGTCCCCCGCCGTGAGCCTCCTGCACGCGCATCGGGTCCCCCGGGGCCTGGCCACCGCACTCGTGGTCGTCACCGGGCTCGCCGCACTGGGCGCGGTGCTGACCTTCGTCGTCATCACCTTCGTCCGCGGCGTCCCCGAGCTCGGCGCCCAGCTCAGCACCAGCGTGGACTCGATCGTGAGCTGGCTGGCGACCGGCCCGTTCAAGATCGGGCAGGCGCAGCTCGCCGGCATCCAGCAGGAGGTCCTCGACACCCTCAGCGCGAACCAGGCGGCGATCACCGCCGGCGCGTTGACCACGGCCGCCGCCATCGGCGAGATCCTCACCGAGATCCTGCTCGTGGTGTTCACCCTGATCTTCTTCCTGCACGGCGGGGCGGGCATCTGGCAGTTCCTGCTCGGCGTCGCTCCGCACCACGTCCGCACGCGGGTCGACGTCGCCGGGCGCCGAGGTGTCGCCGCCCTGGTCAGCTACGTCCGCGCGACGGCCGTCGTCGCCGTCGTCGACGCGGTCGCGATCGGCATCGGTCTCGCCATCCTCGGCGTCCCGCTCGCCGTCCCCCTCGCCGCGCTGGTGTTCCTCGGCGCCTTCATCCCGATCGTCGGAGCGGTCGTCGCGGGTGGCGTCGCGGTCGTCGTCGCGCTCGTCGCCCAGGGCCCGGTCTCCGCCCTGATCGTGCTCGCGATCATCATCGGGATCATGCAGCTGGAGAGCCACATCCTGCAGCCGCTGCTGCTCGGCCGGGCCGTCAAGCTGCACCCGCTGGCCGTCGTCCTCGCCATCGCCGCCGGGCTGCTCGTCGGCGGCATCGCCGGCGCGCTGCTCGCCGTCCCGCTGCTGGCCGTGCTCAACTCCGGTATCCGGTCGCTGAGCAGCGAAGCCGACGAGTACACGGACCCTGCCGACGTCCACACCAGCGAACCCGAACACACCGGGCCCGACGAGCCGGGACTCGAACGCGAGCCCGAGCTCGACCGGGGTCCCGGGCCGGCCCCCGGCCGGCCGGAGTGAGCACCGCCGCCCGGATCGCTCCCGCACCGCTCACCCGCCGTGCCGTGGACGACCGCGATGCGTGAGCGCGGCCGTGTCACCGACGACCTGGTCGGCCTCGTCGGCGTCGCGGTCGGGGACCGGGAGCTGGCCCGCCGCGTGTGCGAGGCGTGCGTGGACGGGCTGGACATCGACGGGGCCGGCATGTCCCTGTTCACCACGCGCGAGTCACGGCAGACGCTGTGGGCCACCGACGAGGTCGCCATGGTCCTCGAGGACCTGCAGCTCACGCTGAACGAAGGCCCCTGCATCGAGGCGGCCACCCGCGGCCTCCCGGTGTCCGTGCCGGACCTGCACCACTCCGTGGAGACGACGCGGTGGCCGGTCTTCGCGGGTGAGGTCGCGGAACGCACCGACGCCGTGGCGCTGTTCGCCATCCCGATGCGGTTCGGCGCCACCGTCGTCGGCGTCCTGGACTTCTACCGGACGACGGCCGGCGCGCTCGGCGCCGTCCAGTGGCGCGATGCACTCGCCGCGGCGGAGACCGCGGCGCTCCTGCTGCTGGGTCAGCGCACCCGTCCCTCGGACCTGGTGCCCGGATCGGACGGTGAGGAGCAGGCCCGGACGACGGACGGCCATGACGACGGCTGGTTCTCCTCGGCGTTGTCGGCCCGGCCCGAGATCCATCAGGCCACCGGGATGGTGCTCGCCCAGCTGGGTATCGGTCCCGAGGAGGCGTTGGCCCGGATGCGGGCCCATGCCTTCACCGAACGCCGACTGCTCATCGACGTCGCCGGTGACGTCGTCGCGCGGCGGCTGCGGTTCACCGAGGAGATGAGGTAGATCATGACCACCGACGGACGGGAGCCCGTAGTGAACGCCGCCCATACCGATCGGGAGCGCTCGGCCAGCCGGGCCTTCGTCGAACTCGCCGACACCCTCGTCGACGACTACGACGTCATCGATCTCCTCGACCGCCTCATCGCGCACAGCGTGCACCTGCTCGCCGCCGAGGCAGCCGGCATCATGCTCGCCGACAACCACGGGACCCTCCGCATGGTTGCGTCGTCCAGCGAGGCGGCCGAGTTCATGGAACTCCTCCAGCTCCAGGCCGGAGAGGGCCCGTGCATGGACTGCTACCGCACCGCGACCGCGGTCGGCGCACCCGATCTGGCACGCGACCCCCGCTGGCCGGGCTTCACCGCCGCGGTCCTCGCCCACGGGAGGTTCCGCTCGGTCCACGCCCTGCCGCTGCGGCTGCGCGGCGACGCGATCGGGGCGCTGAACCTGTTCCACCGGATCCCCGGGCCGCTGCCGGCCGACGACCTCGCGCTGGGCCAGGCGCTGGCCGACGTGGCCACCATCGGCATCCTGTCCGAACGCGCCGTCCGCCGCGGGACCGTCGTCACCGAACAGCTGCAGCACGCCCTCGACACCAGGATCGTCATCGAGCAGGCCAAGGGCGTGCTCTCCGAGCAGGCCGGAGTCGGCCTCGACGAGGCGTTCGAACGTCTTCGCAGCTACGCCCGCCACCACAACCTGCGCCTCGCCGACGTCGCCCGCCGGCTCCTGGACCGCACGCTGGACGCCTCCGCCTTCGCGCCCCGACCTCGGTGACGTGACCCCGCGGCCGGGCGCCCGGACCGTGCTCATCGCGCGCCCGCCAGGGGCACGTGCGTCCGGCAGCCGCTGACCGTCATCCGCCGGCGCGCGCCGGCGCCGCGGGTCCTCGCGCTCGGGGCGGCCTGCTCGATCCTCGTCGAGACCGCGCAGTACGTCCTGCACCTGGACCGGGCGTCGTCCGTGGACGACGTCCTGGTCGACACCGCGGGAGCCGGGCTGGCCGCGCTGGCCTCGCGGCGCTGGTGGCGGGCCGAGACCGGAACCGACGAGCCTGTCTCGTCGGCCGCGGGTGACGGGCACGGCCGTGCTCGCGCGCGGTACTCAGTGTTGCTATCTACTGGTACTCAGTGATACTTTGTACCGGTAGTCAGCGACACCGAGTACATCAGGGAGACCCCATGGGCAACCAGATGACGGAGATGCTCAAGGGCACCCTGGAGGGCATCGTCCTCGCCATCCTGGCCGTGCGGCCCGCCTACGGCGCCGACATCACGGCGCGGCTGCGGGAACAGGGATTCTCGGACCTCGCCGAGGGAACCGTGTACGCATTGCTCGTCCGGGTGGAGCAGCGGGGCTTCGTGGATGTGGAGAAGGTCCCGTCCGAGAAGGGCCCGCCGCGGAAGGTGTACTCGCTCAACCCGCGAGGGCGAAAACAGCTCGAGGAGTTCTGGAGGACGTGGGTCTTCCTCTCGGGCCGGATCGAACGGCTGCACCACGACGACAACCAGCGCGAAGGAACGTGATCATGGCGGCGAAGTGGATCGAGGCCCTCACCGGGCCGCTCGAGCAGAAGAAGCAGTACCGACAGTCCATGGCGCGCATCGACGCCCTCCCGGAGCCGTACCGCAGCGCCGCGAAGGCGTTCCACCGGTACTTCATGGCGTACGGCGTGGTCACGGACGGCGACACCCTGGTCACGATGTTCGGCGACTTCGCCGACCTCTGGGAGCGCGCCGCGACCGACGGCACCCCGGTGCGCGCGATCGTCGGGGACGAGCCGGTCGAGTTCGCCGAGACGTTCGCCCACGCCTACAGCGGCACGCAGTGGATCGACAAGGAGCGCGAGCGCCTCACGCGAGCGATCGACGCCGCGACCGGTGGCGACGGAGGGGGGACGGGCGCATGACCGTCGACACCACCCGCGAACCCGCGATCCGGGTGCGGGGCATCGAGAAGTCGTTCGAGGACCTGCGGGTGCTCCGCGGCGTCGACCTCGACGTGCCGGCGGGGAGCGTCCTCGCGCTCCTCGGCTCGAACGGTGCGGGCAAGACCACGCTGGTGCGGATCCTCTCGACCCTGCTCAAGGCCGATTCCGGGACCGCCACCGTCCACGGGTTCGACGTCACCACCGCGCCGGGCGACGTCCGCCGGTCGATCAGCCTGACCGGCCAGTTCGCGGCGGTCGACGACGTGCTCACCGGCCGGGAGAACCTCGTCCTGATCGCCAAGCTGCGGCACCTGCGGAACCCGGGTGCGATCGCCGACGAGATGCTCGACCGCTTCTCGCTCACCGACTCCGGAGCCCGCAAGGCGTCGACGTACTCGGGCGGGATGCGACGGCGGCTCGACATCGCGATGAGCCTGATCGGCGACCCGCCGATCATCGTCCTCGACGAGCCCACCACCGGGCTCGATCCGCAGGCCCGCATCGAGGTGTGGCAGACCGTCGAGGCGCTCGCCCGGGGCGGCACCACGGTGGTGCTGACCACCCAGGACCTCGACGAGGCCGAGCACCTCGCGGACCGCATCGCGATCCTGCGCAGGGGCACGATCATCCGCAACGGCACCCTCGCCGAGCTCAGGGAACTCCTCCCGTCCGCCACGGTCGAGTACGTCGAGAAGCAGCCCTCGCTCGAGGACGTCTTCCTCGCCCTCGTGGGCGACCCGGCCGAGACCGCCCCCGACGGCACCGCCGGCGCAGGAAAGGACCTCGGATGACCACCCACGTCCTGGGCGACACCGGCAACCTGACCGGGCGCTCGCTGCGCCACGTCCTCCGCAGCCCGGACACGATCATCACCACGGCGGTCACCCCGATCGCGCTGATGCTGCTGTTCGTGTACGTGCTCGGCGGCGCGATCGACACCGGGACCGACGAGTCCTACATCGACTACATGCTCCCCGGCATCCTGCTCATCACCATCGCGTCCGGCATCGCCTACACCGCGTACCGACTGTTCCTCGACATGCAGGGCGGCATCGTCGAGCGGTTCCGGTCCATGCCGATCGCCCGGTCCAGCGTGCTCTGGGCGCACGTGCTCACGTCCCTGGCCGCGAACCTCGTCTCGGTCGCGATCGTCATCGGGGTCGCCCTGCTCATGGGGTTCCGCACCGGAGCCTCCGTGGCCGCCTGGCTCGCCGTCGCCGGCATCCTGATCCTGTTCACCCTCGCCCTGACCTGGGTCGCCGTGATCGCCGGACTCTCGGCGCACACCGTCGACGGCGCGAGCGCCTTCAGCTATCCGCTGATCTTCCTGCCGTTCATCAGCTCGGCGTTCGTACCGACCGGCTCGATGCCCGGACCGGTCGGGTGGTTCGCCGAGAACCAGCCCGTGACCTCCGTCGTGAACACCATCCGGGCCGTGTTCGCCCAGGAAACGGTCGGCGGTGACATCTGGATCGCCCTCGCCTGGCTCGCGGGCATCCTCGTCGTCGCCTACCTCTCGGCAATCGCGATCTACCGCAGGAAGATCGGCTAGCGCCCCGGCGACAGGGATCGGGGTCCCGGCGCGATGGCCGGGACCGAGGCGTCGGCGGCAGCCGAGGTGGTGCCGCCGCGCACGAGCGTGCGTCGTCGCCAACCTCGTGGCGCTGCACCAGACGGTCCATGCCCACGATGTCGATGGCGGAGAGCAGTGCGCCGATGGTCGTCGGGATCAGGCAGACGAGCAGGGCGAGGTGAGGGCGGCGACCAGGACCAGGGTCCCGCCGAGCGCAGCCCCGCACACGGAGAGACGTCGTGGACGGCCCCGGGCTCTCGACGGCTCGCCGACATCCGCAGACACGGACCGCCCACGCGGAGCAGACTGATCACGTGGACCGCACACCGGCCGACGACGCGCCGGCACCCCAGGCCGAACCCGATGCCCGTCCGGCACCGGCGGGTGTCACCCGGCGCCATCCCGCCGCGCACAGCACCCGGCTGTCCGGGCTCGCGCTCGGAGCGTTGGGGATCGTGTTCGGCGACATCGGCACGAGCCCGCTCTACGCCATGCAGACGGTGTTCTCCATCGACGACCGGGCGGTACAACCCACCGTCGACGACGTCTACGGGGTCGTGTCGCTGATCTTCTGGTCCGTCACCCTCGTCGTCACGGTCAAGTACGTGCTCTTCGTGCTCCGCGCGGACAACGACGGCGAGGGCGGCATCATGGCCCTCGCCGCGCTGGTCCGGAGCGTGTCCACCACCCATGTGCGGCGCGCCGCACTCGCCCTGTCCCTCGGGGTCCTCGGCGCATCGCTGTTCTACGGGGACTCCCTGATCACCCCGGCGATCTCCGTGTTGTCCGCGGTCGAGGGCCTCGAGATAGCCCGCCCGGACCTCGCCGAGTTCGTCGTCCCCATCGGGATCGCCATCCTCGCCGCCCTCTTCGCCGCCCAACGGTGGGGCACCCACCGCGTCGGCCGGCTGTTCGGGCCGATCATGGTCCTGTGGTTCCTCGCCCTGATCGCGACGGGGCTCCCGCACATCATCGAACGGCCCGGGGTGCTGCTCGGGCTCTCCCCCACCTACATCGTGGCGTTCATCCTCGACCACCCCTACACCGCGTTCATCGCCATGGGCGCGGTCGTCCTGGCCATCACCGGTGCCGAGGCGCTCTACGCGGACATGGGGCACTTCGGGCGCAGGCCCATCCGGGTGTCCTGGTTCGCGCTGGTCTTCCCGGCCCTCATCATCAACTATCTCGGCCAGGCGGCTCTGATCCTCGGCGACCCCGGCGCGATCTCCAACCCCTTCTACCTGCTCGCCCCCGGCTGGGCCCGGCTGCCACTGGTCGGCCTGGCCACCCTGGCCACCGTCATCGCCTCCCAGGCCGTGATCTCCGGGGCCTTCTCGGTGTCCCGTCAGGCCATGCGCCTCGGGTTCCTCCCCCACCTCACCATCAGGCACACCTCGACCCGGGAGAGCGGCCAGATCTACGTCCCCGCCGTCAACTGGCTGCTCTTCGCCGGCGTCCTCGTGCTGATCGTCGCCTTCCGGTCCTCCCAACGCCTCGCCACCGCCTACGGCCTCGCGGTCACCGGGACCCTGCTCCTGACCACGATCCTGTTCCTCACCTACGCCGCCACCGCCTGGCGGTGGGAGCGCTGGCGGATCGTCCTCGCCGCGGTCGTCCTCGGCGGCCTCGAGCTGATCTACCTCGCCGCGAACCTCACGAAGATCGTCCACGGAGGGTGGCTGCCCCTCGTCATCGCCGCCGTCGTCGTCACGATCATGACCACCTGGCAGCGGGGGCGGGGCCTGATCACCGCCCGGCGCGCCGACCTCGAAGGCCCGCTGCCGGACTTCATCGACGAGCTCCACACCGACGGGATCACCCGGGTCCCGGGGACCGCCGTCTTCCCGCACCCCACGAAGCTGACCGCTCCGCTCGCGCTGCGCGCCAACGTCGACTTCAACCACGTCCTGCACGACCGGGTGGTCATCGTCTCGGTGATCTCGGAGAACGTGCCCTACGTCCCCCACGGTGGGCGGCTGTCCATCGACCAGCTCGGACATACGGACGACGGGATCATCCACCTCACCGCGCGCTTCGGTTTCCAGGACGAGCAGGACATCCCCGCGGTCCTCGCCGAGGCCTGCGGGATCTCCGACGAGCTCGACTTCTCCGCCGACGACGCCTCGTACTTCCTGTCCCGGGTCACGATCGAACGAGGGGCACAGCCGGGAATGGCGTCGTGGCGCAAACGGGTGTTCATCGGCCTCGCCCACAACGCCGCCACCCCCGCGACCTACTTCAGGCTGCCGGTCGACAGAACGGTCGTCATGGGATCACGCATCGAGATCTGATCCTGCTGCACCACTGCTCGCTGTCGCCGTCGGGCTCGTGGCTTCTCCGTTCCCTCTGTCCGTACCCGGCCAGAGCCTTCGCCCGGACGGGGGCGGACGGCGCACGGGAGGTCGGGGCGGGCGGCCGCGGGACTGTTTCAAGATCGGTGTTTCCGGCCCGACACGCCGGGCTGGGTTCCGGCGGGATGGGCACTGTGAGTGATGACATCGGACCTTGTGAGTCCACGCAGGAGTGAGTCCAAGCCGTCGCGGGAGCTGTCGCCGGAGCAGGCCGCCGCGGCGGCGATGGTGGCCGAAGCGAAGGCCCGCGGTCTGGCGTTGACCGGCCCGGACGGCTTACTGAAGCTGTTTACGAAGAATGTGCTGGAAACGGCGCTCAATGAGGAGATGACCGAGCATCTCGGGCACGCCAAGAACCAGGCGGCCCCGGAGCGGGACTCCACGAACGTGCGGAACGGGTCGCGGTCGAAGACGGTGCTCTCGGATGCCGCTGGCGAAGTCGAGATCGATGTGCCGCGGGATCGTGAGAGCACCTTCGAGCCTCAGATCGTGAAGAAGCGGCAACGGCGCCTCGCCAACGTGGATGAGATCGTGCTCTCGCTCTACGCGAAGGGAATGACCACTGGGGAGATCTCCGCGCATTTTGCCGACATCTACGGGGCGTCGGTGTCGAAGGAGACGGTCTCACGGATCACCGACAAAGTCGTCGCTGAGATGAACGACTGGGCCGGCCGTCCGCTCGACGCGGTGTACGCGGCGGTGTTCATCGACGCCATCCACGTGAAGGTCCGGGACGGGCAGGTCGCCAACCGGCCGGTCTACGCCGCCATCGGGGTCACCGTGGACGGCTGCAAGGACGTGCTGGGGCTGTGGATGGGCGTCGGCGGCGAGGGCGCGAAGTTCTGGATGAGCGTCCTGGTCGACTTGAAGAACCGCGGCGTGCGCGACGTGCTGTTCCTGGTCTGCGACGGCCTGAAAGGTCTACCGGAGGTGGTGGCGAACGTGTGGCCGCAAACCATCGTGCAAACCTGCATCGTGCACCTGATCCGGAACACTTTCCGCCTAGTCGGTCGACAGGACTGGGATGCGGTGAAACGCGACATCAAACCGATCTATGCCGCGCCCAGCCCGGACGCAGCACTCGTCGCCATGGACGAGCTCGAGGAGAAATGGGGTCGCAAGTACGGGGCGATGATCCGGCTCTGGCGTAGCGCTTGGGAAGAATTCGTGCCGTTCCTGGACTACGACGTAGAGATACGTCGGGTGATCTGCTCCACGGATGAAATCGTCAATCCCCTCCTCGGCCGCGTGGGGTTCTTGG
>JAOZVV010000080.1 GCA_025869365.1 Pseudonocardia sp.
TCCGTTGGAGAACCCCATCATCACGGGGGTCGCGCACGACCGGTCCGAGGGCAAGATCACGGTCACCGGAGTGCCGGACACCCCCGGCATGGCGGCCCGGATCTTCCGCACGGTCGCCGACGCCGAGATCAACATCGACATGGTGCTGCAGAACATCTCCACGTCGAAGGCCGGCCGCACGGACATCACCTTCACGCTGCCCCGTTCGGACGGCCCGACGGCCGTCGCGGTGCTGGAGAAGGTGAAGGACCAGATCGGGTTCGAGCAGCTGATCTACGACAACGAGGTCGGCAAGGTCTCGCTCGTCGGCGCCGGCATGCGCAACCACCCGGGCGTCACCGCGAAGTTCTGCGAGGCGCTCTCGGACGCCGGGATCAACATCGAGACCATGAACACCTCCGAGATCCGGATCTCGGTCATCTGCCGCTCGGACCAGCTCGACGACGCGGTGCGCGCACTGCACGAGGCGTTCGAGCTCGGCAGCGAGGAAGAGGCCGTCGTGGCGGCCGGGACGGGGCGGTAGATCATGGCTGGACCCGTACTGGCCATCGTCGGCGCCACCGGCGCCGTCGGCACCACCATGATCGAGATCATCGACGCCCGGGAGACCGTGCCGTGGGGCGAGGTGCGGCTGATCGCCTCCGCCCGCTCCGCCGGCAAGGTGCTGAAGGTCCGCGGCGAGGACGTCACCGTCCGGCTCCTCGAGCCCGACGTCTTCGACGGCGTGGACATCGCGCTGTTCGACGTCCCGGACGAGATCAGCGCCGAGTGGGCGCCGATCGCCGCCTCGCGGGGCGCCGTGGCCGTGGACAACTCCGGTGCCTTCCGGATGGACCCGGACGTGCCGCTGGTGGTGCCGGAGGTCAACGCCGACGCCGCCGCGAACCGGCCGAAGGGGATCATCGCGAACCCCAACTGCACCACGCTGTCGATGATGGCCGCGATGGGCGCGCTGCACCGCGAGTTCGGGCTCGAGTCCCTGGTCGTGGCCTCGTACCAGGCCGCGTCCGGTGCGGGGCAGCCCGGCGTCGACCGGCTGCAGGCGGAGCTGTCCGCCGTCGCGGGCAAGGACGTGGGCAAGCGCGCCGGGGACGTCGCGGAGGCGCTGTCCGAGGCCGGCCTGGGGACGGACTCGCCGTTCCCCGCGCCGCTCGCGCTCAACGTCGTGCCGTGGGCCGGCTCCCTGAAGGCCGACGGCTGGTCGTCCGAGGAGCTCAAGGTCCGCAACGAGTCCCGCAAGATCCTGGGCATCCCGGACCTGAGGGTCTCCGCGACCTGCGTCCGCGTCCCGGTGATCACCACGCACGCGCTCGCGGTGCACGCCACGTTCGGCCGCGAGGTCACCGTCGAGGCCGCGCACAAGGTGCTGGCCGCACAGCCGACGATCGAGCTGAGGGACGACCCGGCGAACGGCGAGTGGCCGACCCCGGCGGCCGTCGTGGGCGGGGACCCGACGTCGGTCGGTCGGGTCCGGCAGGCGCTGGACTTCCCGAACACGCTGGACCTGTTCCTCTGCGGGGACAACCTGCGCAAGGGCGCGGCGCTGAACACCTACGAGATCGCGGAGACGATCGCGGATCAGGTGTGACCCGAGTCGACGCGACCGGGTGAGATCCCTCGCTAACGGGCCGTCGGGACTCCCGGCGGCCCGTTCGGCGTGATTGGTTATCCACGTGAGCAACGATGAACTCCTGCGCCGCTACGAGGCCGGCGGCGGACATCTGGCCGCAGCACGCGCCGAGGGCATCGCCGTGCCGCCGTCCCTGCACACGGCGGTCGTCACGTGCATGGACTCGCGCATCGACGTCTTCGCGCTGTTCGGCCTGAAGATCGGTGAGGTGCACGTCCTGCGGAACGCGGGCGGCGTCATCACCGACGACGTGATCCGCTCGCTCTCGATCAGCCAGCGCATGCTCGACACCCGGGACGTGCTGCTGGTGCAGCACAGCGGCTGCGGGCTCGCGACCTTCACCGACGACGACTTCTCCGAGGCACTGGCCGAGGAGACGGGCATGCGGCCGCCGTGGCGCACCCACGCGTTCCGGGACCCGAGGGTCAGCGTGCGCCGCGACGTCGCGCAGCTGCGCCACGACCCGTTCCTGCACCCGGACACCCGCGTGCGCGGGTTCGTGCTGGACATCGAGTCGTTCGTCCTCGACGAGGTGCTCATCGGCGACGAGGACGAGCTCAGGGGATCCGTACCGTCGTGAGGACGGGGCGGTGGTCGCTCCCGTCGACCTTCCGCACCTCGAAGGACTCGGACACGATCCCGCGCGTTGCGAGCACGTGGTCGATCTGCGGGCCGATCCACTCCGGCGCCCAGGACGGCCAGGTACCGAGCAGGCTCTCGCCGCGCTGGGCAGCGGCGTCCCCGCAGCCCGCGGCGTCCTCGCGCAGCGCGGAGTGGTCGTAGGTCGCGTTGAAGTCCCCGGCGATGATCGTCGGGGGGTTCCCGGTGCACCAGTCCCGCAGGTGTGCGAGATCGTCCGTCCACCACCGCGTGGCGCCCGGGGTGGGGGCCACGGAGTGGAAGCCGATGAAGCGCAGCGAGCCGAGCGCACCGCCCGTCACCTCGATGTTGGTGAACGCCTCGCCGCGGGTGCCGCGCTCGATGCTCACGTCCCCGAGACGCCGGGACACCGCCACCGTCACGCCGGCGACGTCGCGCTGGCGGAGGTTGACCGACGGCTGGACGCGGTAGCCCAGCGGTTCGAGCCGCGGGCGCAGCCGGTCCGCGAACCGCTGCCCGGCCTCGGGCATGGCCACCAGGTCCGGCTGTTCGGCCGCGATCAGCGCCGTGAGCTGGTCCTGGTCCGCGGAGCCCTCGAAGACGTTGAACGAGAGGATCTTCAGCGGGGTCCCGGTGGTCGGCACGGGTTCCGCGATGGTGCGCGGCACGACCATCACCACCCCGGCGACGAGTACGACGGCCAGGGCCGCCGGGATCGGCCAGGCCCAGCGCAGCTGCAGCGTGATCAGCGCCAGGACGACGATGACCACCGCGAGCGCGGCGAGCAGGGCCGGCCGGAACGACACGAGCTGGGCGAAGGGGCTGCTGCGGTCCAGCCGGACGAGGTCCGGCAGGACCGCGAGCGCGGCCGCGACCGCGAGGACCAGGGCGAACACGAAGCGTCCGACGCCCGGGCGCCGGCGGGCCGGGGGGCGTGCGGGGGAGGGGCGGTGCGGCGCGGCGCTCATCGCGATCCAGTCTGCCCTATGCCGGATAGTAGATGGCGATCCGCGCCGCCCCCAGGTGCGCCGGGTGCTACGCGCAGGAGTCCGGGTGGGTCTCGCACCAGGGGGTGACGCCCGGCAGCTTCCCGCGGTGGGCGGCCACCCAGGTGTACGCGCGCTCCTGCAGCCCGGCGGTGCGGCGGTAGAGCAGGACGGGCAGGGTGCTCCGGGTCGCGACGGCCAGGGCGAGGTTGACGGCCTCGGCACCCGTCGCGGTGTGCCCGTCCGCCCGCCAGTGCAGGCTGGCCCGGCAGGCCTGCGGCGTGGACCCGATCGACTCGGGGGCGCCCGTCCGCTGCAGGGGCACGGTCGTGATGCGGGAGCGGCGGTCCAGGCGCTCCAGCCAGCCGAGCGCGCGCGTGCAGAAGCCGCACTCACCGTCGAAGACGAGCGTGCCGGTGTCCGCCGGGATCGTCATGGCCCCAGCTTGCTCCTCCTACGATCGGGGGATGAACCCGGACGACGAGGAACCCGTCACCCTCTGGCACAACCCGCGCTGCTCCAAGAGCCGCGGGGCCCTCGCGCTGCTGACCGAGCACGGCGTCGAACCCGAGGTGGTGCGCTACCTGGACACGCATCCGGACCGGGCCGCGCTGGAGGACGTCCTGCGCCGCCTCGGTACGGACGATCCCCGCGCGATCCTGCGCACCGGGGAGAAGGCCTACCGCGAACGCGGCCTCGCCGGCGCGGACCGGGACACCCTGCTCGACGCGATGGCCGAGGACCCGAGCCTGATCGAGCGGCCGATCGTGATCGCCGGGGACCGGGCGGTGCTGGGCCGCCCGCCGGAGCGGGTCCTCGAGCTGCTCGCTACGCCACCCCGGGCCGACGGCTGAGGACCGCCGCCGGGGTCAGCAGCGGCGCCCGGACCTGCAGCATCCCACCGGAGATCTCGGCCGTCGGACGCAGCCCCGCCCGGCGCAGCAGCGTGGTGACCTGCATGTTGCGGGTGGGCGTGGTGGCGGTGAGCTCGTCGTTGCCCCGCTCGGTGGCGATCTCCGCGGCCCGGCGGACCAGCGCCGTGCCCAGGCCCCGGCCCTGCCAGGCGTCCTCGACGACGACGGAGAACGCGGCGGCATCGCCCGTGGCGGGTTCGAGGTTCATCATCCCGACCGCGCTGCCACCGTCGACCGTCAGGGCGAGCACCGTCCGCGTCTCACCGAGCCGTCGCTCGCCGCTGAGGCCGCCCAGCAGGCGGGTCAGCTCCTCGGGCTCCATCCGCGGGGCGGGGGAGAGGAACCGCGCGTTGCGGGTGGCGGGCGAGCAGCGGGCGTGCATGGCCGTGACCAGCGGGGCGTCCGCCTCCGTGGCCGCGCGCAGCCGCACCTCGGAGCCGTCCTGGAGCATCAGGATGTGGTCCACCGTGGGCACCGGGTGGGACCGCGTGCCGGAGAGGCTCAGCTGCGCCGCGAGCTCCAGGAGCGCCGCGGCCCGGGAGAGCTCGGTGGCGGTGAAGGACCACGCCCGGCCGAGGTGCACCTGACGCTGGCCGACGCGCAACGTGTGCGAATGCCCCGTCCGCGGCGCGGCGGGGTCCACCAGCCGCGCGAGCAGCAGTGTCGCGACGGCCTGCGGCGCACTCCACGGGTCCGCGGCGACCATCCGGGCCAGCGCCAGCGCCGTGGTGGCGCCGTCCGCCAGCTCGGCGGCGTCCGCGGGGACGATGAGGGTGCAGGGGATCCCGGCGGCCTCGATGGCCCCGGCCAGGTCCGTGTGGTCCGTGCCCTCGGGAACCTTCACCAGCAGCTCGTCGGTCACCGAGCCGTCGTCGGCCGGCTCCCCGACGACATGCAGCGAGATGATGTTGCATCCGGCGCCGCCGACCGCCCTGGCCAGCTCTCCGAGCCGGCCAGGGCGATCCTCCAGCTCCACGTGCACGCGCCATAACGCCACCGCGACCGCCTCCTTGCAGAACGACCTCCATCGTCTCGACGGAGTGTTACGAACTCGCTACGAGACGATGACCCCTGCCTCGCGGACTATGTGATCCGAGCCAGCATCCGACGGGCGAAGTCGATCTCCGTGGCGACGTGCCGGAGCGTCTCCTCGACGACCAGCGAGCCGTGCCCGGCGTCGAACCGGGAGACCTCGTAGGCGACGTCTCCCCTCCGCCGCAGCGCGTCCAGGTAGTTGTCGATCTGCCGGATGGGGCAGCGCGGGTCGTTCTCCCCGGCCAGCACCAGCACCGGAGCGCGGACGGCGTCGGTGTAGGTCAGCGGGGAACCCGCCCGGTAGGTCTCCGGGACCTGCTCGGGAGTGCCGCCGAAGAGCGCCCGGTCGAACGCCCGGAGCTGCTCCATCTCGTCCTCGTAGGCCGCCAGGTAGTCCGCGACGGGGACCCCCGCCAGCACCGCGGCCCACCGCTCCGGCTGGGTCCCGGCGGCGAGCAGGGCCAGGTAGCCACCCCAGGACCAGCCCTCGACGACGATCCGGTCCCGGTCCGCGAGCCCCGAGGAGACCACCGCGTCGTACACCGCGGCGACGTCCTCGAGCTCGGTGAGCCCGGGCCGTCCCTCGATCGCGTCCCGCCAGGTCGAGCCGTAGCCCGTCGAGCCCCGGTAGTTCACCTCGACGAGCGCGAACCCGGCGTCCACCCAGGCCGCCCGCATCGCCGAGAACCGGTCCTCGTCCGCCGCGTGCGGGCCGCCGTGCAGGCTGAAGACGGTGGGGAAGGGGCCCTCCCCCGGGGGAGCGGACACGAGGGCGTGCACCGGCCCGCCCGGGCCGTCGACCCACAGGTCCTCGACCGGGACCGAGCCCGGGGCGGGCGCGCCCGGCGGGACCAGCAGCCGGCGGTCCGTGCCGTCCGGGTGCAGCGCCCGGATCTCCGAGGGCGTGGCGGCCGACGAGCACGAGTACTCGACGGTCCCGTCCGGCCGGACGTCCGCGGAGCCGACGCAGCCCGGTGCGACCTTCAGCTCGGCCAGGGCGCCGCTGCCGAGCTCGTAGCGGTACAGCCGGGTGCGCGCGGCGTGGGTGTGCCAGACGAGCAGGATGTCCGGGCCGCCGGCCGTCACGGGAAGGAAGTCCGCGACGATCTCGCCGGGCAGGTCCAGCTCGAGCTCGGTCTCGATGTCCGTCTCGACGTCCCAGAGCAGCAGTTCCTCCCGGCCGCGGCGCTCGTGCAGCAGGAGCAGCCGCTGGTCCCCGGGCACGGGGGAGAACGCGAGCGGGGTCAGGCCCCTGCCCGGGCCGTCGGACTTCTCGGCGACCGTCTCGACCCCGTCCTCGGCGAGCCGCAGCACGCGGACGTCCGGGTGCCGGGAGTCCCCGTGCTCGGAGATCGAGATCGCCAGCAGCGTCTCGTCCTCGGACAGGGCCCCCACGCCGGCGTCCTCGACGTGCCGGTAGACGACCTCGGCGGGGGTATCGGTGCCGCGGCGGTGCACCCAGATCGTCGTGCCGTCGTCCGTCGACGTGCCGATCGCCGTCAGTGTCCGGCCGATGTCCAGGCCCGCGGAGTAGCCGTCCTCCACGCCCGGGACGGCGTCCGCGGGCTCCTCGTCCGGGGCCCGGCCGGCGTAGGGCTCGGTGACCCAGCGGCCGAACTCGTCCCCGTCGGTGTCGTCGAACCACCAGATCAGCTCGCCGTCCGGGGGCAGCGTCGCCGCGTGCGTGCCCGAGCGACGGTCCGTGACCTGGCGGTGGGTGTCCGTCGCGCGGTCCCAGGCGTGCACCTCGGTGGTCCCGCTGAGATTCGACGAGTAGACGGTGCGGTCCGGTGCGTCGAGGGCCCAGTTCGGGCGGGACATGCGGGTCGCGGTGAACCTGGCCCGCCAGCGCTGCTCCCGCTCGTCGTCGAAGAGCCGGTCGGGGACGGGGGCCGCGGGATGCGTCGGGCCGTCCTGGGCCCCATCGTTCTGGGCCGCATCGTCCTGCGCCACGTTCTGGGCCACATCGTTCTGGGGAGACTCGCTCACCCCTCGATCCTCCCCCACGACGAGGACCCGATGCGGCGGGCGCGGACGGGCTGCGTCACTCTTGGGTGATATCGCAGTGCGTGATGGAAGGGAACGGAACGTGACCAGACGCCGGAGCGCCCGCCGGGTCGCCGTCGCGTTCGCGCTGCTCGGTGGCGTCGTCGGGGGATGCGGGGCCGCGCCCATCGCCCCGGCCGGGGCGCCGGTCACGGTGAGCCCGTCGGTCACCCCCGACGGCGTCCGGCACGTCGTCCTCGCCTACCGGGGCGCCGCACCCACGTCCCCGCCGAGCGTCGACATCCCGCGGAACTCGACGGTCGTGCTGGTGGTGGGCAGCGACGTGACGGACCAGGTCCGGTTGAGCGGGGCCTACTCCCGCGCCGCGTTCGTGACCGCCGGGGCGACGGTCACGCTGACGTTCGTGGCCGCCGAGGACGGCGCGATCGACGTCCGGCTCGCGGACCGGGACCTGACACTCGGCCGCCTGCTGGTGAGCTGAGCGCTACCAGCTCAGCTCGGAGCAGCGGGTCGTCGAGCCGGGCGGTTCGACCTGCACCGTCACGTGCTCCATGTGGTGCTTCTCGGCGAGCACCGCCCGGGCCTCGGAGAGCACCCACGCGGGATCGCAGGGCGCGCCCACGCCGAGGTGTACCGAGCCGACCTCCATCCCGGAGGTGAGCGTCCAGACGTGCACGTCGTGGACGTCCTCGACGCCCTCGATGGCCCTGAGGTCCCGCCGGACGGCGGCGACGTCGATGTGCGCCGGCGCGGCCTGCACCAGGATCCGGACGGCCTGCTTGGCGAGCTGCCAGGTCCGCGGCAGCACCCACAGCCCGATCCCGATCGCCACCACCGGGTCCGCCCACCACCAGCCGAACGCGAGCATCACCGCACCGGCGGCCAGCACCCCCACCGAGCCGATGGTGTCCGCGAGGACCTCCAGGTAGGCGCCCCGGATGTTGATGCTCTCCTTGGCGCCCTGCCGGAGCAGCGCGAACACGACCAGGTTGGCGAGCAGCCCCGCGGCGGCGGTGACCATCAGCGCGACACCGGGGATCTCCTGCGGCTCGCCGAAGCGCCGCACCGCCTCGACGATCACCCAGACGGCGACGCCGACGAGCAGGACGGCGTTGGCCAGCGCGGCGAGCACCTCGGTCCGGTAGAGGCCGAACGTGCGGCTGTCCGAGGCCGTGGATCGCCGGGCCGCGGTGATCGCGGCGAGGGCCATGGCAACGCCCAGGACGTCGGTGAACATGTGCCCGGCGTCGGAGAGCAGGGCCAGCGAACCCGTGGCGAAGCCGACGACGACCTCGAGCACGAGGAAGGCCAGCAGCACCCCGAGCGAGATCCACAACGTGCGGACGTGCCGGCCCGATGCGCTTGCCGCCCCGGCTGCGCCGCCGCCGTGTCCGTGCCCGTGTCCGTGCCCCACGCCGGCCAATTTATGCACACATTCGCATGAATGCAACCGGGGGTCAGGCGCCGGACTCCCCGAGCAGCCGGCCGAGCCGGATCCGGTTGATCGCGGCGAGCTCGACGCGCAGCCGCGCCCGCTCCTCCTCCGCGGTGTTGCCGAGCCGGGTCCGCAGCACGGCCAGCAGCTCGTCGGCACCGCGGCCGGAGGCGCACACGAGGTAGACGTGCCCGAAGCGCTCCTCGTAGCGGGCGTTGCCCTCCGCGAGCGCGGCGAGGGTCTCCTCGGACGCGGACGCCATCCCGGCCTGCTCCCGGCGCGACGCCGCGGCGGTCACGGTCGGATCGCCGATCCGTGGGTGCCCGGCCAGGGCGGCGTCGACCTCCGCCTCCGTGAGCCCGGCCAGCGCCGCCTCGGCGGCCAGGTGGACCGCCTCGACGGTGCCGTACGGGCGCCCGCCGCTGACCCGTTCGGCCCACGCGGGGGAGGAGCAGACGGCGAGGAGCACGCGGCGCGCCTCCTCGTCGTCCAGGGCGTCGAACGCGGCGGTGTCCTGCGCGGGCATCGGCTCTCCTCACAAGTGGGTGACGACAGTCTGCCGACGGCGGCGCGACGGTCCGCGGCGGTGGCAGCATGGGACCCGTGAACGAGCCGGTGCGCCCCGAGGACATGCGGGTCTCCGACGCGGACCGCGTGCGGGCCCAGCGGCACCTGCAGTGGGCGCAGGGCGAAGGACTCCTGGATCTCGGCGAGTTCGACGAGCGCGTCTCGTCCCTCTGGTCGGCCAAGACCCGTGGCGAGCTGGACGTCCTCACCCAGGACCTGCCCGTCCCGCCGCGGCAGCCCGGGGCGCCTGCTCCCCGGTCGAAGGGCCAGGTCTTCGCGGAGACCGGCGGCGGCACCGCGATGCGGGTGCTGACCATCGTCTTCTGTTCGATCCTGGCGGTGAACGTGGTGGCCTGGGGGCTGGTGTCCCTGACGACCGGGGAGGCGATCCATCCCTGGTTCGTCTGGACCACGCTCCCGCTGGTCGTGCTCGGCGTGCTCTACACCGCCGGGATCGGCCGGCCGGGGAAGGGCGACTAGACCGGCAGGCCCGCCGGGCTGGTCAGGAGCCGCAACGCCTCGGAGACGTCCGCACCGGACGGCGCGTTCTCCGGGTCCAGCAGCCACTGCATCATCACGCCGGTGAGCAGCGCCTGGTAGAAGCTGCCGAGGACGTGGCCCTGCCGGTCCGCGGCGTCCGGGTCCTCCGGCAGCGCGTGGAACATCGAGGCGAGCTCCTCGCGCGTCTCGCCCTGCGCGTTCGCGAGGACCTCCCGCAGCCGCGGCACCCGCCCGGCGTGCGCGAGCGTCTCGATGTAGGTGACCCACAGCCGGCGGTGGGTGCGGAACAGCTCGATGACCTGACCCCAGGTCTGCGCGACCCGCTCGGTGGGGTCCGCGCCGGGGTCGACGCGGGCCAGCGCCTTGTCCAGCTCCTCGGTCCACTCGGCGGCCGCGCGCTCGGCGGCCTCGGTGAGCAGGGCGTCCTTGGAGCCGAAGTGGTAGCCGATCGAGGCGAGGTTCGTGCGCGACGCGGCCACGATGTCCCGGGCCGTGGTCTGCCCGAAGCCCTTCTCGTAGAGGCACTGAGCCGCCCCGGTGAGGAGGTCCTCGCGATGTCCCATGATCAGCAACCCTAGAGGATGATCAATACGTGCGTTCAGGACAGTCGTCTACTTTCCGGGTGTCAGGAAAACGCACAGTACTTCGCCCGTGACCGCCGTCATGCTCGGGGTGCGGTCCGCGCCACGGACCGCACCGAAGAGTCGATCGACGACGATCAGGAGCACCACGTGAGCAGACTGCGTTTCGGCACCTTCCTCGCCCCGTTCCACGTGCCGGGGCAGAACCCCACGCTGGCGTTGCAGCGGGACCTCCAGCTCGTCGCGCATCTCGACGAGCTGGGCTACGACGAGGCGTGGATCGGGGAGCACCACTCCGCGGGGAGCGAGATCATCGCGTCGCCGGAGATCTTCATCGCCGCCGCCGCGGAGCGCACCCGCAACATCCGGCTCGGCACCGGCGTGACCTCGATCAGCTACCACAACCCGCTGTGGGTGGCGGACCGGATGGTCATGCTCGACCACCTCACCCGCGG
>JAOZVV010000081.1 GCA_025869365.1 Pseudonocardia sp.
CGACCGGGATAATCACGGGGCCCACCCGGGGGGGGCCCCGGCCGGCGCCCTGGGCCCGGCGGGGGGGGGGGGGGGCGGGGGCCCCCCCTTGGGGGGGCCCCCCGCGCCCCGCTCGTCGTCCGGGCTGCGAAGGTCCTTCGTGAGCGAGAGAGTGGGGGCATGACCGCGAGCGGCAACAGCGGGGTCCGGCCGGAGGCGCCGAGCCCGGAGGACGCGGTTCCGGAGGCGCCGGGCCCGCGGTGGGCCGTCGAGCTGGCGGGGATCACCAAACGGTTCCCGGGCGTCGTCGCCAACAGCGACATCCACCTGCGGGTGCGCACCGGTGAGGTGCACGCGTTGTGCGGGGAGAACGGCGCCGGCAAGTCGACCCTGATGAAGATCCTCTACGGGATGCAGCCGCCGGACGAGGGCACGATCACCGTGGACGGGACCCTCGTCCGTTTCCGGTCCCCGGCGGACGCGATCCGGGCCGGCATCGGGATGGTCCATCAGCACTTCATGCTGGCGGACAACCTCACCGTCGCGGAGAACGTGCTGCTGGGGGCGGAGGCGTCGCACGGGATCGGGGCGAAGGCCCGTGCCCGGATCCTGGAGCTGGCGGCCACAGTGGGCCTGCGGGTGGACCCGACGATGCTGGTGGAGCGGCTCGGGGTCGCGGACCGGCAGCGCCTGGAGATCCTGAAGGTGCTCTACCGCGGCGCCCGGACGGTGATCCTGGACGAGCCGACGGCCGTGCTGGTCCCGCAGGAGGTCGACGACCTGTTCGCCACCCTTGCCACGATGCGGGCGGACGGCTACACCTTCCTGTTCATCTCCCACAAGCTCGACGAGGTCCGGGCCATCGCGGACACGATCACCGTGATCCGCCGGGGTACCACGGTGGGCACGGCGGACCCGAGGACGGTGAGCAGCCGGCAGCTGGCCGAGATGATGGTCGGCAGCGAGCTCCCCACCCCGGAGACCCGCGAGTCCACCGTCACCGACCGTGAGGTGCTGGCGGTGTCCGGGCTGACGCTGGCCTCGGACGTCGGCGGGCGCCGGGTGCTCGACGACGTCTCGCTGACCGTGCACGCCGGCGAGGTGCTGGGCATCGCGGGGGTGGAGGGCAACGGGCAGACCGAGCTGGTCGAGGCGATCATGGGCATGCGCCGGGGGGTGCACGGCACCGTCACCCTCGACGGCAGGGACATCTCCCACGCCTCGACCCTGCACCGGCGCGAGGCCGGCATCGGCTACGTGCCGGAGGACCGCACCCGGCACGGCCTGCTGGCGTCGCAGCCCTTGTGGGCGAACCGGATCCTCGGCTACCAGAGCCGCCCGCCGATCGCCCGCGGGATGCTGATCGACCGGGCCGCGGCCCGCAAGGACACCGAACGGATCGTCGCGGACTTCGACGTCCGCACCCCGAGTGTCGACGTGCCCGCGGCGGCACTGTCCGGGGGCAACCAGCAGAAGCTCGTCGTCGGCCGTGAGCTGTCCGGGGACCCGGTGCTGCTCATCGCCTCGCACCCCACCCGCGGCGTCGACGTCGGCGCGCAGGCGGGGATCTGGGAGGAGCTGCGCCGGGCCCGGGCCCGCGGGCTCGCCGTGTTGCTGATCAGCGCGGACCTGGACGAGCTGATCGGGCTCTCGGACTCGATCGCGGTCATCCTGCGCGGGGAGCTGGTGGCGACGGCGGACCCGGCGACGGTCACCCCCGAGGAGCTCGGTGCGGCGATGACCGGTGCCGGCTCGGACGCCGGTGCGGACAACGCCCCCGATGCCGATGCCGGTGCCGCGGCGGACCCGGTGAAGGAGGAGAGCTCGTGAACCGCGCCCGGACGGTGCTCGTCGCACCGGCGATGGCGGTCGTGTTCGCCGCGCTGCTGTGCGCGGTGGCCCTGCTGATCAGCGGGGACTCGCCCCTGATGGCCCTGCGCGTGATGATCACGCAGGTCGGCCAGGGCACCACGGCGGTGGACATCGTCAACAGCGCGGCGATCTACTACATCGTCGCCCTCGCGGTGGCGATCGGCTTCCAGATGAAGCTGTTCAACATCGGCGTCGAGGGCCAGTACCGGCTCGCCGCCTGTGTCGCGGCGATCGTGGGCGGCACGGTGCCGCTGCCGCCGGGGATCCGGACCGTCGTGATCATCCTGGTCGGGGCGCTGGTGGGGGCGTTGTGGGCCGCGATCCCGGCCGTGCTCAGGGCCTATCGCGGGGTCAGCGAGGTCATCTCGACGATCATGCTGAACGCCGTCGCGACCGGCCTGATCGCGTTCCTCATCCGCCCGGACACGTTCGGCGCCCTGAGCGGCAACAACATCACCACCCCGCGGATCCCGGAGGGCGGGCACTTCGCGGGCCTGGTGCTGGGCCGCTCGGGGACCGTCTTCGGGATGATCCTGGTGGTCGCGGCCCTCGGCACCGGCTACTGGTTCCTGCTGGGGCGGACCCGGTTCGGGTTCGAGCTCAAGGCCTCCGGCGAGTCCGCGACGGCGGCGACCGCCGGCGGGGTGGACGCGCGGCGGATGGTGCTGATCGCGTTGCTGCTCTCCGGTGCGGTCGCCGGGCTGGCCGGGTTGCCGGAGCTGTTGGGCCGGGACTTCGCCTACACGCTGACCTCGCCGCAGGGCTACGGGTTCACCGGCATCGCCATCGCGTTGCTGGGGCGCAACCACCCGGTCGGGATCGCGATCGGTGCGTTGCTGTGGGCGTTCCTGGACAAGTCCGCGGTGGCCCTCGACGTCGTCGGGGTGCCCCGGGAGATCGTGCTGATCATGCAGGGGTTGATCGTGTTGTCGGTCGTCGTGGCCTACGAGATCGTGCGCCGCTACGAGCTCGCCGCCGAACAGCGGCGGGTGGCGGCGCAGCTCCGCGCACTGGCCGAGGTCAGGCCTGCCGCGGAGGTGGCGTCGTGAGCACCTCCACGAGGCACGCGGAGGTGGCCCGATGAGCATCGTGGCCGACGCCCCGGGCGCCCGGCCCGTGGAGCCGCCGCCACGCCGCTTCAGGATCCCCCGCTGGGCCCGACCGATGGCCGCGGTGATCGTCGGGATGGTGGTCCTGTCCATCACCGCGACGCTGACCGGGCAGATCCAGCTGACCTCCTCCGGCACGGCCGAGGCCGCGGTCCGGCTGCTGCTGCCGATCCTGTTCGCCGGGCTGGGCGGCCTGTGGTCCGAACGCGCGGGCATCATCAACATCGGCCTCGAGGGCATGATGATCCTCGGCACCTGGGGCGGGGCGTGGGCCGGCTACCAGTGGGGGCCCTGGGCCGCGCTCGCCGGCGGGTTGATCTTCGGAGCACTCGGCGGGCTGCTGCACGCGGTGGCGACGGTGACGTTCAACGTCAACCACATCGTCTCCGGCGTGGCGATCACGCTGCTCGCGATGGGGATCACCAAGTACCTCTCGACGCTGCTGTTCCAGCCGGTGTCGCAGAACCCGCGGGAGTCCCCGAAGGTGCAGGGGTTCACCGAGTTCTCCATCCAGCCCCTCGCCGACTGGCTCAAGGCCGTGGAGCAACAACAACGGGTGTTCGTCTCCGACGTGGCCGGGCTCCTCGGTGGGGTGCTGACCGGGCTGACCCCACTGGTGATCATCGGGTTCGCGCTGGTCCCGGTGAGCTACTGGATCCTGTGGCGCACCCGGTTCGGGCTGCGCCTGCGCTCCTGCGGGGAGAACCCGGTCGCCGCGGAGTCCCTCGGGGTGGACGTGCTGCGCCACAAGTACCTCGCCGTGCTGATCTCCGGCGGGCTGGCCGGGCTCGGCGGCGCGGCCCTCGTGCTCAACCCGGGGCAGCTGGGCTACCTGGAGAACCAGGTCGGCGGGCGCGGGTACATCGGCCTCGCCGCGATGATCTTCGGCAACTGGCGGCCCGCCGGTCTCCTCGGTGGCGCGGCGCTGTTCGGCTACGTCGACGGCCTGCAGCTGCGGGCCGGGGGCGAGGCCGTGCACGCGCTGCTCTACGCCGGCACCCTGCTCGCCGTCGTCCTCGCGGTGGTGTGGGCGGTGCGCCGGAACTGGCCGGCCGCGGCGGTCGCGCTGGCGGCGGGCATCCTCGTCTACCTGATCTACTTCTCGATCGACACCGTCCCGCGGGAGTTCGCCACCTACGCCCCGCAGCTCGTCACGGTGCTGGTGCTGGCGGTGGCGTCGCAACGGCTGAGACCGCCCGCCGCGATCGGCGTGGAGTACCGGAAGGGCGAGGGTGACTGACGCACCGGACTGGGAGGCGCTGCGCGCCGCGGCCGTGAGGGCCGCCGGGGCGGCGTACGCGCCCTACTCCCGCCTGCACGTCGGCGCCGCCGCGCTCTGCGACGACGGCCGCGTGGTGACGGGGTGCAACGTCGAGAACGCCTCGTACGGGCTGGGGCTCTGCGCGGAGACCACGATGGCCGGGCAGCTCCGGCTCACCGGCGGCGGCCGGTTCGTCGCCGTCGCCTGCCGTTCGGGCACCGGCGAGCTCCTCATGCCGTGCGGGCGCTGCCGCCAGGTCCTCTACGAGCTCGGCGGCCCGGACTGCCTGCTGGACACGCCCCGCGGCGTCGTCACCCTCGCGGACGCGTTGCCGGACGCGTTCGGCCCCGCCCACCTGCCCGCATGAGGTGTCCATGATCAGCGCCGTCGACGTCATCACCACCAAGCGGGACGGGGGGCGCCTGTCGGACGAGGCGATCGACTGGGTCGTCGCCGCGTACACCCGCGGGGACGTCGCGGACGAGCAGATGGCCTCGCTCGCGATGGCGATCCTGCTCAACGGCATGGAGCCCGGGGAGATCTCCCGCTGGACCCAGGCGATGATCGACTCCGGGGACGTCCTCGCGCTGCCGGACGTCGGCCGCCCGCTCGTGGACAAGCACTCCACCGGCGGCGTCGGGGACAAGATCACGCTGCCGCTCGCGCCGCTCGTCGCCGCCTGCGGGGCGGCGGTCCCGCAGCTCTCCGGCCGCGGCCTCGGGCACACCGGCGGCACGCTGGACAAGCTGGAGTCCATCCCGGGCTGGCGCGCGTCGCTGAGCACGGAGGAGATCGCGGCCCAGCTCGCGGACGTCGGCGCCGTCATCTGCGCGACGACCCCCGCCCTCGCCCCCGCGGACCGCAAGCTCTACGCCCTGCGGGACGTGACGGGCACGGTCGAGTCCATCCCGCTGATCGCCAGCTCGATCATGAGCAAGAAGATCGCCGAGGGCACCGGGGGGCTGGTCCTGGACGTCAAGGTGGGGTCCGGGGCGTTCATGAAGTCCCTGGAGCGATCGACACGGCTGGCCCGGACGATGGTGGAGATCGGCACCGCCCACGGCCTGCCGACGCGCGCGCTGCTCACGAACATGTCCGTCCCGCTCGGCCGGGCGGTGGGCAACGCGCTGGAGGTCGCCGAGTCCATCGACGTGCTGCGCGGCGGCGGTCCCGCGGACGTCGTGGAGCTGACGGTGGCGCTGGCGCGGGAGATGCTGTCGCTCGCGGGCATCGACACCGATCCCGCGCCCGTCCTGGCGTCCGGCGCGGCCCACGAGGTCTGGGAGCGGATGATCGCGGCCCAGGGCGGGGACCCGTCCGCGCCGCTGCCCGTCGCCACGCACGTCGAGCCGGTCGTCGCCGAACGGTCCGGTGTGCTCGCGACCTGCGACGCGCTGGCCGTCGGGATCGCCGCGTGGCGGCTCGGCGCCGGGCGGGCCCGCAAGGAGGACGCCGTACAGGCCGGTGCCGGGGTCCGGCTGCTGGTCGAGGTCGGGGACCGCGTCGAGGCCGGGCAGCCCCTGCTGGAGCTGCACACGGACACCCCGGATGCCGTCGCCGGGGCACGGGCCGCCCTGGCCGGCGGGCTCGTCGTGTCGGACGACTCCGCCGAACGGCCGCAGCTGCTCATCGACACCCTGCGCGCGTAGCCGGACAGTGGGTGGGCCGCGCGGACGCCGCACCACCCGTCCGGCACCATGACGGGTGATGCGCGACCAGCCGAACCCCCTGACACCCGACGCCCCCCATCCCGGGGGGCCGGCTCCGGGTGCCGGGGGACGGTGGGAGACCCCCGAGGAGCGGGCGCCCGGCGGGGCGGTGAGCCCCGGCCCCGTCCGGCGGCCGATCCCGCCGCCGTGGCGGCGGGGTCCCCACGCGCTCGACGACGACGGCTCGGGGGCGCCCACCGAACAGATGGCCCGCCAGGAGGACGCCCCCACCGAGCGCCTCGGGGACGGCCGTCTCGTGGACGACCGTCCGACCGAGGTGATGCGGCCGGTCGGGGGAAAGCCCACGCCGTCGCTCATGCGCTCTTCCAGCCTGATGGCCGTGGCCAACCTGGCCAGCCGCGTCACCGGGTTCCTGCGGCAGATCGCGCTGGTCGCGGTGCTGTCCTTCGGCATCGTCAACAGCTCCTACACCGTCGCGAACACGCTGCCGAACATCGTCTACGAGCTGCTCCTCGGCGGCGTCCTGACCAGCGTGATGATCCCGCTGCTCGTCCGTGCGCAGAAGGAGGACGCGGACGGCGGCGAGGCCTACACGCGCAAGCTCCTCACCACCGCGGGCGTGGCCCTGCTGGTGGCGACGGTCGTGGCGATGCTGGCGGCCGGGCCGCTCGTCTCGCTGTACCTGGGCGGGGAGACCACGGCCACCGCGAACCCGGAGCTCGCCACCGCGTTCGCCGTCCTGCTGCTCCCCGAGATCTTCTTCTACGGGATCGGTGCGCTCCTGGGCGCGATCCTCAACAGCAAGGGCGTGTTCGGGCCGTTCGCCTGGGCACCGGTGCTGAACAACGTCGTCGTGCTCCTGGTGCTGGCCGTCTACGCGCTGGTGCCGGGCGAGATCAGCCTCGACCCCGTGCGGATGGGGGACACGAAGCTGCTGGTCCTCGGGCTGGGGACGACGCTCGGCATCGTGGCCCAGGCGGTCGTGCTGCTGCCGGCGATGCGGAAGCTCGGCGTGTCGTTCAAGCCGCTGTGGGGGTGGGACCCGCGGCTGTCGTCGGCCGGCGGGCTGGCGCTCTGGGTCGTCGCGTACGTCCTGATCGGGCAGGCCGGGCTCATCGTCACGACGCGGGTCGCCTCGAGCGCGGACCCCGGCGCCGTCGCGATCTACAGCAACGCGTGGCTCCTGTTGCAGGTCCCCTACGGCGTCCTCGGGGTCTCGCTGCTGACGGCGCTGATGCCCCGGATGAGCCGGGCCGCCGCGGACGGGCGCTTCGACGACGTCGTCAAGGACCTCTCGGTGGGCAGCCGGCTCTCCGCGGTGTTCCTGGTGCCGATCTCGGTGCTGCTGACCTTCTTCGGCACCTACGTGGGCCTGGCGCTGTTCTCCCTCGGCGCCGGCAACTCCGGCGGCGGCGCGGCCAAGCTCGGCCTCGCGCTGGCCGTGTCCGCGTTCGGGTTGCTGCCCTACGCGGTCACGCTGCTGCAGCTCCGCGTGTTCTACGCGCTCACGGACAGCCGGACGCCGACGCTGGTCCAGCTCGTCATCGTCGCAGTGAAGATCCCGCTGCTGCTCCTGGCCCCCGTGCTGTTCACCCCCGAGAACGTGGTGCTCGGCCTGGTGATGGCGAACAGCCTGTCGTTCGTGGTCGGCGCGGTCCTGGGCCAGTTCCTGATCGCGCGGCGGCTCGGGCACGTGCGTAGCCGCGAGGTCCTCTCGACGACGTGGCGCACGCTCGTCGCGTCGCTGGCGGGCGGGGGGATCGCCTATGCCGCGGTACGTGGCGTCGAGGCCCTGGGCCTGGACGTCGGGACGACGGGGACCGCCTGGGTGCTCCTGCTCGTCGCGCTGGTGGTCTCGGCGCCGCTGATGCTGCTGGGGATGAGGCTGCTGAAGGTCGAGGAGCTGGCCCCGCTCTGGCGCCGGCTCCCGGGCGTCCGCACCTGAGGCCGAAGTTCAGGAAAGCCACATTCATGTAGGGGATCTGCATGAATGTGGCTTTCCTGAAGCCGGGACAGGGACGGGGTCAGTCGTCCGGGTCGTCCGTGACGGTGTCCGCCGCGGAGTGGCCGTTCGGGGACTTCACCGTGGCCCGGGCGCGGCTGGCGCGGCGCTGGGCCGGGCGGGGCTGCGGCGGGGGCCCCTGGGCGGCGCCGCCGCGGCCCAGGATGAGCTCCGCGAAGGTGGCCATGGCCTCGTCCAGCTGACCCGCGTTGCGGCGCTCCGAGTCCTCGTTCGCCTTGACGACCAGATCGGTCACCGAGGCGGCGTCCGGCCGGGCCCGCAGCGTGGAGTCCAGCTCGCCGAGCTTGGCGTCGACCGCGCCGCTCAGCTCGCCGAGCTTGCCGCCGACGTTCGTCTCGACCGTGTCGATCCGGCCTGCCATCTCGTCCAGCCGCGTGCTGACGGCCTCGAGGCGCTCGGCCAGGGAACCCAGCGGCTCCGTCGGGTCCACGGCCGGGCGCGCGGCCAGGTCCTCGAGCCGGCGGTGCAGGCCCACGCCGGTGTCTCCCAGCAGGTTCCGCACGCCCTCGTTGCTCTCCTCGAAGGAGCGGGTGACGCCGTCGAGCTGCTCGCGCACCATCTTCTCGACGCCGTCGATCTTCTCGCGGATCGGCGTGGACACCGCGTTGGGCATCGCGTCGAGCCGCATCTC
Organism: Pseudonocardia sp.; assembly: GCA_025869365.1. Lineage (GTDB taxonomy): Bacteria > Actinomycetota > Actinomycetes > Mycobacteriales > Pseudonocardiaceae > Pseudonocardia. The sequence goes on from JAOZVV010000081.1 coordinate 8,546, forward strand.
GTGCCGGTCGAGGCGGTTGTCCAGGTCGTCCAGGCGCTTGTGCAGGCCGCCGAGCCGGTCGTCCAGGCCGTCCATCCGGCCGGAGACGCCCTCGAGGCGCCCCGCCATGCCGTCGAGCCGCCCGTCGAGCTGGGCGATCGGCTTGGCCATCTTGTCCGGCAGGGACTCGATGGCGCGCACGACGGCGCCGATCGCGACCTCCTGCGCGTCCAGCTTCGCGACCGTCTCGTCCAGGCGCTCGGCCAGGACGCTCATCTCGGTGCGGTCCGGCATCTCGGAGAGGCGTTTGCGGACGGTGCCCAACGCGTCCAGCGCGGAGAGCCGCGCATGGATCTCGTCGAGCGAGTCGAAGATCTGTTGCTGCTCGCTGTCCCGGATCTCGGCCGCACGCATCAGCATGCCGCGCATCCGGTCGAACGACATGGTGGAGTTATCGCTCATCGCTGATCGGCCTTCGTGAGTCCGGATGGGGGAGCACGCACAGGGTATCGAGCCCGCTCGATCACTCTTCAGGGCCTGCCCGTTCGGCCGTCCGGGGGGCCTGTTCGCCCGATCTGGGCTGGTCGGGCTGGGTATAGCGTGTCGCCATGACTGCCCCGACCGCCACGACCGGAACGAGCCCCGCACCGGCCGCACCCAGCACCGAGGAGATCAGGAAGGCGCCCAAGGTGCTGCTCCACGACCATCTGGACGGCGGTCTGCGGGCGGCGTCCGTCATCGACCTGGCGGATGCGGTCGGCTACGGAGCGTTGCCCACGCGTGACCCGGAGGAGCTGGCGGGCTGGTTCCTCGGCGCCGCGCACTCCGGATCCCTCGTCCGCTACCTGGAGACCTTCGGGCACACGGTCGCGGTGATGCAGACCGCGGAGGCCCTGGTCCGGGTCGCCGCGGAGGCCGCCGAGGACCTGGCGGCGGACGGCGTGGTCTACGCCGAGGTGCGGTTCGCCCCGGAGCTGCACGTCGAGCAGGGGCTGGCCCTGCCGGACGTCGTCGAGGCGGTGCTGGAGGGGTTCCGGGTGGGCACCGCGCGGGCCGCCGAGCAGGGCCACACCATCAAGGTCGGCTGCCTGCTCACGGCCATGCGGCACGCCGCCCGCTCCCGGGAGATCGCCGAGCTCGCGGTCCGCTACCGGGACGCCGGGGTCGCCGGCTTCGACATCGCGGGCGCCGAGAAGGGCTTCCCGCCCACCCGCCACCTCGACGCGTTCGAGTATGTCCGCCAGCAGAACGCGCACGTCACGATCCACGCGGGCGAGGCGTTCGGCCTGCCGTCGATCTGGGAGGCCGTGCAGTGGTGCGGTGCGGACCGGCTCGGGCACGGCGTCCGGATCGTCGACGACATCACGGTCCGCTCGGACGGCACGGCGGAGCTGGGCCGGCTGGCCGCCTGGGTGCGGGACATGCGGATCCCGCTCGAGATGTGCCCGACGTCCAACGTGCACACCGGCGCGGCGACCTCCCTCGCGGATCACCCGATCGGGCTGCTCCGGGACCTCCGCTTCCGGGTCACCGTCAACACGGACAACCGGCTGATGTCCGGCTGCTCGATGACCAGCGAGATGGCGGCGCTGGTGGAGACCTTCGGGTACGGCTGGGCGGACCTGCAGTGGTTCACCGTCAACTCGATGAAGTCCGCCTTCATCCACTTCGACGAGCGCCTCGCACTGATCGAGGACGTCATCAAGCCGGGGTACGCGGCGGCCATGGCCCGGCCCTAGAGGGGCCCCGGCCTAGGGGGAGAGCCGGGCCTCCATGTCCGCGACGAGCTCACGCCAGCGCGCGGCCTCGGCGTCGAAGGGCGGGCTGGGGGCCAGCCGTGTCGGGTTCGGCCGGATGATGAAGGAGACCAGCCAGCCGAGGCTCTCGGAGTCCGCCAGGGCCGCCTTCGGCTCGTCGTCCCCCGCCCACTCGCCGACGTCGAGCAGCAGCTCGGCGGCCAGCTCGAGCTGGGTGGGATCGACCTGCAGCGTGCCCTCGGCGATGTCGTCGTCGATCCCGGTGAGCACGTAGGCGTTCAGGTCGTCGACGGTCACCTCCAGCTCCCCGACGGCGGCGGCGTCGAGCACCTCCTGCCAGGTCGAGGCGGCGACGAGGTCGTTGTCGTCCTTGCCGCCGTCGGCCAGCCAGCGGGCCA
>JAOZVV010000082.1 GCA_025869365.1 Pseudonocardia sp.
GCCCGGCGGCCGGGCCGGTGCAGGACATGGTGGCGGACGTGCGGATGCTTATGTTGCCCGGATTAGAATTGCGCCGGGGCCCCCGGGTAGCGGCACTCGCGGCACCGTCGCCCACGGGGTGACGGTGCCGCTCGTGCGACGGGGCGGGACTACAGGGACGCGATGAGGCGGTCCACCCGCTCGTCCACCGCGCGGAACGGGTCCTTGCACAGGACGGTGCGCTGCGCCTGGTCGTTCAGCTTCAGGTGCACCCAGTCCACGGTGAAGTCCCGCCCCGCGGCCTGGGCGGCGGCGATGAAGTCCCCGCGCAGCTTGGCCCGCGTGGTCTGCGGCGGGGTGTCCTTGGCGACCTCGATCTCGCCGTCGTCGGTCACCCGCTCGACCAGCCCCTTGCGCTGCAGGAGGTCGAACAGGCCGCGGCCGCGCCGGATGTCGTGGTAGGCCAGGTCCAGCTGGGCGACACGGGCGTTGGCCAGGTCCATGTCGTGCTTGGCCTGGTAGCGCTGCACGAGCCGGTGCTTGATCGCCCAGTCGATCTCGCGGTCGATCAGCGAGAGGTTCTGCGACTCGACGGCGTCGAGCGTGCGCCCCCAGAGCTCGACGACGCGCTCCATCGTCTTGTCCTCGCTGCCGCGGGCCGCCAGGTGCTCGACGGCCTTCGCGTGGTACTCGCGCTGGATGTCCAGCGCGCTGGCCTCGCGGCCCCCGGCGAGGCGCACGGTGCGCCGGCCGGTGAGGTCGTGGCTGATCTCGCGGATCGCGCGGATCGGGTTGTCCAGGGTGAAGTCCCGGAACTGGACGCCCGCCTCGATCATCTCGAGCACCAGGTGCGCGGAGCCGACCTTGAGCAGGGTCGTCACCTCGCTCATGTTCGAGTCCCCGACGATGACGTGCAGCCGGCGGTAGCGCTCGGCGTCCGCGTGCGGCTCGTCCCGGGTGTTGATGATGGGGCGGGAGCGCGTGGTGGCGCTGGAGACGCCCTCCCAGATGTGCTCCGCCCGCTGGGACAGGCAGAACACGGCGCCGCGCGGGGTCTGCAGGACCTTGCCCGCGCCGCAGATGAGCTGGCGCGTCACGAGGAACGGGAGCAGCACGTCCGCGATCCGGGAGAACTCGCCCTGCCGCGCCACCAGGTAGTTCTCGTGGCAGCCGTAGGAGTTCCCCGCGGAGTCCGTGTTGTTCTTGAACAGGTAGATGTCCCCGCCGATGCCCTCGTCGACGAGCCTGCGCTCGGCGTCGACCAGCAGGTCCTCGAGGATGCGCTCGCCGGCCTTGTCGTGGGCGACGAGCTGGTTGAGGGAGTCGCACTCGGCGGTGGCGTACTCGGGATGGGAACCGACGTCCAGGTAGAGACGGGCCCCGTTGCGCAGGAAGACGTTGGACGACCGTCCCCACGACACGACGCGGCGGAACAGGTATCGCGCGACCTCATCGGGCGACAGCCGGCGCTGCCCGTGAAAGGTGCACGTGACCCCGAACTCGGTCTCGACCCCGAAGATCCGACGCTGCATGCCGTTCAGACTAAGCGCACGAGCGCCTCTACTGTCAGGCCTGTGACCGACTGGATCCGCCGCGTCGCCGGTGTTCACCCGCCCTCCCGGATCACCCGCCCGGTCCACGCTGTCGGGCGTGTCGCCGGGCGGCGTGCCGTGAACGTGAGCGACGTCGACCTCGCCATCTCCCGGGCGGTCGCGCGGCGGCCCCCCAGCCGCCTCGACGACGTCATGAAGACGCTGTCGCGGGCCGCGGACCACAGCACGCTCTGGCTCGGCCTGGCGGCGATCCTGGCCCTGCGCCGGGGGGCGTCGCGCAAGGCCGCCTTCCGCGGGGTCCTGGCGATCGCCGGGGCCAGCGGGACGGCGAACGCGATCCTCAAGCCGTTGCTGCCCCGCCGCCGGCCCGCCGCCGCGGAGCTGCCCGCCTACCAGAAGATCGCGAACCCGCCCACGTCGTCGTCGTTCCCGTCCGGGCACGCCGCGTCCGCCGCGGCGTTCGCGACGGCCGTCGCGATCGAGAGCCCGAAGCTCGCGCCCGCGGTGATCCCGCTGGCCGCGGCGGTCGCGTACTCGCGGGTGCACGTCGGGGTGCACTGGACCTCGGACGTCCTCGCGGGGGCCGCCGTCGGCTCGGGCGTCGCGCTCGCCACGCGGCGCTGGTGGCCCGCCCGCGTCACGGACGAGGCGCGCGCCCGTCCCGTGGACACCGTCCCGGCGCTCCCCCAGGGCGACGGGCTGGTCATCATCGCGAACCCGTACTCCGGACCACCGGAGTTCGACATCTCCGACGACATCGCCGAGGCCCTGCCCGCGGCGCACCTGCTGCGGGTGCGCGAGGGCATCGACCTGGTGGGCGAGCTGGAGGACGCGATCGCGGAGCGCGGCGACTGGGTCGAGGCGCTCGGCGTCGCGGGCGGGGACGGCACCGTCGCCGGGGTCGCCGCGGTCGCGGACCGCCACCGCCTGCCGCTGGTGGTCGTCCCGGCCGGGACGCTCAACCACTTCGCCCGGGACGTCGGCATCTACGACCTGCAGGAGGCCGTCGACGCCACCCAGGCCGGGGAGGCCGTCGCGGTGGACCTGGCGCTCGTCGAGGCCCATCCCGGCAGCGGGCTCGAGCCCGAGAGCGAGGAGGTCATCCGGACCCGGTACTTCCTCAACACGGCGTCGATCGGCTCCTACCCCGAGCTCGTCCGGCTGCGCGAGAAGCTCCAGCCGAGGCTGGGCAAGTGGCCGGCGTTCGCCGTCGCGCTCGTGCAGGTGCTGCGCAAGTCCGAGAAGGTCGACGTCAAGGTCGAGGGCCGCTGGTACAAGGTCTGGTTCATCTTCGTCGGCAACGGCCCGTACCACCCGCGCGGCTTCGTCCCGGCCTGGCGCCCCACCCTGGACTCGGGCCTGCTCGACGTGCGCTGGCTGCGCGCGGACGTGCGGTTCTCCCGCCTGCGGGTGGTCGGCGCGCTCATCTTCGGGGCGCTGGGCCACAGCCGGGTCTACACCCAGCTGGAGACCACGGAGCTGGACGTGGAGCTGCAGGTGCCGAGCATGCTCGCGACGGACGGCGAGATCGTCGAGGAGGCGGGCCGCTACACCTTCCGCGTCGCCAAGGAGCCGATCCCGGTCTACCGCCGGGACGAGGAGAAGTGGACCGGCCGGGACCGGCCGTACCAGGGGTAGAACCGTAGGCTTGGTCCCATGGGACGGCTGACCGCGCGACGACCGGTGCTCCACCTCGGTGCGGACGGGTCGCAGCGCCGCCGCCCGGACACCCTCGCCGTCGAGGAACCCCTCGAGCTGCGGGTGGACGGGACGCCGCTCAGCGTCACGATGCGGACGCCGGGGCACGACGTCGAGCTCGCCCACGGCTTCCTGCTCACCGAGGGCGTCATCGGCTCGGCGGAGGACCTGTCCTCGGCCCGCTACTGCGACTCCGTGGACGCGGAGGGCCGCAACACCTACAACGTCCTCGACGTCGCGCTCGCCCCCGGCGTCGAGCCACCGGACACCTCGCTGGAGCGGAACTTCTACACGACCTCCTCGTGCGGGGTGTGCGGCAAGGCGTCGCTGGACGCCGTGAAGCTCAAGTCCCGTTTCTCCCCCGCCGGGGACCCCGTCCGCGTCCCCTGGACGACGATCGGGACGCTGCCGGACACGCTGCGCGAGGCCCAGCGGGTCTTCGACTCCACCGGCGGGCTGCACGCGGCCGGGCTGTTCACCCCCGGCGGCGAGCTGATCGTGGCCCGCGAGGACGTCGGGCGGCACAACGCCGTGGACAAGGTGCTCGGGCACGCCCTGCTCGCCGGCGGCGTCCCCGCCGCCGGGACGGTGCTGATGGTCTCCGGGCGGGCGTCGTTCGAGCTGGTCCAGAAGGCCGTGATGGCCGGGGTGCCGGTGCTCGCGGCGGTGTCCGCCCCGTCGTCGCTGGCCGCGGAGCTGGCCGCCGAGGCCGGGCTCACGCTCGTCGGGTTCCTGCGGGACGGCGGCGGGAACGTCTACAGCGAGCCACAGCGGATCGAGGTCTGATCCGGCGTGCCGGATCTCCTGCTGCGCGCGGCCTGCGTCCGCGGTCGCGTCACCGACGTCCTGGTCAGCGGCGGGTCGATCGCCGCGATGGGCCCCGCGCTGCCCGTCCCCGCGACCCCTGAGGTCGAGGTCCGGGACCTGCAGGGCCGGACGCTGCTGCCCGGCCTCTGGGACCATCACGTGCACTTCGACCAGTGGGCCCTGGCCCGCCGCCGGCTGGACCTCTCCGCGGCGGGCTCGGCCGCCGAGGTCGCGTCCCTGGTCGCGCTGCGGCTGCGGGAGGAACCGGGGACGCCGCTCGTCGGGCAGGGGTTCCGGGACGCGCTGTGGCCGGACGTCCCGCACCGGTCGCTGCTCGACGCCGCGTCCGGGGACGTGCCGGTGGTCCTGGTCAGCGGGGACCTGCACTGCTGCTGGCTGAACTCCGCCGCCGCGGGCCGCTACGGGTTCGCCCACCATCCGAGCGGCGTGATCCGCGAGACGGACTGGCACCCGATCATGGAGGACGTCCGCAAGGTTCCGGCGGCGGTGCTCGAGCAGGCCGCCGCCGCGGCGGCCCGGGCGGCCGCGGCCCGCGGTGTCGTCGGGATCGTGGACTACGAGGCCCCGTTCCAGCTCGACGCCTGGGCCGCCCGGATCGCCGGCGGGACGGACTCGGTGCGGGTCGTCGCCTCGGTCTGGCCGGGATCCCTGGACGAGCCGATCGCGCGCGGGCTCCGGACCGGCGCGGTCGTCCCGGACACCGGTGGGCTGCTGACGATGGGCCCGCTCAAGGTCGTCACGGACGGCTCCCTCAACACCCGCACGGCCTACTGCCACGACCCCTATCCGGGCACGGCGCTCGCCGAGAACCCGTGCGGGATGCTGCTCGTCCCGCCGGACGAGCTTGGCCCGCTGCTGCGCCGGGCCGCCGAGCACGGCATCGACGCCGCCGTCCACGCCATCGGGGACGCCGCGAACACCCACGCGCTGGACACCTTCGCCGCCGCCGGGATCCGCGGCCGCGTCGAGCACGCGCAGCTCCTCACCCGCGCCGACGTCGCCCGGTTCGCCGAGCTGGGTGCCGTGGCCAGCGTGCAGCCCGAGCACGCCGTCGACGACCGGGACGTCGCGGACCGGTACTGGGCGGGCCGCACCGGCCGTTCCTTCGCCTACCGGAGCCTGCTCGACGCCGGGGTGCCGCTGCTGCTGGGCTCGGACGCGCCCGTCGCCCCGCTGGACCCGTGGATCACCCTGGCCGCGGCCGTGCACCGCAGCTCGGACGGGCGCCCGAGCTGGCACCCGGAGCAGGAGATCCCGGTGGACGCCGCGCTGGCGGCCTCCGCCGCCGGGCCGATCGCGCCGGGCCGCCGCGCGGACCTGGTGATCGTGGACCGGGACCCCGCGACGGCGACCTCGGCCGAGCTCCGCACGATGCCGGTGGCGGGCACGCTGCTCGGCGGACGCTGGACCCACCGCGCAGGACTCTGACCCTCGACGACTCTGACCCTCGACGACAGGTCCCGTGCGTGGGTGTGCGCAGAGCAGGGGACTGCCTAGGGTCGAGCCCATGCGCATCGAGGCCCTGGACCACATCGTGCTCGTGACGCCCGAACCCGAGCGGCTCCTCGACTGGTACCGCACGACGCTCGGCCTGCAGCCGGAACGCCTGGACCAGTGGGAGCGCGGCGAGGTGCCGTTCGCGTCCCTGCGGGTCTCCCCCACCACGATCATCGACGTGCTGCGGGGCGAACGGACGGGGCAGAACCTGGAGCACACGGCCTTCGTCGTGGACCTCGACGACGCGGGGCTCGCGGCGCTGGCGGCCGAACACGGCGTGGCCGGACCGAAGGACCTGTTCGGCGCCCGGGGCCAGGGCCGTGGGATCTACCTGCGGGACCCCGACGGGAACGGCGTGGAGCTGCGCAGCTACCCGTGAGCGATGCGCCGGTGTGCGCAGAGCCGCTCGGCGCACACCGGCGCACCGCGCGGCCATCGGCCCACACGAGAGCGCCCCGTCGGGCGGAGGGGTGCCGTGTTCGGCCCCCCTTCCCCCGACGGGGCGGCCACGAAGCGTTCGGGAACGACGTTCTCGGGCTCAGCCCTCGCCGCCCCCGGCGGGCACGTCGTCCCCGCCCGCGACCTCGCCGGACGCCGACGGCTCGTCCTCGGCCCGGTTGGCGGCGGGCAGCAGCTCGCGCAGCACCGAACCCTCCAGCCGGCGGAAGGTGCGCCGCGGGCGGCTGCGGTCCAGGATCGCGACCTCGAGCGCGCTGACGCCGAGCACCCGCGCCTCCGCGCCGTTGCCCGGGGCGGCCGCGGTCTGCAGCCCCTCGACGGCGACGGCGATCGCCGCGTCGAGCTCGAGGCCCGCCGCGTAGGTCTCCTTCAGCTTCGTGCTGATCGGCTCGGTGGTCCCGCCCATCACGACGAACTCCGGCTCGTCGGTGATCGAACCGTCGTAGGTGATCCGGTAGAGCTGGTCGCCCTCGGCCGTCTCGCCGACCTGGGCCACGCAGATCTCGGCCTCGTAGGGCTTCTGCTGCTCGATGAACGCTGTGCCCAGGTGCTGGGCGTAGGTGTTCGCGAGCCAGCGGCCCGTCACGTCGACCCGGTCGTAGGAGTAGCCGCGCGAGTCCGCCAGCCGGATGCCGGCGGTGCGCAGGCCCTCGAACTCGTTGTAGCGCCCGACCGCGGCGAAGCCGATCCGGTCGTAGATCTCGGAGACCTTGTGCAGGGCCGTCGAGTGGTTCTCGGCGACGAACAGCACACCGCCGGCGTAGGTCATGACCACCACGCTGCGCCCGCGGGAGATGCCCTTGCGGGCGAGCTCCGAACGGTCGCGCAGCAGCTGGTCGACGGAGGAGTAGAACGGCATCGTCATCGGGGAGCGCTCCTGATCATGATCATGCGGCCGGGCGGGTCAGCGGGCGGCATTCAGCCCCCCGGGTTCTCCGTGCGGCCGGCGACGACCTGGTCCACGACGGCGGAGATCTCGTCCGTGGGCCGCTGCACGGCGCCCTCCGGACCGGTGATGCTGACGACGATCGGGTAGATCTTGCGGATCGTGTCCGGGCCGCCGGTGGCGGTGTCGTCGTCCGCGGCGTCGTAGAGGGCCTCGATCGCGGTCTTCACCGTGGTCGCGAGGTCCGCCGAGGTGCTGTGCAGCTTCTTCAGCGAGGACTTCGCGAACATCGAGCCCGAACCGACGGCGTGGTAGCCGAGGTTCTCCTCGTAGCGCCCGCCCGTGGCGTCGTAGGTGATGATGCGCCCGGCCTTGGCCGGGTCCGGCTGGTCCAGGTCGTAGCCCGCGAACAGCGGCACCACGACGAAACCCTGCATGGCCGCGCCCAGGTTCCCGCGCACCATCCCGGCGAGCCGGTTGGCCTTGCCGTCGAGGGACATGACGACGCCCTCGATCTTCTCGTAGTGCTCCAGCTCGACGCTGTAGAGCCGCACCATCTCGATCGCGATGCCCGCCGAACCCGCGATGCCGACGGCCGAGTGGGAGTCCGTGATGAAGATCTTCTCGATGTCCCGCTGGGCGATGACGTTGCCGGAGGTGGCCCGCCGGTCACCCGCGATCACCACGCCCTCGGCGAACTGCAGCGCGACGATCGTCGTGCCGTGCGGGACGCCGAGGGCCTCGGGGCCGTGGCCCTGCGCCCGCACCGCGGCATCGGGCATCCGGCCGGGGAGCAGGTGCGGCTGGGTGGCCGCCACGTAGTTCGTGAAGGACGTCTCGCCGAGCGCGCGGAACGCACTCTGGTGGCCGACGGGCGGCTGTCCGGAGAACAGGCCGGGGATGTCCTGCTGGCGGAACTCCATGGTCGGGTGGGTGCCTTTCGTCGTGCGTTGCTCGGATCCGGGAGAGGGCGTCACGGTACATCCACAGGCGGGCCGGACCCGCTGTCCCCAGCGTGGCCCGGCCCGCCCGCGGAGCAGGTACGGCTACTGGCCGCCCTTCTGCACGTAGGCCCGGACGAAGTCCTCGGCGTTCTCCTCGAGCACGTCGTCGATCTCGTCGAGGATCGTGTCGACGTCCTCGCCCAGCTTCTCCCGACGTTCCTGTCCCGCGGCCGACGCGTCCGCGCCGTCCTCGTCGTCGCCGCCGCCACCGCCCTGACGTGTCGTCTGCTCCTGCGACATGACGCTTCCTCCTCGCGCCTAGGCCCCACCACCGCGACGTCATGACCTCGGCGCCGCGCCGGAACGGGGTCCGGTACCCGTGAACACTACCCAGCGGATGACCGACACGCCCGCGAACCACCTGGTTCCGGCGGGCGCGTCGCGATCTTCCCCGGCTCGCGGGGACGGTGATCCCGGCTACCCCGTCCCTCGGCTCACCCCTTGGTGAGGGCCGTGACCAGCTCCTCGGCGGTGCGCGAGGCGTCGATCAGCTCGCCGACGTGGCGGCGGGTGCCGCGCAGCGGCTCCAGGGTCGGGATGCGCACCAGGGACTCGCGGCCCAGGTCGAAGATCACCGAGTCCCAGGACGCCGCGGCGACCTCGGCCGGGTACCGCTCCAGGCACCGGCCGCGGAAGTACGCGCGGGTGTCCTCCGGCGGGTTCTGGATCGCGTTCTCGACCTCGTCCTCGGTGATGAGGCGCTTCATCGACCCGCGGGTGACCAGCCGGTTGTACAGGCCCTTGGCCAGCCGGACGTCCGCGTACTGCAGGTCCACGAGCGCGAGCCGACCGGAGTTCCACTGCAGGTTGTCCCGCTCGCGGTAGGCGTCGAGCAGCCGCAGCTTGGCCGTCCAGTCCAGCCGGTCCGCGGTCGACATCGGATCCGTCGAGAGGTCCTCGAGGATCTCGCCCCACAGCTGCAGGACCTCGGTGGTGGCCGGGTCGACGTCCCCGCCCTGGGTGTTCTCGACGTGCTTGAGAGCCTTCTCGTGGTAGGCCCACTGCAGCTCGACGCCCGTGAGCTTGCGCCCGTCCGCGAGCTCGACGGTCTGCTTGAGCGACGGGTCGTGGCTGATCTGGTGGACCGCGCGGACCGGCTCCGAGAGGCGCAGCTCGTCGAACCGGACACCGGCCTCGATCATGTCCAGGACCAGCGCGGCCGAGCCGACCTTGAGCAGCGTGGAGTACTCGCTCATGTTCGCGTCGCCGATGATGACGTGCAGCCGGCGGTACTTGTCCGCGTCCGCGTGCGGCTCGTCGCGGGTGTTGATGATCCCGCGCTTGAGCGTGGTCTCCAGGCCGACCTCGACCTCGATGTAGTCCGCGCGCTGGGAGAGCTGGTAGCCCTCCTCGTCCCCCTGCGGCCCGATGCCGACGCGGCCGGCACCCGTCACGACCTGCCGGGACACGAAGAACGGGGTCAGCCCGCCGACGATCGACGGGAACGTGGTCTGCCGGGCCATCAGGTAGTTCTCGTGGCTGCCGTAGCTGGCGCCCTTGCCGTCGACGTTGTTCTTGTAGAGCTGGATCCGCGGCGCGCCGGGAACGGTGGCGGCGCGCATGGCGGCCTCCTCCATCACCCGCTCCCCCGCCTTGTCCCAGATCACGACGTCCCGCGGGGTGAGCACCTCGGGTGTGGAGAACTCCGGATGCGCGTGGTCCACGTACAGCCGCGCGCCGTTCGTGAGGATCACGTTCGCGGCGCCGAGGTCGTCCAGCTCGGAGTCCCCCTGGCTGGCCAGGGTGGGCGCGGACAGGTCGAACCCCCGGGCGTCGCGCAAGGGGGACTCGACCTCGTAGTCCCAGCGCGCCCGCCGGGAGCGGGGGATGTCCTGCGCGGCCGCGTAGGCCAGCACGATCTGCGTGGAGGTGATGACCGGATTCGCCGTCGGGTCCCCGGGAACGGAGATGCCGTACTCCACCTCGGTGCCCATGATCCTGCGAGCGGTCACGACGTCTCGCCAGCGTGGTGATGCATTTGCAGAGCCTAGCCCGGGATGCGGGCCCGGTAGGCGCCGGCGAGGACCGGGAGACGAGTATTCGACGGATGCACGGACCCGGAGACGAGCGGATCGCCCTCTACGACGCGGCGGGCGCCCAGATCGGCGCCGAGGCCCGGCGCGTGGTGTACGAGCGTTCGCTGTGGCACGGCAGCGCCGGGGTCCTGCTGCGCAGCACGGACGGCGAGCAGGTCTTCGTGCACCGGCGCTCGGACGACAAGCTCGTCATGGCCGGGATGTGGGACTGCGTGGCGGGCGGCGTCGTCGACCCGGGCGAGACGCCGGAGGAGACCGCGCGGCGGGAGCTCGCCGAGGAGCTGGGCGTGACGTGCGTCGCGCTGGTGCCGCTGTTCTCGGTGGCCTGGGAGTCCGGGCCGGGCCGGGGCCTCGGCACCGGGCCTGCGGGCCTGCGGGTGCACCTGTTCGCCTACGAGGCCTTCTGGGACGGCGAGGTGCACCTGCAGGAGAGCGAGGTGGCCGAGGGCCGGTGGATGACCCTGGACGAGCTCAGGGCGCTCCTGGCGGACCACAGCCGCCCCTTCGCCCCGGACAGCCGGGTCCTCGCCGAACGCCGCCTCGCGGAGCTGAGCTGACCGGCCCGGCCGTCCCTGCCCCCGGCGCTCGAGTGGCGCAAGCGGGGGTTGCCGTAGCACCCGGGACAAATCGGGCGGATATGCCTGAGTAGGGTCCT
>JAOZVV010000083.1 GCA_025869365.1 Pseudonocardia sp.
GGACGACCTCGCCACGGTCCGGGGCCGGGCGGCCGCCGACGCGGACGAGAGCGCCCTCGCCCAGGAGCTGGACGCCGCGGCCCGGACGGCGGGGCTCTCCCGGGAGGGCTACGGCCTCGCCCTGGCGGCCTCGACCCTGGACCCGGGGAACACGGCCGCCGGCTTGTACCTGCACTGCGTGCGGACCGCCGTCGTGCGGGGCGCGGTGAGCACCTGCTCCTGACCTGCGGTCCCCGGTCTCGATGACCCCTGCTGGTCCTGCCCGAGGACCAGGCCGGCGGGGCGGCGTCCGGCAGGGCGGCCCGGATCAGGATGGGTGCATCGTCCCCGTGCTCGTTGCGATGAGGGTCTCGTTGCGATCAGAGCGCCCGAGGACAGACGCTGGGGAGCGGCTGTTCCCCCGTCGGTCCGGGCCCGGACCGAGGAGGGACGCCGAGCACTGGACCAAGTGGCCTATTCATCAGTCTTGATGAACCCGCATACGGACGCATAACGGCGTCCGTTCGCGACGCGACAGCGGAGTGACGAGCCACCCTGGAGGAACCCCGATGCGCACCGCCCCCGTATCCGTCCGCTTCCCGGACATCGAGTCCGCGACGATCGAGTTCCGGGCCGTTCCCGCGCAGCCGATGGACCTCCGGGACTACTGGGCCGCCGAGGAGCCCTCGGGCCCGGCCTCGTGGGCCGAGGTCGAGGAGCTGACCGGGGCACGCAGGCGCCGCGCCGGGCACACCGCTGCGCTGCTCTGCGGCGGCATCGGCGCGCTCGTCGGGCTCGGGGTCTGGACACTGCTCGACGCCGGCTTGTTCCCCCTCTGACCCCACCGCACCCCGCACAGGAGACGACGTGACCCGCCCCGCACAGAACCCGGCCGCCGAGGCCGTGGTCTTCATCCCCGCCCAGCGGGCGGGGATGAAGACCACCGCCTCGCCCGCCACCGCCTCGCCCGCCACGGTGTCGCCCATCCGGACGATGCCCGCCCGGAAGACGGCCGCCCAGTACTGGGCCGAGGCACAGGAGTTCGAGCGCACCGAGCGGGACCGGCGCTACGCGACGATCGCCGCCGGGATGCTCGCCCGGGTGGCCGGAAGCGCGGCACGGACCGTCGAGGCCTGGATCGTCTCGCTCCTCACACGGCTCGGCCGGAAGGCCTGAGCTCGCAGGACCGCTCGACGCCGATCCGGGTACCGAGCGCCGGCCACTACGCCGGAACCGACGGACCCGTCGGCGGCAGGGTCGCGGGAGGCTGGGTCGCCGGCGGCTGCGTCACGGGAGGCTGGGTCGCGGGAGGCTGGGTCACCGGGGGCTGCGTCGCAGGCGGTTGAGTTGCGGGCGGCTGGGTCGCCGGCGGCTGCGTCACGGGCGGCTGGGTTGCCGGCGGCTGCGTCGCGGGTGGCTGGGTCACGGGCGGCTGGGTCACGGGCGGCTGGGTCACGGGCGGCTGGGTCGCCGGCGGCTGGGTCGCCGGCGGCGCGGGATCGGGATTCCCCTCGGGCAAGGGTGCAGGCGGCACGACGGGCGCGGGCAGGTTCACGACCGGCGGGACCGCCGGAGCAGGCGCAGCGGCGGGAGGCACGGCCACCACCCCGGCCGCGGGCGGCGCCGGGACGGTGCCGGCCCCCACGGTGGCAGGCAGGGTCGTCCCCGGCACGGTCCCCGCCGCCAGGACGACCGGACCGGCACCGTTCGCCGTGGTGGGCGCGACGGTGCCCGCCCCCGCGGAGGCGAGGGCCTCGTCCGCCGCACCCAGCACGTCGGCCACGGGAAGGGCCGAGCCGGCCGGCAGCGCGTCCGGCGTCCCGCCGAGTGCCGTGCCCTCCAGGAACGGGAGCTGCAGCATCGGTGTGTGCTGACCGGCCAGGACGCTCACACCCGTCAGCGTCACCATCGACGCGCACACGGCGGCGAAGAGGTACGCGGCGGTCCTGGCGCGCCTGCCCCGGCGTCCCGTCCCGTCGACGAAGACCGGCTTGCCCACCACCCGGATCGGCTCCGTGGGCGGGTCCGAGTAGTCCGGGAGGGCCTCGGTGAGGGGGTCGTGCATCATCGTCTCCGTCATCACGCTTCGAGGGCCGCTCGGCCTCGCCTGGTCCGAACGGACCATCCGATGCCCTCTCCATATCACTCGTTCGAGTGACAGGGCTTGTTACATGTCGTTCACACGACACGCCGGGTGACGACGTCAGCGGCGGAACGACCCCGGTGGGGTGACAGCGCGCGGCGGCGCCCCCGTCCGAGCGGGTCCCGCGCCCTGCGCGCCGCCGGGGCGCACCGCCTGGAACGCCCCCGTGTAGACCTCCACGGACGGCGGCAACGGCTTCGGCCCGACGGCCGCCGGCGCGCCGCCGAAGTCCCCCGTGCGCCGCAGCTTCTGCCACCGCAGGCGGATCCCCGTGATCGCGGTGACCATCGAGCGGATCAGCACGGCGTACATGAGCTGGCGGTAGACGATCTGCTGCAGCGGCAGCAGCCACAGCACGCCGAGCTTCTCCTTCTCCAGCCGGAACGCGTAGACGGCGGAGAGCAGCTGGATCACCTGCACGGCGCCCCACGCGGCCAGGGTCACCCACGGGTCCAGGAAGAACAGCCCGTAGATCAGGAACACGTCCACGAGCGGGGCGAGCAGCGGGAGCAGCACCTGGAACAGGGCGATGTTGAGCAGCCCCACGCGGCCGAAGTGCCCGGACGCGCCCTTGGCGGTCACCGCCGAGCGGTGCTTCCACATCGACTGGATGGTCCCGTAGCTCCAGCGGTAGCGCTGCCGCCACAGCTCGGCGAACGTGCCGGGGGCCTCGGTCCAGGCGCGCGAGCCCTCCACGTAGGTGATCCGCCAGCCCGCGCGGCTCAGCGCCATCGTCAGGTCCGTGTCCTCGGCGAGGGTGTCCTCGCTGACCCCGCCGACCTGCCGCAGCGCGGACTTGCGGAACGCGCCGATCGCGCCGGGCACCGTGGCCATGCAGCGCCACTCGTCGTAGACGCGGCGGTCCAGGTTGAAGCCCATCACGTACTCGATGTGCTGCCACTTCGCGACGAGGCTGTTCCGGTTCGCCACCTTCGCGTTGCCCGCGACGGCGCCGACCTGCGGATCCACCATGTCCTGCACCAGCAGCCGGACGGTGGAGGTCTCGAACACCGTGTCCCCGTCGACCATCACGATGACCTCGTGGCGCGCCGCCGCGATGCCGGTGTTCAGCGCCGCGGGCTTGCCGGAGTTGGGCTGGCGGATGAGCCGGACGTTCGGCATCGCCATCCGCTCGACGATGTCCGACGTGCCGTCGGTCGAGCCGTCGTCCACCACGATGATCTCGACGGGATGGTCCCCGGCGGCGATCGAGCGGACGGTCTGCTCGATGCACTCCTTCTCGTTGTAGGCGGGGACGATCACCGACACCGGACGCGTGTAGACGGGCCGGTTCGGGTCCCGCGCCTGCCGTTCGGTGCGCCGCTTCTGCCTGCCCGCCACCACGAGCATCAGCAGCAGCCGGAGCACCACGAGGCCGCCGACGATCAGCAGGCACCACTCCAGCACGCGGACGGCGCCGGTGGAGAAGGCCGTGGCGGCGAGCAGGACGTTCCCGGCGACGACGTCGAAGGTGGTGGCCCGGTGGTTCGCCGAGGGCAGGCCGACCGCTCCGCTCGTCGTGGCGAACGTCCAGCCCTGGGCCTTGAGCTGCGGGATCAGCCGATCCAGGGCGGCGACGGTCTGGCTGCGCTCGCCACCCGCGTCGTGCAGCAGGAGTGAACCGCCCGCGTCGTCGCGCGGGGTGGACGCGCGGACGATCGACTCGACGCCCTTGCGTTCCCAGTCCCGGCTGTCGAAGTCCGTCAGCGCGGTGATGTACCCGGCCTTGCCGAGGCCCTGGACGACGTCGTAGTCCTCGTCGTCGAGGGCGTCGACGCGGGAGGAGTACGGCGGGCGGACCAGATAGGTGATCTCCCCGGTCGCCCCGGCCACCGCGAACTGGGTGAGGGTGAGCTCGCGCTCGACCCGGCTCTCCGACAGGCGCGACAGGTCGGGATGGGTGAAGGTGTGCAACCCGATCTCCGAGCCCTGGGCACGGATGTCCCGGACCAGCTGCGGGTACTGCGCGGCCTGCGAGCCGAGGACGAAGAACGTGCCCGGCACCTGGTGCTTCTTCAGCACGGCCAGGATCTGCGGGGTCCAGAGCGGGTCCGGCCCGTCGTCGAAGGACAACGCGATCGTCTTCGCCGGATAGGAGATCGTGCGGACGGGGTCGTGGGTCGCGTCCAGGACCGACCCGCCCTCGGTGACGACGGCGGGGATCGCGGCGTCCGGCCCGCGCTCGCCGGCCCCCTCGGCGTCGTTGCCGAACTCGGCGTTGACCACGCCGTTGAGCAGCAGGATCGACCCGAACGTCAGGAAGGCGACGAGGACGAGGACCCAGCTGGGCTTCGGGACGTGCCGGGACCTGCTCACGGGATGGCCGGGGCGCCCGGTCCCGGCAGGACCGGGTCGGTGGGCGGGCCCGCCGTGGTCGTGGCGGTCGTGGTGGTCGGCCGCGTGGTCGGGGTCGGGGTCGTGGTGCGCGGCCGCGTCGTGGTCGGCGTCGCCTCCTCGGTCGCCGGCGTCTCCCTGGGCGGGGTCGCGGCGGCCGGGGTGGTGGTGACGACGGGCTCGGGCACCACCGGCGCCACGGGCGCCCGGACGGCCGGGGCGGGCGCGACCGCGGGGGCGGGCGTGGTCGTCGTGGCCGCGGCGTTCCCGACCGGGGCCGCGGGAGCGGCGACGTCCTCCGCCGGCTCCTCGACCTTCGTCTCCGCCGTGGCGGTGCTGCTCCCGCCGAGGAGCGGGATCTGCAGCATCGGGGTGTGCTGGCCGGCCGCGAGGCTGATCCCGACCAGCGCCAGCATCGCCACGCAGGCCGAGGCCGCCGTGTAGGCGAGCACCTTCGTGCGGCGGGTCCGCTTGCCGGTGCCGTCGACGAACACCGGCTTGGCGAGCCGGATCATCGAGGTCTCCTCGATCGCGGACCCGTCGTCGGGCGTCGGGGCCGACGGGGCCGACGGGGTCGCGACCGTCAGGGCGACGGCGGCGATGGCGGTCGGGTCGACGGGCCGGACCACCGGGACGAGCGACGTCGGATCGTCCGGCACCGGCACGGCACGCAGCTCCCGGACCAGCTCGGCGGCCCGCTCGGCCGCC
This sequence comes from Pseudonocardia sp., assembly GCA_025869365.1. Taxonomy (GTDB): domain Bacteria; phylum Actinomycetota; class Actinomycetes; order Mycobacteriales; family Pseudonocardiaceae; genus Pseudonocardia. The sequence continues at coordinate 5,165 of JAOZVV010000083.1, forward strand.
GAGGAGGACCGGTTCACGGGGATCGCCGCCGTCATCGGTTCGAGGCTGCGGGCAGGGATCGCGGTCGTCGCGGACTCGACGCCCGGGACGGCCGGGATGGCCGTCGTCGCGGGGTCCACGGGGCGGGTGGGACGTGCGGCGGGGATCGCCGTCGTGGCGGACTCGATGCCGGCGACGGTGCGCCAGGCGCGCTCCGCCGCGTCGTCCCGGGCGGCGGGGACCGCTCCGCCGGCGCCGTCGACCGGGCGCAACGGCCGGTGGGCCGTGGTGGGCTGCTCGATCATCGTGCGTTCTCCTCGGGGGGAGCGGTGTCCGCGAGGGTGTCGCGAACGATTTCGGTGAAGGCGAAGCGGGACTGGGTGATCCCGCTGCAGTCGAAGGCGGCGGCGGAGGCGTCGGGGCAGCCTCCGTTGTCCCGGGCGGCGGACCAGAAACCCACGGACCCCAGGCCGCGCGCCCGGGCGTCCCGGGTGACGGCGGCGGCGTCGTCGAGCGTGGTGACGGCGCCGAGGTCCGTGCGGCCGAGCATGAAGGTGACACCGGTGCGGGCCGCGGCCGCGGCGGCGGACTCGTCCGGCCGGAGCTCCTGCACCTGCCGCAGCACGGCGCCGGTGGCGTTCGTCATGGCAGCCGCCCAGTCCCCGCGGGCCGGGAAGTTCATGATCATCGCGTTGATCTCCACGGCGACGCCGGCCTCGTCGGCCGCGCGGGCCAGGGCCAGCCCGGCCGGGGTGAGCCCCTCGTCCGGACCGGCGACGGGCAGCGTCAGGGACACGGCCGTCCCCCGCTCGTCCTGCAGGGACTTCAGCGCCGCGACGACCGTGCCCACCGGGACCTCCGCCTCGATGTCGACGTCGAGGCGGTTGCTGGCGACGGCGTCGAGGGCGGCCCGGTAGGCGCCGGCGAGAGCCTCGGAGTCCGTGCAGACGTTCTCCAGGTACGGGCCGTTGGCACCGCCGGTGGCGACCGTGATCTCGCCGCCGCGCGCCGTCAGGTCCTTCGCGGCGCCGGCCAGGGCCGGATCCGTGAGCGCGCGGGTGCCGCCCCAGGACGGGGTGCAGGAGTTCCCGCCGGCGAGGACGAAGGACAGGACCGCGTTGTCGACGCCGGTGCTGCCCGCCATGTCCTCGAGGGGCAGGGCGGTGAGGGAGGCGTCGACGTAGGGCCGGATCCGGGTCTCGACGGGCGAACCGGCCGTCCCCTCCGGGGTACCGGAGACGTCACCGCCGCACGCGGCCAGCGCGAGCAGTATCGCCACCCCCGCCGCGGCACCGCAGAACCTGCCCGACCACCCCACGTACTGATGCCTCCCCCGTTCGGCCTAGACAGCAGGGCCGTTCACACGTTCCGTGGTGTGCAACCTGACGAATGAGACGTCGGACCTGCTGCCGTTCCATCGAAAGAGTGCAGGACCGTGTTACCGGGGAGTGAAGGGCACCACTCGAACGCAACCTGGCGGATCAGGCGCGGATGTGATCCAGCGCGCCGAGCACGTCGTCCACCAGGTCGTCCGTGTCCTCGCAGCCGGCGGAGAGCCGCACGAGGCCGGGCGGGACCGCGTCCCCCCAGCGCTCGCGGCGGTCCGCGGTGGTCTGCAGGCCCCCGAAGCTCGTCGCGGAGCCGACCAGCCGCGACGCCTCGAGGAAGAGCCCCACCTGCCGTGTCGACCCGAGGGTGAACCGGAGCACCCCGTTCCACCTCCGCATCTGCGTCGACGCGATCGCGTGGGCCGGGTCGCCGGGCAGCCCGGGCCAGCGGACGTCCTGGGCGGCGGGATGGGTCAGCAGGGCCAGGGCGAGGGCGTGCGCGTTCGCGGCCTGCCGGGCCAGCCGCAGGTCCAGGGTGCCGAGGCCGCGGTGCGCGAGCCACGCCTCCATCGGCCCCGGGACCGCGCCGCCACGGGTGCGGGCGATGCGGATCCGGTCCGCGAGGATCGGGTCCCGCGCCGTGACGTGCCCGAGCACGACGTCCCCGTGCCCGGCGAGCGCCTTCGTGTCCGAGGCGACGACGAGGTCCGCACCGAGCGCGAGCGGTCGCTGCCCGAGCGGGGTCGCCGTCGTGTTGTCCACGGCCACCAGGGCGCCCGCGGCGTGCGCGCGCTCGGCGATCGCGCGGATGTCGCAGACCTCGAGCCCCGGGTTCGACGGCGTCTCCAGCAGCACCAGCGTGGCGCCCTCGACGACCTGGTCGTTCCAGCTCCCCGCGGTGGCCATCTCGCGGATCTCGACCCCCTGCGGGGCCAGCTCGTCCCGCGCGAGCAGGCGGGCGAGGTAGTAGCCGTCGCTGGGCAGCACGACCGCCGCCCCGGGCCTCGCCGCGAGCCGCAGGACCGCGGCGATCGCCGCCATCCCGGAGGAGAACGACGTGCAGGACCCGCCCTCGAGCTCCCCGATCGCGGACTCCAGCACCCGGAAGGTCGGGTTGTCCGCGCGGCCGTAGAAGTCCTGGGCCGCCGCGTCGTGGGGCAGCCCCAGCCGGAACGTCGAGGACAGCACGGGGCCGGGGTGCACGGGCTCCCCCACCGCGCCCGTCCCGAGTCCGCCGTGCACGCAACGGGTTCCGTCTCCGGTCACGACGGGGCCTCCTTCGTCGGCTCGTGCGCGGACGACGGCGCCGGAACGGCGTCGCCCGCGCACGGGCTATTCGGGGCGGGGCGCGCGGGTGATCAGTTCCTTGCCCACCGACGTCGCGGACCAGCCCTCGTGGCAGACCCGGCGCACCGCGTCCGCGATGGGCAGCTCGACCCCGTGCCGCGCACCCAGCTCGCAGATCGACAGACAGGATTTCACGCCCTCCGCGACCTGGCCGTGGTTGGCCGCCCCCGCCTGCTCCAGGCTCTCGCCGCGGCCCAGGTGCTCGCCGAACGTGCGGTTGCGCGACAGCGGGGACGAGCAGGTCGCGACGAGGTCCCCGAGGCCCGCGAGCCCGGCGAACGTGAGCGGGTCCGCCCCGAGCTTCGCGCCCAGCCGGGCCGTCTCGGCCAGCCCGCGGGTGATGAGCGAGGCCCGGCTGTTGTCCCCGAGCCCCATCCCCGCCGCGATGCCGACGGCCAGCGCGATCACGTTCTTCCCGGCGCCGCCGAGCTCGCAGCCGACGACGTCGGTGTTCGTGTACGAGCGGAAGTAGCCCGACGACGTCGCGGTCTGCAGCGCCACCGCCCGCTCGTGGTCCGTGCACGCGATCACCGTGGCGGTCGGCTCCTCGGCCGCGATCTCCCGGGCCAGGTTCGGCCCGGACACGACGGCGACGTGGTCCGGCGTCACCCCGGCCACCTCGGACACCACCTCGCTCATCCGCTTCAGGGTCCCGAGCTCGACACCCTTCGCGAGGCTGACGAGCGTCAGCCCGCGCGGGAGCAGGTCCCGCCAGTCCGTGAGGTTCGCCCGCAGGGTCTGCGAGGGGACGGCGAGCACCACCGCGTCGACGCCGTCGAGGGCGGCCGCGGCGTTCGTCGTCGCGGTGAGACGGTCCGGCAGCCGGACGCCGGGCAGGTAGTCCGGGTTGACGTGCTCCTCGCACACCGCCCGGGCCACCTCCGGCCGCCGCGCCCACAGCACGACGTCCCGGCCGGCGTCCGCGAGGACCTTGGCGAACGTCGTGCCCCACGACCCGGCGCCCAGGACCGCGATCCGCTGCAGCGCGCTCACGTGGCCGTCCCCGACGAGTTCCCGGCCCGGCGGTAGAACTCGGCCGGCGCGGCCTCGCCCCGGACCTCGGCCAGCACGTCCCGCACCCGGCTCATCAGCAGGTCCGTGACCTCGCGCAGGATCGCCGCGTCGAGCGGGCGCCCGCGGTAGGCGGAGACGTCGACGGGCGCGCCGGCGCGGACGGTCACCGTCGTGCGGGGCAGGGGCCGGAACTTCTTGTTGTAGTGGTCGTAGATCTCGCGCGTGCCCCAGTGCACGACCGGGATCACCGGCACGTCCGACGAGAGCGCGAGCCGCGCGACGCCGGTGCGGGACTGCATCGGCCAGCCTTCCGGGTCCCGGCTGATCGTGCCCTCCGGGTAGATCACGACGACCTTGCCCTTCCCGAGGGCGTCGACGCCCTCCCGGAGGCTCTGCTGGGCGTCCGCGGAGTCCCGGTAGACCGGGATCTGCCCGCTCGCGACGAGGATCCGGCCGAATCCCGGGATCTTCCAGAGGCTGTGCTTGGCGAGGAAGCGCGGCACCCGCCTCCCCCGGTAGACGTAGAGCGCGGTGTGCGCCGGATCCAGGTAGGAGATGTGGTTCGCGACGAGCAGCGCCCCGCCCTCGGCCGGCACGTTCTCCAGCCCCTCGTACCGGTTCCGGCTGGTCAGGAAGTTCAGCGTGGTGAACACCACCGCCGACAGCCAGACCGCGAAGCCACCCTTCTCACGCGTCACCCACGACCTCCTGTTCGTTCCCGCGTCCGCCCGGCGACCACCGGACGCGCGTTCGGGTGTGACGGTACGGGCCCGGGGAAGGAGCCCGCGCCCGTCGGGCGCCCCGGAGTGGAACGATGGGTCCGTGCCCCCGCGTTCCGTCCCGGATCCCGCCCGTACGGACCCTGCCCGATCGGACGTCGTCGTGCCGGTCAAACCGCTGCACGTCGCGAAGTCCCGGCTGCGCGGCGCGGCGGACCGCGGGATCGGGGACCCGCAGGCCCACGCCCGGCTCGCCCTGGCCCTCGCGCTGGACACCGTCGCCGCGGCCCGGGCGGCGGCCCTGGTCGGCGAGATCGTGGTCGTGACGTCGGACCCCGAGGTCTCCGCCGGCGTCACCGCGCTCGGGGCGCACGTCCTCGCGGACGAGCCCGCGGACGGCCTCAACGCGGCCCTGCGGCGGGGCGCCGCGTGGCACCACGTGCGCCGCGCCGGCCGTGCTCTCGCCACCGCGGGAGTCGCTGCGCTGCAAGCGGATCTTGCCGCCCTGCACCCGGACGAGCTCGACGCGGCCCTCGCCGGCGCGCACGTGCTGTTCGCCTCCGGCGCGGCCTCGCGCGCCTTCTGCGCGGACGCTCACGGGGACGGGACGACGCTGCTGGTCGCCGCCCCCGGGGTCGCGCTGGACCCGCGGTTCGGTCCCGGTTCGGCCGCGGCGCACCGGGAGTCCGGCGCCGTGGCGCTGACGGGCGCGTGGACCGGCCTCCGGCTGGACGTCGACACCGAGGCGGACCTGCGGGAGGCCCGGGCCGCCGGGATCGGCCCGCGGACCGGCGGCCTGCTCGACCCGCAGCGGGACTGCCGCCCGGCGTGATCTCGGCGTTATCGTTCCGAGACTCGAAGTTCACCCGGATGTCAGACGCGCAGTCGGCGTCGCACCGGGCCGAGTGGGGAAGAATCGCCGCGTGGGTGATCGCGACGAGGACCGGCAGGAACAGTCCGCCAACACTTCCGC
>JAOZVV010000084.1 GCA_025869365.1 Pseudonocardia sp.
AGTACGGCTGACGGATCTTGCCCAGACGCATCAGCTTGATCTTGACGGCCACGCTGTTCGGTACTCCTCGCGGATCGGGTAGTGCTGCTGGAAGAGTCAGCTCAGTCCCGCGTGGGGGTACGGCTTCGCTCACTCGAGATGTTCGGCCGCGGCACGGTAGAGGGCCAGCCGCGGACCCGATCGACCATTGTGCCAGACGTCCCCGCGGCCGGACGACCCCACCACCAGCGGATCGCCGATCAGACCGCCGGGAGCGCGCCCGTCAGCGCGAGGGCGAGCGCCAGCCCGGGCAGCAGGTTGTTCACCGCGTGCGCGACCACCCCGGCCGGCAGCCGTCCGGTGATCACCCGCGCCAGGCCGATCGGGATGGCGACGACCAGCAGCAACGGGGTGCGGGTCAGCTCGAAGTGGGCCATCGCGAAGAGCAGCGTCGTGATCAGGAACGCCACCCAGCGGTTCGCCCCGAGCTTCTCCACCGCCCCCCAGAGCAACCCCCGGTAGACGATCTCCTCACAGATCGGGGCGACCACCACCACCAGCAGGAACACCAGCACGGCGACCGGCCAGCCGACCCGGACGCCGTCGAAGATCTCCCCGACGGCCGACGTCGCCTTCTCCGGCCCCACGACCGCCGCGTAGACCAGCGAGGCCGGGATGCTGAGCAGCAACCCGCCGAAGCCCAGCGCCAGGCCGATCCCGATGTCCTTCCCCCGGATGTCCAGCCGCAGGTCCAGCACCGGGCCGTTTCCGCGCAGGCGGGTGATCAGCACCGCGGTCCCGGCCGCGAGCATCGTGGGTGCGGCCAGCGCGAGCAGGATCCCCGGCACGCTGATCCCGTCCGGTCCCGCGAACAACGCCGAGACCAGGAACGAGACCCCGAGGAAGACCACCTCGACGACGAGGTACGCGCCGAGGCCCCACCGATGCCCCGGGGGCGGTGTCGCGGGCAGGTCGGGCGCGAGCGGCGCGGCGGGCGGCGCCGGGTAGGACCGGCCGTGGATCACCGGCATCCCGGGACGCGGCAGCGGCGGGGGCCCGGCCGGGTACGAGCCCGGGTACGCGGACAGGGCCGGGGGCACCTCGGGAGGCACCTCGACGGGGTCGGAGCCGATCATCTGGCCGTCGCCGTCCGGAGTGCCCACACCGACGACGCTACCCGGCGGCGCGCCTTCGCGTCCCGGTCGACCGGAGCCCTCAGCCCGCGTCGACGATCCGTCCACGCATCATGACCAGCGCAGGGTGCCGCACGGCCTCGGGGTCCGTGCGCGGGTCCGTCCGGTAGACGACCAGGTCCGCCCGCGCGCCCGGCTCCAGGTTCGGCCGCTGCAGCCACGTCCGCGCGGCCCAGCTGGCCGCCCCCAGCGCGTCCGGGTGCCCGGCGGCCGCCAGCGCCGCGATCTCGTCCGCGATCCGGCCGTGCCGGATCCCGCCGCCCGCGTCCGTGCCCGCGTACACCGGGACGCCCGCCTCGACGGCCTTGCCGACCGTCTCGCGCGCGGTCCGGTGCAGCTCACGCATGTGCGCGGCGTAGCTCGGGTACCTCGACGCGCTGTCCGCGATCCCCGGGAACGTGTCCACGTTGATCAGGGTGGGGACCAGCGCGGTCCCCCGCGCGGCCATGTCCGCGATCAGCTCGTCGTTCAGGCCGGTGCCGTGCTCGATGCAGTCGATCCCCGCGCCGAGCAGCCCGTAGAGGGCGTCCGTGCCGAAGACGTGCGCGGTGACGCGGGCGCCCGCGGCGTGCGCGGCGCCGATCGCGGCCTTCAGCACGTCGTCCGGCCAGAGCGGGGCGAGGTCCCCGACCCCGCGGTCGATCCAGTCCCCCACCAGCTTGACCCAGCCGTCCCCGGCCGCAGCCTGCTCCGCCACGACCTCGGGCAGCAGTGCCGGGTCGTCCAGGTCGATCGCGAGCCCCGGGATGTAGCGCTTGGGGCGGGCGAGGTGGCGGGCCGCGCGGATGATCTCGGGCAGGTCCTCGCGGACCTGCAGCGGCGTGGTGTCCACGGGCGAGCCGCAGTCCCGCAGGAGCAACGCCCCGGCATCCCGGTCCGTGATCGCCTGCCGCTCCGCCTCGTCCAGCTCGACGGCCCCGCCGGGCCCCAGGCCGACGTGGCAGTGCGCGTCGACGAGTCCCGGGACGATCCAGCCGCCCTCCTCGAGCACCTCCGCGCCCGGCAACGGCTCGGCGCTGATCCGTCCCGCGGCGTCGACGTGGAGCTCCGACGCCTCCCCTGACGGGAGGACGACCCCGCGGAGCAGGTAGCCCGCCGAGGCCATCAGCGGCCCTTCTTGTTCCCGAAGTTCAGCTTCGACGGATCGAACCCGGGCGGGAGCTGGTCCATCCCGCCGAGACCGGGCGGCAGCTGCTGCAGCGACGGCGGCATGGTCGACAGGTCCGGCATCCCGGCCTGGCGCGACGGCGTCGGGCCCTTGCGCCCCTTCTGCTGCTTGGCCTTGCGCTTGTTCTTGACCTGCTTGCGGGTGGCGCTGCGGCCGCCGCCGCCGAAGCCGAACTGACCGGCCATCGCCTTCATCTGCTTGCGGGCCTCGAAGAAGCGGTTCACCAGGTCGTTCACGTCCGAGACGGTGACGCCGGAGCCGTTGGCGATGCGCAGCCGCCGGGACCCGTTGATGATCTTCGGGTCCGCCCGCTCGGACGGCGTCATGCCCCGGATGATCGCCTGCAGCTTGTCCAGCTGCTTGTCGTCGACCTGGGCGAGGGCCTCCTTCATCTGCGCCGAGTTGGCGCCGGGGAGCATCCCCAGGATGTTGCCGATCGGCCCCATCTTGCGGATCGCCAGCATCTGCTCGAGGAAGTCCTCCAGCGAGAGCTCACCGCTGCCGATCTTCGCGGCGGTGGCGGCGGACTGCTCGGCGTCGAAGACCTGTTCGGCCTGCTCGATGAGGGTGAGCAGGTCACCCATGCCCAGGATCCGCGACGCCATGCGGTCCGGGTGGAAGACGTCGAAGTCCTCGAGCTTCTCGCCGTTGGACGCGAAGAGGATCGGCTGGCCGGTGACCTCGCGGACGCTCAGCGCGGCACCACCGCGGGCGTCGCCGTCCAGCTTGGTGAGCACGACGCCGGTGAACCCGACCCCGTCCCGGAACGCCTCGGCCGTCGCGACCGCGTCCTGGCCGATCATCGCGTCGACGACGAACAGCGTCTCGTCCGGCTGCACCGCGTCCCGGATGTCCGAGGCCTGCTGCATCAGCTCCGCGTCCACGCCCAGGCGGCCCGCGGTGTCCACGATGACGATGTCGAACATCTTGTCCCGGGCGTGCGCGACGCCGCGCCGGGCGACGTCGACCGGGTCCCCCACGCCGTTGCCCGGCTCGGGCGCGAACGTGGTGACGCCCGCCCGCTCGCCGACGATCTGCAGCTGGGTGACCGCGTTGGGCCGCTGCAGGTCACAGGCCACGAGGAGCGGGGTGTGGCCCTGGTCCTTGAGGTGCTTGGCGAGCTTGCCCGCGAGCGTCGTCTTACCGGAGCCCTGCAGGCCGGCGAGCATGATGACGCTCGGCGGCTCCTTGGCGAGCCGCAGCCGGCGGGTCTCGCCGCCGAGGATCGTCACGAGCTCCTCGTTGACGATCTTGACGACCTGCTGGGCCGGGTTCAGCGCGGCGGAGACCTCCGCCCCCTTGGCCCGCTCCTTGACCCGCGTGATGAAGCCCCGGACCACCGGCAACGCGACGTCCGCCTCCAGCAGCGCGATCCGGATCTCGCGCGCGGTGGCGTCGACGTCGGCATCGGAGAGCCGGCCCTTACCACGCAGATCGCGCAGCGTTCCGGACAGGCGGTCGCTCAGGGTGTCGAACACCTCGGCGAGTTTACGTGGCCCTGTCCCCGGCGTGCAGGCCCCTGCACCGCTCGTGGGGCGCCGCCGCCGGCGGGCTCCCGGGTCGGGCGGCGTAGGTGATCGGCTACCGGCCCGCGGGGCTGACCGGGACGGGACCGCTCAGCCGTGCAGCTCCAGGCCCCGCGCGGCGGCACGGCGGTCCAGGGCGACCTCCCGGGACCAGCCCTCCCCGAGCCCACCGGTCCGGATCCGGTCGGCGACCCCCTCGGCACGGGCCGCGTGCCGGGCGAAGGAACGGCTCTCGATCATCCGTCCGCGCTCGGCCTGCCCCCGGAGGGCGTCCTGCGGCTCCACCTCGATCCACACCAGGTGCGCCGTCCGCCCGGTCAGCCGGGCGAGCAGGCGCACGGCGCTCCGCAGGCCGCGCGAGGTCGCCGGGAGGTGCAGGAGGACCGTCCGGGCGGGCCCGGCCGCCGCCGCGACGACGGCGAGCCGGTGCAGCAGGTGGACCAGCGGGCGCAGCCGCGGGTACGAGACGTCCGGGAGGAGCCCGGTCACGAGCTCGCGCTGGGTCTCCGAGTCCAGCACCCGCTGGCCCGGACGGGCCGGCAGCAGGCGGAGCAGCGTGCTCTTGCCCGCCCCGGGCACGCCCGCGACCAGGACCAGTGCCCTCCCCGGAACCTGCAGCCGCACCGGAGCGGGTGGGCGGGACGCGGACGCCCCGGGTACGGGCAGGGCTCGACCCGGGGTGTCCCCGGGGGCGGACCAGGTGACCGTCATGCGCCGAGAACGTCCGGTTGCGGCGGTTCGTTCCGCACGACCGGGTCGGCAGAGCGCGCCCGGCACGCGCCGACAGGGCCGGCCTCAGAGTGCGTCGGGACCCCGCTCCCCCGTCCGCACCCGCACGACCTGCTCGACATGGGTCACCCAGACCTTGCCGTCGCCGATCTTGCCGGTCCGCGCGGCGTCGACCAGCGCGTCCACCACCCGGTCGGCGATCGCGTCGTCGACCACGACCTCGACGCGGACCTTCGGCACGAAGTCCACCGCGTACTCCGCGCCCCGGTAGACCTCGGTGTGCCCCTTCTGCCGGCCGAACCCCTGCACCTCGCTCACGGTCATCCCCAGGACGCCGAGGCGCTCGAGTGCGGTCTTGACGTCGCCGAGGGCGAACGGCTTGACGATTCCGGTGATCAGCTTCATCGGTGCTCCTCCGCAGGTTCGGTGTGCCGGGAGAGGAGTCCGCTCCCCCGGCCGGTGGTGTGCAGCGGCGAGTACTCGTAGGCGCTCTCGGCGTGCTCGGACTCGTCGATCCCGCCCGCCTCGACGTGCTCGGGGACCCGGAAGCCGATCGTCCGCCGGATGATCCAGGCCAGCAGCGCGCTGAGCCCGAACGCCCACGCCGCGGCGACGCCGATCGCCACGGCCTGCACGCCGAGCAGCCCGAACCCGCCCCCGTAGAACAGCCCGTCCCGGCCGGCCGGGTTGACGGCGTGGGTCGAGACGAGGCCCAGCAGCGCCAGCCCGGTGACACCCCCGACGCCGTGGATCGCGACGACGTCGAGCGAGTCGTCGTAGCCGAGCCGGTACTTCAGCCGGATGGCCAGCTGGCAGACCAGCCCCGCGACCAGCCCGATCAGCAGCGCGCCGAACGTGTCGACGTACCCGCAGGCCGGGGTGATCCCGACCAGCCCGGCCACGGCGGCGGACGCACCGCCCAGGCTCGTCGGCCGCCCGTCCAGGCGGTGCTCCAGCACCAGCCAGGACAGCACCGCCGCCGCGGACGCCGTCATCGTGGTGACGAAGGCGTTGCTCGCGACGGCCCCCGCGGTCAGCGCGGAGCCGGCGTTGAAGCCGAACCAGCCGAACCACAGCAGTCCCGCGCCCATCAGCACCGCGGGCAGGTTGTGCGGGCGCATGGGCTCGTGCGGCCAGCCGGGCCGCTTCCCCAGGACCAGCGCCAGGGCGAGCGCGGACGCCCCGGAGTTGATCTCGACGGCGGTCCCGCCCGCGAAGTCCAGCGCGCCCAGGGTGTTCGCGAGCCAGCCCCCGTGCTCGGAGACCGCCCCGTCGATCGAGAAGATCCAGTGCGCGAGCGGGAGGTAGACGACGACCGTCCAGGCCGCGACGAACAGGGTCCACGGCCAGAAGCGCGCCCGGTCCGCGATCGCGCCGGACAGCAGGGCCCCGGTGATCACGGCGAACATCAGCTGGAACATCGCGAAGGCCTGCAGCGGCACCCCGCCGACGACGACGTCGACCTGGCGCAGCCCGGCGAACTCGAACCCGCCGATGAGCCCGGCGTGGGAGTCCCCGAAGACGAGCGAGAACCCGAACAGCACCCAGATCAGGCCGATCACGCCGAGGCTGACCAGGCTCATCATCATCATGTTGAGCACGCTGCGGGCCCGGACCATGCCGCCGTAGAAGAACGCCAGGCCCGGCGTCATCAGCATCACGAGCGCCGCGCACCCCAGCACGTACGCCGTGTCGCCGGTGTCGATCCCGCCCATCGCGCTCCCCTCGCCGTCGGTCGCGAGGATGATCGTTCTCGATTGTTACGTCGAGATGACGCACTGTTTCATACCGATGAACCAGCCGTCGGCGACGATGACGCGCGGATCACGGCGGGGTGTCCTTCGCCGGCGCGGGCACCTTCCCCGCCGGCTCCCTGGCCGCCGCGAGGACCGACTGCTCGATCCTGCGCCGGTCCGTCCGGGGCACCACCCCGTCCGTGCCGGTGCCCGCGAGGCCGAAGGAGTCCACGACGGAGGACCCGAGCGTCGAGACCCGGGCCCAGCGCACGTCGACGTCCGCCCTCTCCAGCGCACCGGCCACGTGGTGCAGCAGCCCGATCCGGTCCGTCGCGCGCAGCTCCATCACCACCGCGCCGGTGGCCTCGTCGTCGAACCAGAGGACGCGCGGGGCGACCGTCCGCTCGACGACGGGCGAGGACGGCGCATAGTCCTTCTCCTTGCGCGCCAACGCCTCCGCCAGCAGCAGCGACCCGTCGAGGACGCGGACGAGGTCCGCCCGGATCAGCGCGTGGTCCGGCAGCCCGCCGAAGCGGGGCGAGACGGCGAACCGGGCGATCGCGAGGGTGTCCGCGGTGCGGACCTCCGCCGTGTGCACCTCGAGCGAGTGCAGGGCGAGCACCCCCGCGCAGGCGGACAGCGCCCCCGGCTGGTCCGGGACGCCGATCGTGATCGACGCCAGGTCGTCCTCCTGGACCAGCCGGACCACCGGCCTGCCGTCCTTGGCGACGGCGGACTCGAGCTCCGGGTCCGGTGCGGCCTCCGGCCCGGGCTCCGGCAGGACCTCCCCCGCCATCATCGCGCGGGTGCGGGCCGTGAGCCCACGGATCAGCGACCGCTTCCAGGGGCTCCACACCGCGGGGCCGGTGGCCAGCGAGTCCGCCTCGGCGAGGGCGTCGAGCAGGTCCAGCAGCACCGCGTCGTTGCCGAGTGTCTCCGCGACCCGCCCGACGGTGGCGGGATCGTCCAGGTCCCGCCGGGTGGCGGTGTGCGGGAGGAGGAGATGGTGCCGGACCATCCGGCCGAGCAGCTCGACGTCCGCCTCGTCGAACCCGAGCCGGCGGCCCATCTGCACCGCGAGGGACTCGCCGACCTCGGAGTGGTCCCCGCCGCGGCCCTTGCCGATGTCGTGCAGCAGCGCCCCGACCAGAAGCAGGTCCGGCCGGGAGACGCGGGTGGTCAGCCGGGCCGCCTGGGCGGCGGTCTCGACGAGGTGGCGGTCCACGGTCCACACGTGCGCCCGGTCCCGCGGCGGCAGGTCCCGGACGGCGCCCCACTCCGGGAACATCCGCCCCCACAGACCCGTGCGGTCCAGCGCCTCGATCACGTCGACCATGCCGCGACCGGTGCCGAGCAGGGACAGCAGCTCACCCAGCGCGGCCCGCGGCCACGGCTCCCGCAGCTCGGGCGCGGTCTCGGCGAGGCGGTGCAGGGTTCCGGCCGCGACCGGCAGGCCGGTCCGCGCGGCGGTCGCCGCGACCCGCAGGACGAGCGCCGGGTCCCGGTTGGCGGCGGCGTCGCGTGCCAGGGTCACCTCTCCCATGTGCTCGACGACGCCGGAGTCCAGCGGGCGGCGGACGGGCGCGCGGCGCAACGCGGCGAGCCCGCGACGCGGCAGCGCGGCGCGGGCGGAGCGCAGGCCCACCTCCGCGGCGAACGCGACGGCGCGGGCCGCCCCGGAGATCGCACGGGCCAGCTCGAAGCGGTCCCCGATCTCGAGCACGGCGGCGATCTCGTCCGCGTCCTGGGCGCGCAGGACGTCCCGCGCGCGGCCGGCGAGCCGGTGCAGCTCCGTGCGGACGTCCAGCAGCAGGTCCCGGGCCTCGAGCACCTCGACGCCGGGCCGGTCCACGAGCTGTGCGGCGGCCAGGGAGTCGATCAGGTGGACGTCCCGCAGGCCGCCGTGCCCGGACTTGAGATCGGGTTCGATGCGGTGTGCGACGTCGCCGACCTTGGCCCAGCGGTCGTGCGCGCCGTCGTTGATCTCGTCGAAACGGCTGCGGATCCCCGCGCGCCAGGCCTGCCGCACGGCGCCGCGCACCTTGTCCGACAGCGCGGGGTCCCCGGCGATGTGGCGCATCTCCAGCAGCCCGAAGGCGGCCCGCAGGTCCGTCGCCGCGACCTGGACGGCCTGTCCGGGGGTGCGGACCGAGTGGTCCAGCCCGATGCCGGCGTCCCAGAGCGGGTACCAGAGCTGCTCGGCCAGCCGGTCGACGTCCTTGCGGCCGTCGTGCAGCAGCACCAGGTCCAGGTCCGACCAGGGAGCCAGCTCGCGGCGGCCCAGCGCACCCACCGCGACCAGCGACGCCCGTTCCGTGAGCCCGATCGCCGCGCACCGCGACGAGAGCCAGAAGTCGTGCAGGTCCACCAGGGCCGTCCGGAGCGCCTCCGGGCTCAGCCGTCTGCGGCCACCCGCGGTGTCCAGCAACACTGCCTTGGCCTTGACCAGATCCTCGGCCGAACCCGAGCTCACCGTCGTCACCGACTCGCCTTCACGTCAGCCGGCGCCGTCCGCCGGCCACCGGGCCGTCGTTCACGCCGATCCTCACCAGGTCCCCCGACCCCACCCGGCGCGGCCCCGACCAGGTCGGGGAGCCGGCCGTCCGCTCGCCTCACAGGGCGTCGGCGCCCCGCTCACCGGTCCGGACCCGCACCACCGTCTCGACCGGGGTGACCCAGACCTTGCCGTCACCGATCTTGCCCGTCCTCGACGCCGCCACGACGGCCTCGATCACCTTCTCGACGACCGGCTCCTCCACCACGACCTCGAGGCGCACCTTCGGGATGAAGTCCACCTGGTAGTCCGCGCCGCGGTAGACCTCGGTGTGCCCGCGCTGGCGGCCGAAGCCGTTGACCTCGCTGACGGTGAGGCCGGAGACGTCGAGACGGTCCAGCCCGGCGCGCACCTCGTCCAGGGCGAACGGCTTCACGATCGCGGTCACGAGCATCACGGGAGAACCCCTCTTCGACGGGTGCGGACCAGATGGTCGAGCAGCAGGACAACGAAACGGACGGAACGGACGAAATACAGTCGCCCGTCAGACGTCGGAGGCCCGCGGCGCCGAGATCACTCGGCGCAGCGGGCCCCCGACGACGGAAGGGACGAGCTAGATGGCGTCGTTCCCGCGCTCACCGGTGCGGACCCGGACGACGGTCTCGACCGTCGTCACCCAGACCTTGCCGTCACCGATCTTGCCGGTGCGCGCCGCCTCGACGACGGCGTCGACCACCTTGTCCGCGAGGGTGTCGTCCGCGACGACCTCCACCCGGACCTTCGGGACGAAGTCCACCGAGTACTCCGCGCCGCGGTAGACCTCGGTGTGACCCTTCTGCCGGCCGTAGCCCTGGACCTCCGAGACGGTCATCCCGAGGACCCCGATCTGCTCGAGGGCGCCCTTGACGTCCTCCAGCACGAACGGCTTGACGATGGCGGTGATCAGCTTCATGGATCAGCTCTCCTTGCCGGCGGGAGCCGGCACGTGGGAGGTCGCCTGGACGGTGGCCGCGTCGGGACGCGGGCCTCCACCGACGCCCGCCAGACCGCGGTGGCTCGAGAAGTCGTAGGCGGTCTCCGCGTGCTCGGTCTCGTCGATGCCGGTGGCCTCGTCCTCGTCGTCGATGCGGATCTTGCCCTTGAAGATCGCCTTGACGACCAGGGCGATGACGAAGGTCAGGATGCCCGAGTAGAGGAGCACCGCCAGCGCGCCGACGACCTGGCGCCAGAGCTGGTCGACACCGCCGCCGTAGAACAGGCCCGCGACGGCCGCCGGGGAGCCCGGGTCGGCGAAGAAGCCGATCAGGACGGTGCCGAGGATACCGCCGACGAGGTGGACACCGACGACGTCGAGCGAGTCGTCGTAGCCGAAGCGGAACTTCAGGCCGACCGCCAGGGCGCACAGCACACCGGCGATGAGGCCGATCGCGATGCCACCGAGCGGGGAGACCGAGGAGCAGGAGGGAGTGATCGCGACCAGACCCGCGACGATGCCGGAGGCGGCGCCGAGGGAGGTGGGCTTGCCGTCGCGGATGCGCTCGGTGATCAGCCAGCCGAGCATCGCGGCACAGGTCGCGAGGATCGTGTTGACCAGGGCGAAAGCGGCGATGCCGTTGGCGCCCAGCGCCGAGCCGGCGTTGAAGCCGAACCAGCCGAACCACAGCAGGCCGGCGCCGAGCATGACCAGCGTCAGGTTGTGCGGGCGCATGGGCTCACGCGGCCAGCCGCG
>JAOZVV010000085.1 GCA_025869365.1 Pseudonocardia sp.
ATCCTGTAAGGCGGCGACCAGAGCCGCCGCCGCCGCCCAGCGCGCTCAGGACTGCTGGCGCGGCGCCCGACACTCGGCGGCTGGCGCTGCCGCTGCCGCCGCTGCCGGCGGTGGCAGGCACGTCAATGCCGTCAAACGGCGGCGGCACGCCAAACGGCGACAGGCCGTCCATGTGCCCCGCCACGCTGCCCATCGAATCCAAGGTGGGCGGCAGCTTGAAGGAATCAGAGATGGAGGAAGACGCCATGCTGCGGCCACCAGCGCCCTGCCCCACCCCCGCGCCACCACCCGGCCCCCGGCCCGGCCACCTCGCGCATCGTCTCCGGATCGCGGTCTGCGTCCTGTCCGCGCTGGTGGTGGCCGTGACCGGAGCCGCGTGGGGCCTCTACCGGGACATCACCGGCGGCCTGACCACGACCAACGTCATCACCGGTGGCTCGAACTCCGGGGAGCAGAACATCCTGCTGGTGGGTGTGGACAGCCGCACGGACGCGCAGGGCAACCCGCTCCCCCAGGCCGTGCTCGACCAGCTGCACGGCGGCGAGAACAGCGGGGTGCTGAACTCGGACACGATCATCGTCCTGCACCTGCCCGCGGACGGCGGCGGCGCGACGGCCTTCTCGATCCCGCGGGACAGCTACGTGGACATCCCGGGCTACCGCAAGGACAAGATCAACGCAGCCTACCCGGCGACGAAGGCGCTCAAGGCCGAGGAGCTCGTCAAGGCCGGCGGGATGGACGCCAAGGAGGTCGACAGCGAGTCCTCCGCGGCGGGACGCAGCACGCTGGTGCAGACCGTCCAGGACCTCACCGGGCTCACGATCGACCACTACGCCGAGGTCAACCTGCTCGGCTTCTACAACCTCACCGAGGCGATCGGCGGCGTGGACGTGTGCCTGCGCAAGCCGGTGGACGACGACTTCTCCGGCGCGAACTTCCCCGCCGGCCCGCAGACGATCTCCGGTGCGGCCGCGCTGTCCTTCGTCCGCCAGCGCCACGGCCTCCCCGAGGGGGACCTGTCGCGGATCCGCCGCCAGCAGGTGTTCCTCGCCGCCGTCGCGGACAAGACGCTCTCCAGCGGCACCCTGACCAACCCGTCGACGCTGGCCGGGCTGGTCGACGTCGCCCACAAGTCGCTGGTCATCGACTCCGGCTGGGACCTCCTCGCGTTCGCCCGGCAGGCCTCCGGGCTGGCGGCGGGCAAGCTGAACTTCCTGACGATCCCCACGCAGGGCGGCGCGAACAACGAGCGGGGTGACGTCGTGCTCGTCGATCCGGCGCAGGTCAAGGACTTCGTCGACCAGCAGACGGCCCCGGCGGACGAGAAGCCGACCGGGACACCGGAGCCGACCCCGGGCGTCGACCCGGCCGCCGTCACCACCGATGTCGGCAACGGGTCCGGCACCACCGGGCTCGCCGCCCAGGTCGCGGACTCCCTCGGGGCCGCCGGGTTCGCCAAGGGCACCGTCGAGAACGCACCGAGCCGCACGACCTCCGTGGTCCGTTACGCGCAGTCCGACGGGGACGCGGCGGCCCGCGCGGTCGCGGGGAAGCTGGGTGGGATCGGCGTCGAGCAGGCGGACGGGGTCGCGTCCGGGCACGTCCAGGTGCTGCTCGGCACGGACTTCGAGGTGCCGCCCGCCGCCGCGCCGACCGCCGCACCGGCGGCGTCCGGGGGCGCTCCCGCCCCCGCCCCGGACGCCGGATCGGCGATCAACGCCGGCGGCGTACCGTGCATCGACTGATCCGCCGCCGCCCCCCGCGATCGCCCGCACCGCTGAGAGGACGTCCGTGTCCCTGACCGACGACCTGCTGGACCCGATCCTCGCCGCGAACCCCGCGCGCCCGCTGATCACCTTCTACGACGACGGGACCGGCGAGCGGATCGAGCTCTCCGCCGTCACCGCCGCGAACTGGGCGGCGAAGGCCGCCAACCTCCTGCGCGACGAGTGCGACGTCGAGCCCGGCGGGACGGTCGCGGTGCTGCTGCCCGCGCACTGGCAGACCGCGGCGGTGCTGCTCGCGGTGTGGTCCTGCGGGGCGGAGGTCGTCTCGGACCCCTCGGCCGCCGAATGGGTGCTGTGCGACCGGGACCGGGTGGACCTCGCGCTGGCCGCGGAGCCCTCGGGCGGGGTGGTGGCGCTGTCCCTGGACGCCTTCGGCCGCGGTATCGACGGGTTGCCGGACGCGGTGGTGGACTTCGCCACCGAGGTCCGGCTGCAGCCCGACGCGTTCGTCCCCTGGGAGCCCGTGACCCCGGGCACGAGCGTGCTCGACGGGCGCCCGGCCTCCGATCTCCTCGCCGAGGCCCGGGAACGGGCCTCGGCCCTCGGCCTGGCCGCGACGGACCGGGTGCTCTCGACCCTGGACTGGGTCACCCTCGACGGCCTGCGGGACGGCCTGCTCGCGGTCCTCGCGGCCGGGGCGTCCCTGGTGCAGGTCGCACGGCCCGACCCCGCCCGGCTCGACCGCAAGTACGACAGCGAGCGGTGCACCACGCGCCTGTGAGTGCCCGACCGTCGTCCGGCACCGGTCACCGCTGCGGGGAAGCGGACGCGGTGCGGTCCGGGGACCGGGCGCGTGGCACCGTGTAGCCGTGACCGCCGTGCCCCCCACCAGCACCGCCAGCCTGACCCCGGCCGTGACCGCGGACGACGTCGACGTCGCGGCCACGCGGCTCCGCGCCGTGATCGGGCCGAGCCCACTGCAGATCTCGCCCCGGCTCTCCGACGCGATCGGCGGCGAGGTGTGGATCAAGCGGGAGGACCTGCAGCCCGTCCGCTCCTACAAGATCCGCGGCGCGTACAACCTGATCGCCCAGCTCCCCCCGGCCGAGCGCGAGCGCGGCGTGGTCTGCGCCAGCGCCGGCAACCACGCCCAGGGCGTCGCCTTCGCCTGCGCCCGCCTCGGCGTCGAGGCGCGGGTGTACCTGCCCCGCACCACGCCCCGGCAGAAGCGGGACCGGGTCGCGCGGCTCGGCGGGAAGGTCGTGAAGGTGATCGTCGTCGGCAACACCTACGACGACGCGGCGGCCGCCGCCGCGAAGGACGCCGCCGAGTCCGGCGCCACCCTCGTCCCCGCTTTCGACGACGCCCGCACCGTGGCCGGGCAGGGCACCGTGATCCGCGAGGTGGTGAGCCAGCTCGCGGACCCGCCGGACACCGTGGTCGTCCCCGTCGGCGGCGGTGGCCTGCTCGCCGGGACCCTCGTCTACCTGCGGGAACGCCACCCCGGGGTGCGGGTGATCGGCGTCGAGCCCGCCGGCGCGGCGAGCATGGCCGCGGCGCTGCGCGAAGGCGCCCCGACCACGCTGGAGACCGTCGACCCCTTCGTCGACGGCGCCGCGGTGCGCCGGGTCGGGGACGTCACCTTCCCGATCGTGCGGGACGCCGGGATCGAGCTGGAGCCGGTCGCCGAGGGCCGGGTCTCGGTGGAGATGCTCGCGCTCTACCAGTCCGACGGGATCATCGCCGAGCCTGCGGGCGCCCTCGCCCCCGCCGCGCTGGAGCAGCTCGACATCCCCCACGGGTCGACGACGGTGTGTCTGCTCTCCGGCGGCAACAACGACGTCAGCAGGTACGCGGACATCGTCGAACGCGCCCTCGTGCACGAGGGCCGCAAGCACTACTTCCTGGTCGAGTTCCCGCAGGAGCCCGGTGCGCTGCGGAGCTTCCTGGACGACGTCCTGGGCCCGGACGACGACATCACGCTCTTCGAGTACGTCAAGCGCAGCAACCGGGAGACCGGCCCCGCACTCGTCGGCCTGGAGCTGGGGGACCCGGCGGACCTCGACGGGCTCCTCGCCCGGATGGAGGCCGCGCCGCCCACGATCGAGCGGATCCCGCCGGACTCCCCGCTCTTCCGCTTCCTGCTCTGAGGCCCGGTGCGCGTCCGACGGCCCGGTGCGCGGAAACCCTCGCCACAGCGACCGTTTCCGCGCACCGAGCGGCACGTCAGCGGAGCAGCGCCCGCGCCATCACCATCCGCTGGACCTGGTTGGTGCCCTCGTAGATCTGCGTGATCTTCGCGTCCCGCATCATCCGCTCCACCGGGAAGTCCTTGGTGAAGCCCGCGCCGCCGAAGAGCTGGACCGCGTCCGTGGTCACCTGCATCGCGGTGTCACTGGCCAGGCACTTCGCGGCGGAGGAGATGAAGCCGAGGTTCTTCTCGCCCCGCTCCGCACGCGAGGTGGCGACGTAGACGAGCTGACGCGCGGCCTCCACCTTCATCGCCATGTCCGCGATCATGAACTGGACGCCCTGGAACTCCGCGATCGCCTTGCCGAACTGCTTGCGCTCCTTGATGTAGGAGATCGCGTGGTCCAACGCGCCCTGCGCGATGCCGACCGCCTGCGCGCCGATCGTCGGGCGGGTGTGGTCCAGGGTCGCGAGCGCGGTCTTGAAGCCGGTGCCCTCGGCGCCGATGATCCGGTCCCCGGGGATGCGGCAGTTCTGGAAGTAGATCTCGCGGGTCGGTGACCCGGCGATGCCGAGCTTGCGCTCCTTGGGCCCGACCTCGAAGCCGGGGTCGTCCTTGTGCACGACGAACGCCGAGATGCCGTTGGCCTTCTTCTCCGGGTCCGTCACGGCCATGACGGTGTACCAGGTGGAGACGCCGGCGTTGGTGATCCAGCACTTGGTGCCGTTGAGCACCCAGTCGTCACCGTCGCGGCGGGCGCGGGTCCGCATCGAGGCGGCGTCCGAACCCGCCTCCCGCTCGCTCAGCGCGTAGCTGATCATCGCCTCGCCGGAGGCGATCGAGGGCAGCACCTGCGCCTTGAGCTCCTCGGACGCCGAGAGCAGGATCGGGACGGAGCCCAGGCCGTTGACCGCCGGGATCAGCGACGACGACGCGCAGACCCGCGCGACCTCCTCGATCACGATGCACGCGGCGAGCTCGTCGGCGCCCTCGCCGCCGTACTGCTCGGGGATGTGGACGGCCTGGAAGCCCGCCTTGGTCAGGGCCTCCTGCGCCTCGATGGGGTAGCGCGCCTGCTCGTCGACCTCCGCGGCGTACGGCGCGATCTCCTTCTCGGCGAGCGCGCGGACCGCGTCGCGCAGGGCCTCGTGCTCGTCGCTCAGCCGGTAGGTGTCGAAGTCGGCGTTGTCCATCGTCTGTGAACTTCCTTGTCCTGCTCGGGTGCGCTGCGTGGGTGTCCGCGAGGGCTAGGTTAACGGCACTGCGTGCCATCTCACAAGGGGAAATGTTACCCTCCGTGCCATGACGGAGGCCGCACCCCAGATGCGCCGCGGACGGTCGGCCGAGGGGCGGGCGGAGGTCCGCCGGGACCTGGTCACGGCCGCGGTGGACCTGTTCACGGACAAGGGCTACGACGAGACGACCGTCGACGACATCGCCGCCGCCGCCGGCGTCGGCCGGCGGACCTTCTTCCGCTACTTCGCGGGCAAGGAGGACGCGGTCTCGCCGGACCACGATCTGGGCCTCGCCCGGATCGCCGCGGTGTTCGCCGAGGCGCACCCGACCGAGCCGCTGTCCTCGGTGGTGCTGCGCGCCGCGGAGACCGTCTTCGACCTGTACCTGACGGACGTGCAGACCGCACGGAAGAGGTTCGCACTGGTCCACCGGGTGCCCGCGCTGCGGGACCGCGAGGCGGCGATGGTGCACCGCTACCGGCGGCTGTTCACCCGCGAGCTCAGCGCCCGCCTGGCCGACGTCCCGGACGGGGACCTGCGCGCGGCCGTCACCGGCGCCGCGGTCGTCGCCGCCCACAACCAGGCGCTGCGCCGCTGGCTCGCCGACGGCGCGACGGCCGAGGGCGCCCGGGAGTGCGTCACGCACTTCCGCAAGGTCTCCGGGATGCTCCCGCTGGACGCCCCCCTCGGGCTCGAGGACGTGACCCGTCGGCTCGAACGGGCGGCCCGGAACCTCGAACGCCTCAGTTCCTGACGGCCCGCGCTCCTGACGCGGTGCCCGGTTCCTGCCACGATGTCCGCATGACCCCCGACGAGTACCTGGCTGCCGTCGACGAGAAGCGGCGCGCGGACGTCGTCGCCCTCGACGCGCTGATCCGCGAGACCGCTCCGGGGCTGGACCGGGTGATGAGCCCGCCCGGGATCGGCTACGGGTCCTTCCACTACCGCTACGCGAGCGGGCGGGAGGGCGACGCAGCGCTGCTCGGCCTCGCCGCGAACAAGCGCTACCTGTCCCTCTACGTACTGTGCGCGACCGAGAACGGCTACCTGGCGGAGGCCTACCGGGACAGGCTGCCGACGGCGTCGATCGGGAAGTCCTGCGTGCGCTTCCCGCGCCTGGCGGGGGTGGACGTCGAGGCGTTGCGGGAGCTGATCGCGGAGGCGGCGAGCCGGGGGCCGGAGGCCGCGGCGGGGGTCGGCTGACGCCCGAGTGGCTCGAGCGGCCCTGTGTGGCGCTCGAGCCGCTCGAGCGCCGGCACGACGCCGGAACCGGGCGCGGACATGGATGATCCCCGGGCCGCACCGAACGCGATGCGCATGCCGAGCTGGACGGGCTCGGGCCCGGGGATCACGGTGACCGCCTGGAATTTCGCCGGCACCTACCGACTTCCACGGCCGTCGAGAAAACGTCCCGCGGTGCTAGCGGACAGTCACCTCACGAGTCCTGTTGCTAATCAACGCTGGACCACCTCCTCTCCCATGTGCTGCCAGCCTACGACCGAGATCGGGTCGCGCGCCACGGGAATTTCGGCGGCGTCGTCAGGCCCTGCCCAGGGACGCCCGGAGCGCGGTGTCCTTGTCCAGCACCATCTGTTCGAGATCCGCCTGGAAGGTCTCCATCCGGGTCCGGAGATCCCCGTCCGAGGCCGCCAGGATCCGCACCGCGAGCAGTCCGGCGTTGCGCGCGTTGCCCACCGCGACCGTCGCGACCGGCACCCCCGCCGGCATCTGCACGATCGAGAGCAGCGAGTCCAGGCCGTCGAGCACCTTGAGCGGGACGGGGACGCCGATCACCGGGAGCGGCGTCGCGGAGGCGACCATCCCGGGCAGGTGTGCGGCGCCGCCCGCCCCGGCGATGATCACCTTGAGGCCCCGGCCGGCCGCGTCGCGGGCGTAGTCCAGCATCCGCTGCGGGGTGCGGTGCGCGGAGTAGACGCCCACCTCGTAGGCGACGTCGAACTCGGCGAGCGCCGTGCCGGCGGCCTCCATCACGGGCCAGTCCGAGTCGCTGCCCATGATCACGCCCACCTGGGGGTCACTCACTGCGCTCTCCCGTCGTCGTGGGGACGGACGCGGCCGCCCCGTCGTGCACGGACCATCCGTCGGACCACTCGCCCGTCGAGATCCAGTGCGCACCGAGCTCGGCGCGCCGCCGCACCTCGGTCATGTCCCGGCCCAGCGCGGTCACGTGCCCCACCTTGCGCGCGGGCCGCTCCGCCTTGCCGTAGAGGTGGACCTTGACGTCCGGGAACCGCGCGAAGAGATGGTGGATCCGCTCGTCGACGGTCATCGACGGCGTCACGTCCGCTCCGAGCACGTTCGCCATGACGACGGCGGGCGCGGTCGGCGACGTCGACCCCAGCGGGTAGTCCAGGACCGCGCGCAGGTGCTGCTCGAACTGGGACGTCCGGGCGCCCTCGATGGTCCAGTGCCCGGAGTTGTGAGGCCGCATCGCGAGCTCGTTGACGACCAGGCCGGAGTCGGTCTCGAAGAGCTCCACGGCGAGCAGCCCGGTGACCTCCAGCTCCCGGGCGATCCGCAGCGCCAGGCCCTGCGCCTCGAGCGCCAGGTCCTCGGAGAGCCCGGGCGCCGGGGCGAGGACGACGACGCACTGGCCCTTCTCCTGGATGCTCTCCACCACCGGCCACGCCGCGGCCTGCCCGAACGGCGAGCGGGCGACCTGCGCGGCCAGCTCCCGGCGCATGGTGACGGCCTGCTCGACCATCAACGGCGTCCCGGCCGCGAGCAGCTCGGTCACCAGCTCCGGGTCCGCGGAGGACAGGAACCAGACGCCGCGGCCGTCGTACCCGCCGCGGACGGCCTTGAGCACCACCGGCCAGCCGTGCTCGGCACCGAACTCCGCGACGTCCGCCGGGCCCTCCACCGGGGCGAACGGCGGGACGGCGATCCCGAGTCCGGCGAGCCTGCGCCGCATCACGAGCTTGTCCTGGGCGTGCAGCAGCGCGTCCGGCCCGGGACGGACGGGCACGCCCCGCTCGACGAGCGCCCGCAGGTGCTCCTGCGGCACGCCCTCGTGGTCGAACGTGACGGCGTCACACGTCGCCGCGAGGGCGAGGAGATCGTCCAGGGAGTCCGGCGACCCGGCGACGACGTCCGGGCTCACCAGTGCGGCGGGCTCGTCCGGCCTCGCGGCGAGCACGCGCAGGGTCTGGCCGAGGGCGATGGCGGCATGATGGGTCATCCGGGCCAGCTGCCCGCCGCCGATCATGCCGACGACGGGGAAGTCACGGGGAGCGCTCACGGTCGGTGGAGCCTAGCCGAGCGATCCCCTCCATCCGCCGTCTGGCACGATCGATCAGGTGTCCTTGGTCGAAACGGCGCTGGCGCGCGTCCCGCAGCCGTATCGCGACCTCGCGATCAAGCACCGTGAGCTGGTGAAGTTCGCGTTCGTCGGCGGTACCACCTGGATCATCGACACCGCGGTCTTCCTCTTCCTGAAGAGCACCGTGCTCGATACCAAACCGCTGACCGCGAAGATCATCGCGGTGCTGATCGCGACGATCGTGTCCTACGTCATGAACCGCGAGTGGTCCTTCCGGACCCGAGGCGGCCGGGAGGCCCATCACGAGGCCCTGCTGTTCTTCCTGGTCAGCGGCGTCGGCGTCGGCGTCTACTCGGCTCCGCTGGCGGTCTCGCGCTATCTGCTGGACCTGCAGATCCCGGATGTGTCGCTGTTCACCCAGGAGGCCGCGGACTTCGTGAGCGGGCAGATCGTCGGGACGCTGGTGGGTATGGCGTTTCGCTGGTGGGCGTTCCGCCGCTTCGTCTTCCCGGACGAGAACGTCCGCCGCCAGGTGCCGGACGCCATGCCCTGATATGTAGGCCCTTCTGTCAAGGGCAGGGTGAAGCGGCGCCCAGGACCGTCGTCGTGGGCGCCGCTTCGTTGTCCGGAGCCGGGAGGGTTCGGTGGTGGCGAGCGTGTCGGCGTGCGACGCGTGGTCAGTCTGATATTCGCGGGTTGGTCACCGCAGGACGGACTGTTCGGCTCGAGCAGGAACCGCGGTCTAGCAGCGAGCGTCACCTGGGGTCCCGCTCCCCGGTGATGGGTGGGCGGAAGGGGTTGCTCATAGGGCGTTCGCGGGTCCACTCACAGACGCAGCCGTCACCACCTTCGGTCCCGGTCCGGACGATCAAGAGGGCTCGCCCTCAGTTGAGGACGGCCAGTGACCAGCACCAGCCGGCGAGCTCGCGGGCGATCGCGGTGTTCGCCACGACCGGAAGCTTGTGACGGGCGTCGAACCGGGCCCAGCGCTGGTGCAGCCGCCGGTTCGCCCGTTGTCCCCGGTCCCGCGCGGCCGGGCTCGCGAGGTCCTGACGGCGCCGCAACGTGACGCTGGGCCGGTCGGGTCGGCGGTGGTGCCAGGCGGCCTCGATCAACAACCGCCGGGCGTGAGCGTTGCCGGTCTTGGTGATCGACCCCTGCGAGCGGGACTGCCCGGAGGAGGACTCGGTCGGGACCAGCCCGAGGTAGGCGCCGATCGTGCGGCCCGAGAGGCGCTGCCAGTCTCCGATCTCGACCGCGAGCCCGAACGCGGTCAACGTCGAGACCCCACGCAGACATCCCAGCCGGGTCACCACCGGTGTGTATTGGCTCGTCGTGGCCATCTCGGTGATCGCAGCGTCGAGGCGGTCACGGCGGGCGAGGGTGGCCAGCACGGTGTCGTAGGCGATGTCGAAGGCCAGGCCCAGTCCGCGCTGGTCGAACACCGCCTCTCGGCGTCGGGCCTGTAGCCAGCGATCATGGTTGCCGGTCCAGGGTTTCCCGCCGTAGTAGACGATCCCCTGGCGTAGCAGCAGTTTCGACAACCGGTGCCGGGCGGCGAGCAGGTCCCGGCGGACGTCCTCACGAGCACGCACCAGATCCCGGGCGGCTTCCTGCTCGACGCTGGGCACCCTCACCGAGACGATCTCATCCAGATGTACCAACCGGGCCAGATGCCGGGCGTCACGCTTATCGGTCTTGACCCGATCACCCGAGGGGCGCTGCAGCCGTGACGGTGCCGCCACCCGACACGAGATCCCGGCACCGGCCAGCGAGCGTGCCAGCCCGAACCCGGTCGGGCCGGCCTCGTAGACCACCTCCACCGGCCCGGCCAACCCACGCAGCCACCCCAGCAGCTCGTCGTGATCCGGAGTCAACCGGCGCTCGTGTAACTCACCGGTCACCCCGTCCAGGGCGCAGGCAGCCACCGATCGTGCGTGCACATCCAGTCCGACACTCGTACGCTTCCGGTCCACTGGGGCCTCCCCACATCTGTGGCTCTACCGGCCAGGACCCGCTCCCGTCCGGCAACCCACGTTCACATGTGTGGCGAGGCCCCAGCCCGGACCTCCATACCGTCTAG